>JAOUPR010000130.1 GCA_029879725.1 Gemmatimonadota bacterium | reverse complement strand
TACTTCGTCGAGTCCGCGATCCAGGAGCAGTTCATCTCGGATTTCGGGGACTACATCGTCGAGAATCCACTCGCGTGGGGGTCAGTCGCCGAGCCGGAGTTCGGGTTCCTGCAAGGCGATGCTGCCGTGGCACCGGCCAAGGAGGTCAAGCAGCAACGGTTCCCCGGAGGCCGTGCTCAGGAAGGGTCCACCGCAACGGGTCGTGTGGCCGTGGAGCCGGGTGCCGTCCGCGACCTCAACGACGTATTCAACGCCTTCCTGAACCTCAACTCCGACGACACCGAGACCCTCGCCCAGCGCAAGGACGACGTCCTGGGCCGGAACGGTGATTCCTTCGCCGAGTTCTTCTACGACTACCTCCGCCGCTTTCCGGAAACCAAGAAGATTCTGGACGAATACGAAGCCGGTGGGGGTGACCTGAAGGACCTGGTGCGCCGGCAGGTCGACCATCTCCACGCGATGTTCACCGTGGCGCCGGACGCGGATTCCGCGGAGTCGCTGATACGGCTCGGCGAAATCCACCACCGGTGGAACGTTCAGCCACCGTGGATTCTCGGGTCCTACCATCTGTACCTGAACTACCTGAGGCAGCGCATCGGCAAGGTCGACACCATTTCCCGCGAAGAGGCGGAGACGCTCGGCGAGAGCCTGACGCGGAGGGTCTTCCGTGAAGTCGGCCTCATGTTGGAGGGGTACTGGAAGGTCGCCCAGAATGAGGTCCAGGTGGAACGGGACCGGGTGGTGGACCTGCAGCAGCAGGTCTCCAGCCTCCTGGACAACATTCCGCAGATGGTGTGGTCCGTTTCCGTGGAGAATCCCACCACCCCGCTGTACGTCAGCGCACATGCCGCCGACCTGTGTGGAGATGTGGTGGAGATGCCCATTCCGGGTATCTCGGATACGGTGGAGTCGGACCGCGAGATCCTCGAAGCCGCCTGGACGCGTGCCGTGGGCGGCGAACGCGTGGAGGTGGAGTCCCAGGTGGTCAGGGGTGGACAGAGCAGTTGGTTCAAGCACGTACTCTGTCCGTTCGTGGGTGCCGACGGTGAAGTGGTGCGGGTGGACGGCGTGCTCGAGGACATCACGGAGGCGCGCCAACTCGGGAAGTACATCGAGTCCCTCGCCATGACGGACATCCTGACGGGCCTGCCGAACCAGACACTCTTCCGGGATCGCCTGTCGCAGGCGTGTCTTTCGCGCCGCCGGCGCCGGGCCCACGACGTGGTGCTGGTGCTCCTGGACATCAACCTGTTCAAGGACGTGAACGAAGCGCTGGGCCATGCGGCCGGCGACCAGGTGCTGGTCGAAGTGGGCCGCCGCATCAAGAACGCCCTGAGGGACTCGGACACCGTCGCGCGTCTGGGCGGGGACGAATTCGCCCTTCTCCTTCCCAACGAGTCCGACGGGAAGGTGGCCGCCGACATCATCATCACCAAGATCCTCGAGGCGTTCAGGGAGCCGTTCACCGCCAAGGGCCGTGAGGTCTATCTCAAGGCGGCCATGGGTATCGCGATCTGCGACAACCACGACCACGACGTGAACTCCCTCATGCGCCACGCCGAAGCGGCCATGTACGCCAGCAAGGTGGGGCACACGGACTTCGAGTACTTCGAGCCCAGCGTGTTGCGAGGCCCTGAGCCGAGCCGGCAGATCCACATGTCGGGTCAGCTTCTCCAGGCCATGGAGCGCGACGAACTCACCCTCCACTACCAGCCCATCGTGGAGCTGTCCACGGGGACGCCGGTGTGTGCCGAGGCGCTCATCCGGTGGAACCACGCCGACGGGATCCTCATGCCCGACGCGTTCCTGGGGATCGCCGAACGCGCGGGCCTGACGGGCCAACTCACGGACTGGGTGCTCCGCGCCGCCGCACAGCAGGTGGCGTTCTGGAAGGTCAACGGCCATGATCTGGCCGTGGCGGTGAACGTTTCCCCGTACGAGCTCCACGATCCGGAACTGGCCTCACGGCTCCTCAACGAGTTGAGCCGCGTGGACGCGACTCCCGACCAGTTCTGGGTGGAGATCACGGAACATGCCCTCATCTCCGACCTGGGGCGCGTGAACTCCACGCTCCAGGCTCTCGCGGAAGCCAAGGTGCACCTCTCCATCGACGACTTCGGTACCGGCTACTCGTCGCTGGAGCGGTTGCGCGCCCTTCCGCTCAACACCTTGAAGATCGACCGATCCTTCATCATGGAGATGTCGACGAGCTCGGAGGCGGTGACCATCGTCCGATCTACCATCGATCTGGCCCACGGCCTGGGCTATCGCGTCGTGGCGGAAGGGATCGAAGACGAAGTCACGTATCAGGCGGTGAAGGACCTCGGGTGTGACTACGGGCAGGGTAGACACATCTGCCCGCCACAACCCGTGAGCGACCTGCATTCGTGGCTCGCCACCCACAGTCGCTCCGGCGGCGTCTGATTCCTATTGGAGATCGCAGCAACCATGCCTTCAGGACATTCGATACTCTCGGTCATCCATCCCGTCACGGATCTCGCCGCCGCGGCGGATCTCCTCGGGAACGCCCTCGGATTCACGGAGCAGAGCCGTGAAGAAGGGATGGTCGTCATGGACAGCGGCGCGGTCGCGGTGCGCCTGGTCCAGGCGAGAGGCGAAGACGCCGCCGACAGGGTCCTCGACCTGGAGATCGTCGTCGCCGACCTGGAGCTCGCCGTACGCGAGTACGCCGGGTTGGGAGGCAAGCCGGTGGGCCGCCCGGAGACGGTGCTCCCCCACCGGGTGGAGTTCCCCATCTCCTTCGAACACGGGATCCGAGTGATCGCCGTGCGGAACTTCACCGAGGACGAGCTCGGAGTGGTTGTGCCCCTTCCCGTGACCATGGAATGGACGGAGGAGGCCGAAGTGCGGGTCCAGCGGATTCTCAGCAACGTGCCGTTGGCGTTCCGGCACCGGAGCCGTGCGACCATGACGCGTGCCGCAGAGGAGCACGCCACCGCCGAGGGACAGAGCCTGGTTGAAGAGGCGGCCGCCATCCACGCGGCCGTCTCCTGCACTCCCGCCTTCGACCTCCCGCGCCTTCGTGAAGCGTTGACGGAGGATGGAGTCGATCCGGAGCCGTTCTTCTTCGCGGTCTTCGGAGAGGCCGGCCCTCCAACGGTGACCCGCTCCTGAGCCACCGACTGGCAGGGAGGCGTGCGGGCGATATATTCCCCGCCTCTCTCCAATCATAGAACGGGGGTAGCATGGCGCGTCCGGCAGGGGTGGTATTCTCCATGACGGTGATGGTCGGCCTCCTTCCGGGTCCGGTCCACGCGCAGACCTCTCTTCCGGCCACCATCACCGATTCGGCCCGTCGCCACGCCACGGCGACGGCCCTCACGGAGCCGGTCCGGGTGGATGGCCGTCTGGACGAGGCCGCCTGGAGGGGGAAGCCCCTCACCGACTTCACCCAGGCAGAGCCACGAGAGGGTCTGCCCGCGTCCGAAGACACCGAGGTGTGGCTCGCCTACGACGAGTCGAATCTCTACGTGGCTGCGTACCTCCACGACTCCCAGACGCCCACGGTCAACGACATCCGCAAGGATTTCAACGACTCCAGTCAGGACGTCTTCCAGGTGATCCTGGACACGTTCCGGGACCGTCGAAACGGCTACGTGTTCATGACGAACCCCGAGGGTGCCCGGGGAGACCGGCAGGTGGCGGGCGAAGGCCGTGAAATCAACAGTTCCTACGATGCCATCTGGCGCGTGGAAACGGCTCGCGTGGCGGATGGGTGGACGGTGGAGATGGAGATCCCCTTCCGCGCCCTCCGGTTCGATCCGGCCAACGACGTGTGGGGAATCAACTTCGGGCGCACCTTGAGGCGGAACAACGAGGTCGCCTACTGGGCTCCCATCCCCCGTGCGTACACGTTCTATCGTCTGTCCCTGGCGGGTGATCTGTCGGGACTCCCCATGGGCACGCCCGGGCGGGATCTCAGGGTCAAGCCTTTCGCCCTCGCCGGAACGGTACGCGAGACGGGCGGTACCGGGTTCACGAACCAGCGTGAAGCAGGCGTGGACGTGAAGTACCGGATCACCGAGGGACTCACCCTGGACGTGACCGCCAACCCGGACTTCGCGCAGGTCGAAGCGGACCAGCAAAGGGTGAACCTGACCCAGTACAGCCTGTTCTATCAGGAGAAGCGCGAGTTCTTCCTGGAGAACTCCGGGCTGTTCTACGTGGGCGACGCGGCGCGCAACTCCAGGGTGCGCCTCACGCCCACGCCCGACGAGGACCTTCTCCTGTTCTACAGCCGGCGCATCGGGATCGGCGCGGATCGCCGTGCCGTGCCCATCGACGGGGGGATACGGGTGACCGGACAGGCCGCCGGTCTCTCCGTGGGTGGCTTGTGGATGCGCACCAATCCCGCCGGCGACGAACTGGGGTCCGACTACGGAGTCCTGCGGGTACGCCGGAACCTCTTCGCCGGGTCCGACGTCGGGGGCATCGTGATGATGCGCGATGCGGTGGGCGACGAGTCGAGCTACAACCGGGTCTATGGGGCCGACGCGTACATCCGCTTTCCCGGAGCCATAGACTGGAGCTCCTACTACGTCCAGACCGAGTCACCTCTCTTCGACGCGGGACAGTACGCGTGGCGCACGTCCCTCAACCGGGAAGGGAACTTCCACCACGTCAAGTTCGGGTTGATGGAGATCGGCGACGGATTCACGAACGATCTCGGGTTCTTCAAGCGCACCGGGGTCCGGAAGTACTTCCTCGACTGGGGTGTTCGGCCGCGGCCCGAATCGTTCCGGGCCATCGGTGTGCGGGAGATCCATCCCCACGTGGTTTGGAACTACTTCGACGATCTCTCGGGCGACATCGTGGCCAAGCGCTTCCACAGTGGAGTGACCTTCTTCCTCGAGACGGGCGGGAACGTCCAATTGGCGGTCGATCACTCCACCGAGTTCCTGGAAAGGCCGTACTCTCTCGATTCCCGGATCGACTCGATCGCGGTGGGACGACACGACTGGGCTACCTGGGTGTTGAGCGGCAGCACGGACGCGAGCCAGTTGATTTCGGCGGACTATCGGGTCTCGTGGGGCGGATTGTGGACCGGTACTCAGCAGGGTTTCTCCGGTGGGATCACCGTGCGGCCCAGCTACCGGTTCCGGTCCACCGTGTCGCTCGATCGAACCGAGTGGGAAGGGACGGACACCCCGGAGTCGTTCACCAAGACGTTCTGGACGGTTCGCACGAACTATTCCTTCAACAAGGACATGTTCGTCGATGCACTGGTCCAGGTGGACCGGGACACCCGCCAGGTCAACTCCAACGTGCGCTTCAATCTGATCCACAGCCCACTCAGCGACATCTTCGTCGTGTGGAACGAACAACGGTTCCAGACGGACGAAGCCATCGCGCCGGGGAGAAGCTTCACCATCAAGGTCACGCAGATGCTGGCCTTCTGAGCGGACAAGAGGACGGAAAGGGGGGAGGGGCCGGTTGGCCCCTCCCCCCTTCTTCCGGTCAACGCCAGGTGCAGGTGAGGTCCGTTCCGGTGAGCGTCCCGAGGTCGGGACCCGGCCCCCAACCGACGGACCCGAGCCAGGAAAGCGCCGGTTGGCCGATGGGGCTCCCCGGGGGCATGTCGGGCGTGTCCGGGGCGGCGAGGGCGGTGTGTGGACGCGCGGTGAAGCGCGCGATTTCGGACACCAGGGCCCGGTAGTGCGCCTGATCCGCCGCGCTC
>JAOUPR010000129.1 GCA_029879725.1 Gemmatimonadota bacterium | reverse complement strand
GCGCCTCCCCCAGCGTCTCCGCCCCGGAGGCCGTCACCATCATCAACTCCACCGAGTAGCTCCCCGGAGCCACCAGGGGGCCCTGGGGAGGCGTCATCCAAGGGGGAACGAAGCCGGGCGTGGTCAACTCCACCGGATCGGGCGGCGGCCCGCGCAGGTCCCACGCCACCCGGTGCAGCCCCTCGCGAGCCGGCCCTTCCACCCTTCGCACGGGCTCGCCGGAAGCGTTCCTGACCACGAGGAAAACACGGGGGCCATGCTCCAACGCCTCCGCCTCCAATCGCTCCCATCCCGGGAAGGGTGTGTCGGCACCACGGTCGCGTAGCTCTGCCTCGGCCTCCCCTCTCTCCTCGCGCTGTGTCCGGGGCACGTCCCTGAGGTGATAGGCGAAGAGGGCCCCGAAGGGAGGATTCTCCGCGGTGAAGTCGGTGCTTCCCAGGGTGGGCTTGCCCCGAGCCTGCATGGGCACGTTGGGCACGTACCACCACGCGTCACGTACAGGGAAGAGGGCAGCCGGTCTGTCCAGAGCACCCGCGGCGATGTCGCGGAGCGGGGCATAGTCGTCGAGGATCCAGAAGCCTCTCCCGAAGGAGGCGCCCACCAGGTCGTCATCCCTCCCGTGGAGCTTCAGATCCCGGAAGGCTATGGTGGGAACCCCCCCACCCAGTTCCACCCATCGCACACCCCCGTCGGGGGTGAAGTAGAGTCCGTACTCGGTGGCGATGAAGAGGAGGTCCGGGTCCACGTGGTCCTGTTGGATGGCCCAGACGATGGTCCCCGGAGGGAGGTCACCGGCAATGGACCGCCAACTCCGGCCTCGGTCGGCACTCCGAAAGAGGTAGGGCGTGAAGTCACCCGTCTTGTGGGCGTCGGCCACGGCGAACACGGTGGCCGCGTCGTGCCGCGAGGCCTCCACGTCGTTGATGAAGGAGAGCGCGGGAACCCCCGGCAGCGGGGCGGCGGCGCTCCAGCTCTCTCCGCCGTTCTCGCTCACCTGCACGAGTCCGTCGTCGGATCCGGTGTAGAGCACGCCCTCGGCCAGGGGCGACTCACTGATGGCGGTGAGGGTGGCGTACTGTGACATGGCCCCGTTGTCGTAGAGGTCGTCGACGCTCCATACCCGCCCCATCAATTCCAATTCGTAACGGTTGCGCCCGCTGGTGAGATCACCGCTCACCGCAGTCCACGAATCGCCGCGGTCGTCGCTCCGCCACACGCGTTGCGATCCGAAGTAGAGCCGATCCGAGTCGTGGGGGCTGATGAGGATGGGCGAGTCCCAGTTCCATCGTTCCGGCGCCTCTCCCGGCGCGGGCTGGGGCTGGATGTTCAGCGCCTCCTCACTCCGGCGGTCGTACCGGTAGAGGTTCCCCACCTGGGTCTCCAGGTACATCACGTCGGGGTCGCTGGGATCGATGGCCACCCCGTATCCGTCGGCGCCCATGGGCGCGTACCAGTCACGGTTCCGCACACCCTCCACGTTCCCGGTCCGCGACGGTCCATGGAGGGTGCCCAGGTCCTGCGCGCCACCCAGGATGTTGAAGAAGGGCTCGGCGTTGTCCAGCGCCACCTTGTAGAACTGGGAGACGGGGAGGTTGGGGAAGTGCCGCCAGGTGGCTCCTTCGTCGAAGGTCTCGTAGAGACCGGCGTCGGTGCCGGCAAGGAGGTGCCGGCCGTCGGCGGGGTCGATCCAGAGGGCGTGATTGTCGCTGTGCTTCTCCCGTCCCGTGCCCAGGTAGTCGAACGCGGCGCCCCCATCGCGGGTGACGTGGAAGAAGACGTCCATCTGGTAGACCAGGTCGGCATCCGTGGGGGACGCCTCGATCTCCTGGTAGTAGTGGGGACCCGTGCCCCCGGAGATGTAGGCGTTGCGTCGCTCCCAACTCTCTCCGCCGTCCAGCGACCGGTAGAACCCGCGCTCCCCGGCGGCAGCCTCGATGGTGGCGTAGACGCGGTCGGCGTCGGCAGGGGTCACTGCGATCCCGATCTTGCCCATGTCACCCGAAGGAAGGCCCACGGTCACTTCACGCCAGGTCACCCCTCCGTCGGTGGACTTGTGGATGCCCGACCCGGGTCCCCCCGCCAGGAGCGACCACACGTGACGCCGGCGCTGGTACGTCGCGGCATACACCACGTCGGGCGACCCCGGCGCGAACTCCAGGTCGGTGGCGCCGGTATGCTCGTCGATCTCGAGGACGCGGGTCCAGATGGAGCCGCCGTCGGTGGAGCGGTAGACGCCCCTCTCGCCTCCCGAGTTCCAGAGCGGGCCCTCCGCGGCTACCAGGATCACGTTGGAATCGCGGGGGTCCACCAGGATCTTCCCGACGTGCTGCGATTCGGAGAGCCCCATGTTCTCCCAGGTGCGCCCGCCGTCTCGGCTACGGTACACGCCGTCGCCCCACCCCACGTGGCGTCCACTCACATTCTCTCCCGTGCCCACCCACACCACCTCGGGGTTCGACGGATCCAGGGTGACGGCCCCGATGGAGTAGGACGGCTGTGCGTCGAAGACGGGCGTCCAGGTCACGCCCGCGTTGGTGGTCTTCCAGACACCTCCCGATCCCGCCGCCACGTACCAAGTGCCACGGTCGGAGGGATGCACGGCGATGTCCGCAATGCGCCCTCCCATCACCGCGGGGCCGATGCCGCGCAGCGCCAGACTCTGCACGGCGGTGGCCATCCGGTCTCCTGCCGTGGACTGAGCGGAGGCAGGAGACACGAGAACCGATGCCGCCACCAGGAGGATGGCGGCGAGAAGGGTGGTAGTGCGCATGACACATCCTCGGGATGCAGGAGTTCGACGGCGTTCGCTGCAGTGTAAGTCTGAAGAGGGAATCGCGCAGGGGGCAGGAATGCGCGGCTGCACGGAGTCTTCACCGGCGTCTTCTACCCGACCCGCCAGCTCGCCGAGGCGCTCTTCGTTCCACACTTCCGCCATGTATTCCTCGGAGCAGAGCACCACCCACAAGCGACCGATGCTGAGGGGAAAGTGCGCGGGCAGGGTCGTGCGCATACCCCACTCCTCAGGATCCTTCGACGGCCACGGTGAACCCATGACGACGCAGCTGTACCTCTCCTGGGCCAGTTCTTCCGCCACCTGCTCGGCCAGACTTCGATGGACGCCGGCACAGGTGAACGCCACATCCTCGAGGGGATCCTTGGGGTGCCTCATACGGAGCTCCGGATTCGGGGCGGGTCGATGATGGAGTGGAGACGTTCTCTCTCTCCGACTTCGGTGCCCGGCACGACAGGAACAGGGTGTGACACCCCCCCTATCGACCCCGGTCCCCCACCTCCATCCGCACCACGAAGGGCACGTCCATCTCATCCCGGACGACGGTGTACATGCGCCCGTCGCGGACGCGCAGAGGAGCATACCGCGACACCCCGGGCGGCAGCGTCACGGACGTCACCCAGGACCCGTCGTTCTCGAAGACGTCGAAGCGTTGGGGCTCGTCCTGTCCCGCCGCACGACGAACCCAGAGGCGGGCCCTGTCATCCACCAGCAGGCCGTCGATGAGGGGCCTGGTCTCCGGGGCGACCGCCGCGATCTCCTCGGCCGTCACGCGCAGCCCCGGGTCACGGTCCGCCATCCACGCCACGTACGCGGCGCGGTCGGCGTCGGTTACGGGGTCGGGGGCGGTCTCCACCTCCAGAACCATCAGGGTGTCGCCGTCGGCGGCGAGTCGCGTCACGGTGTAGCGCTCTCCCGACGTGACCCATGCCTCACCCGCGGGCGTCACCGCGCTGGAGGCCATGGGATCGAAGGGGATGGGGTAGTAGGTGTACCCGCCCTGGGAGTTCCGGGCTATGAAGGTTCTCCCCGTGTAGGTCCCGAGGTACACCGAGTCCATGCGCTCCGTGGCCGGGTCGTCGGACTTGAGGTAGAGGCGGCCCGAGCCCTGGTTCACCCCTTCCTCGGGTGGATGTCCTCGCTGGTCGTCCGAATGGCTGGCAGGCTTCCAGAAGACGCCGCGGTCGTCCACGAATCCGGCCCAGACGTAGCGATAGGACATCACGTGCATGGGTCGTCGGGTCCGCTCCACTCCGTCGAGGCCCAGCGCCAACATCCTCCCCTTCCCATGATCCTGGACCCAGAGGACGGAGTCGCCCACCACCTGGAACCCGTTGGCCGCCGTGATTTCGCCGGGCCCCTCTCCCCCGGACGCCAGCGTGCGAACGAACACGCCCCCGGAGTCGAACACGCGGATCTCCGCCGCCTGGAAGTCGAGCACGTAGATGGATCCGTCGCGGGTGGCGTCCACGCCCCGCACGTCGCCGAACATGTACGCGTCGTCTCCTGCCAGAGACCCGATGCGCAGGTCCTCCACGAGGTGGTCCGTGGAATCCGGAAGGTCCGCGTATCGCACGGACACGCCGCCCCCGGGGAGCGTCTCGCGCACCGCCGTCACCTCGCGCCGGGAATCTCCGGAGGGGGCACACGCCAGGACGACCAGGGGAACGAGCCAGCGGGCTCGGGGCAGCATGCGCGGCATGGGGCCTCCTTGGCGAGTCGGCGGGGCCGCCCACCACGCGGAACGGCGGGTAAGGCGTGCCGCATGATTCACGCGAGGCGGCGGCGCGTCAAGAACGGTGGGGGGCGGCGGCGCACGACGTCCGGGATGGCCGTCCCCCCCCCCCCCCCCGAAACCCTCCCCCCACCCGCCCCGTACGGTCCACCACGTTCCCGGCACCCGAACCTGGAGGACCCACCGTGCGCAGCCCCACACTCGCCATCCCCCTCGCCTGCGCGTGCGCGCTCCTCTGGGCGCTCCCCCTGGGGGCGCAGTCGCCTCAGGTGCTCGTTCTCGGCACCTACCATTTCGGGAACCCGGGTCTGGACGTGGTGAAGACGGAGGTGGCGGACGTGCTGTCCCCGGAAAAGCAGGCCGAGATCGCCGCGGTGGCCGAGGCGTTGGCCCGCTTCCGCCCCACCAGGATCGCCGTGGAGTGGGAGCCCTCGCGGCGGGAGCGCCTCGACAGCCTGTACGGGGCCTACCGCGCGGGGCGGCACGTCCTCTCCCGCAGCGAGACGGAGCAGCTCGGGTTCCGATTGGCGAGCGGCGGCGGCCACGACCGCGTGTATCCCATAGACCAGCGCGGGGACTTCCCCTTCCAGGAGGTGATGGACTACGCCCAGCTCCACGACCCGGCCTTCGTCGCCTTCGTGGGGGAGGAACTGGCCAGGGTCGCCGAGGAGGCGAACCGCCTGCAGGCGTGCAACACGGTGGGCGAGATCCTCCGCGTCATGAACGACCCGCGGCGGTTGGCCGACGACCACGGCATCTATATGCGCTTCGCCTCGGTGGGGGCCGGCGACACCTTCGTGGGCGCCGGGCTGGTGGCGAAGTGGTACGAGCGCAACATCAAGATCTTCGCCAACCTCCAGCGCCTGGCCGAGCCCGGGAGTCGCGTCCTGGTCATCATCGGGGCGGGGCACGCGCCCATCCTCCGGGAGTTCGTCGACTCCGACCGGGGGATGGTCCTGGTCGACCCGGCGGACTACCTCCCTTCCGGGGAGCCGGCGGGTGCGGAGCGTTGCGGGGAGGGCGGACGGTGACGGGCGCGCGTGAGGCACTCCTGCCATTCCTGGCACTCCTGGCCTGCGCCCCCGCCTCCGCCCCCGCCTCCGCCCAGGAGCCCACCTTCACGTTCGAGGAGCTCGGACCGGGCGTCTTCGCCGCCGTGGTGGTGCCCAACCCTCCCTCGTACGCCTTCGCCGGATCCCTGGTGGTGGTGGGCGACGACGGCGTCCTGGTGGTGGACACCCAGCAGTCC
>JAOUPR010000083.1 GCA_029879725.1 Gemmatimonadota bacterium | reverse complement strand
GGAGTTCGGCGACGCAGGCTTTCAGCTGGGGGATGGAGGCGCTGACGTTGGGGAGCTTGATGATGTTCGCCTCGGGCGTCTCCACCAGCTTGCCCAGCTCCGCCAGGTCGTCGGGGATGCGCTGCGCGTCGCCCAGGACGTCGGGGAACACCGCGAGGATGCGCCCGGCCAGGGAGATGTCCCGGGTCTCCACCGGCACGCCCGTCGCTCCCGCGAAGGCCCGGATCACGGGGAGGAAGGCGTGGGTGGCGAGGGCGGGGGCCTCGTCCGTCCAGGTATAGATGATGGAAGGCGACTGGCTCATTGAGATCGATGTCGTTGGAGGCTCGGGAAGTGGCGGCGGGGGGCCGTCACGGGGCCGGTCGGAATATAGGAAATCTCGGCGGCGGACGGGGGTCGAGGACGGCCGGATGCGCCGGCGAAAGCCGCCGGTCGACATCCGCCGAGCATCCTCCGGTCCTGGCCCGGACGGAGAACTACCCCAGCGTCTCGCCCAGGATGTCCGCGTTGTACCCCACGACGAAGGTCGTCCCCGACCGGATCGCGGGGGCACGCAGCGTGCCCGAGCGCCCCAGGATCAAGGAGAGGATCTCGTCATCGGAGGGGCGTCCCTCCGTCATGTCGAAGTGGAGTACCTGCTTTCCCTTCGCCACGTAGAGGTCCGTCACGCCCTGCAGGAGCGCCAGGGCGTCGTCCCCCGACACCGGCGCCCTGGAGGTGAGCCGCACTTCGCCGTCTCCGATGTGATTCTGCGCAAGAAACTCCTGCGTGCGTGCGCAGCTCTGTCAGCCGGGGCGGTGGTATCGCCACTCCAGGTTCGGTGTCATGCCGTCCTCTACCCGCCCACGATCCCCAGGAGCCAGGCGCACGCCAGAGCCCCGTAGATTCCCAGGATGTATCCGGCCACCGCCATGAGGAGCCCCACCGGCGCCATGGCCGGGTGGTACACTCCCGCCACCACCGGCGCCGAGGCGGCGCCTCCGATGTTGGCGACGCTTCCCGTGGCCACGAAGAAGAGAGGCGCCTTCACCATCCGCGCCGCCGCGAGGAGCACCAGTACGTGGATGGAGATCCAGACGGCGCCCGCCAGGAGGTAGACCGGCGCCTGCATGACCGCCTTCAGGTCCGCCTGCGCGCCGATTCCGGCCAGGAGGAGGTAGAGCGCCGTGTATCCCAGCCCCGACGCGCCCACCTTCTCGAAGTTCCGCAGCGGCGTGAAGGAGAGGGCGAGCCCTCCGGTGACCACGATGAGGATCGCCCACGTCGTCTTGGAGATGATGGTGGGGTCGCCCAGGGCCGGGAAGAGGTCGGTCTGCGCCAGCTCGACCGAGCCGACGGCGCCCGCCATCCCCAGACAGATCATCACGGCGAAGTCGCGCAGCGTGGTGGGGTGCCGATCCTGGTCCATCTCCGCGAGCCGGCGGTTCGTCTCCTCGATGACGTCCGTACGCGCCCCGGTCCTGCGGTCGAAGCGCGCCTGGTATCCGCTGAAGAGGAGGAGGATCCCCATCCAGCCGTACCCCACCACGGTATCCACGACGATGATGGGGCCGAAGGCGGACTCCGGCGTGCCCACGCTTTCGGCGATGGCCACCATGTTGGCCGTTCCGCCGATCCAGCTCCCCGAGAGGGCGGCGAACCCGGTCCAGGCGTCGGGCGGGAGGAATCCCTTGAACAGCATGAGCGAGATGGGCCCCCCGATGACGACCCCCACCGTACCCGCCATGACCATGAAGAGCGCCACCGGACCCAGCCGAACGATGCTCTTCAGATCGATGGAGATCATGAGGAGGAGGAGGGCGAAGGGGAGGAGGAAGCGGGTCATCCACTCGTACACCGGCGAGGAAGGCGGCGTGATCCCCAGCGTGGTGGAGAACATGGGGAGGAAGTACACGTAGATCACCGGCGGAACGAACTCGAAGCTCTTCTTCAGCCGCTCCACCCCCGAGGCCCAGAAGATCAACGCCACCAGGACGGCCAGGAAGGCGAAGACCGCCATGGGGTCGGAAATGAGCGAAATCGGTGCCTCGGCCATGGGTTCTCCCGTTCGTATGCGACTGGGTTTCGACGGAGGGAAAGGGGGACGGAATCCGCTTCCGGTCAACCCTTCCCGAGGGCCGGGTGTCCGGATCTTACGGAAACATATGGCGGAAATCGCGTTTCGGGGGCATAATTGCAGGAGCGCAACACGTCTCGGGTGAAGGTGATTCGCCCCTGGTCGAGCCAGAAAGGAGTTGGCCATGCCCCACGTGTGGGGACGCTTGGGTGGTCGGTCCACGGATCCGGTGACGCATCGGATGCGAATGGGGAGCGTGCACGGTGGCTGAGCCGGGGAGACTGCCCGAGTGGGTCCTGATCCTGGAAGATGAGCCGGACCATCGGCTTCTCATGCGCCAGGCCATCAGCCGCGTGGCTCCGGGAGTCCCGCTGGTGGAGAAGGCCCAGGTGGACCACGCCCGGGAGTGGCTGGAAGGGATGATGCGCCAGCAGGTTTCCATGTGCGAAGGGCTGGTCGTTCTCGACCTGGGGCTTCCGCGCGCGTCGGGGTTCGACATCCTGGAGTGGCTCCGCGACCACGTGGACTGCAACCCCCTCCCTGCGGTGGTCATCACCGCGTCGGAGAACCCCATGGACGCCGAACACGCCTTCCAGCTCGGCGCCCGCGGCTACTTCCAGAAGCCGGCCGACTTCCTCGAGTACATGGAGATCTTCCGGCAGATCCTCAAGATCGGGCCCGACGAGTGAACGATTCGTCGCACCCCCCCACCGTTCCGGCGAGGAGTCGCGTGTGTTCCGGCCGCTGACCGAGGTGCCCGAATGGGTCCTCCTGGTGGAGGACGAGGCGATCCAGCAGACGCTCCTGAAGGCGGTGGTCAACCGGTTGCTCCCCAAGGTCCCGGTGGACCAGGTCTCCACGGTGGACGAGGCCCAGGCCTGGTTCGACCGACGCTGGGCGGGGCACCACGACCTCACCTACGGGCTCGTGATCCTCGACCTGGGGCTTCCCCGGGCCTCGGGGTTCGAGGTCCTGGAGTGGCTGCGCGAGCGCCGGGACCTGGAGGAGATCTCCGTGGTGGTCCTCACCGCGTCGGAGAACCCGCTCGACGCCGAGCACGCCTTCCACCTCGGGGCGCGCGGATACTATCAGAAGCCCGCCGACACCGCGGTCTACCGGGAGATCTTCCAGGAGATCCTGGGGCGGTCTCCCGCCGTCGTCCGGGCGGCCGCGTCGCGGCGGAGCGTGCGGGCGCGCTGAAGGGCGAGGAGCGCCGCCGATCACCCCCGATTTCCTCTCCTGTCCCTACTTGACAGGCTTTCCGGGACGGGGTACGCTGCCATCCGTTCCCTTGTAACCTGTGTTCCGTGTAGCATGCGGAGTTCCTGGACGTCCTTCGGTGTGTGGGCGTCCGGTTCGGCCGGGGTGAGATCCGGTCCTGACCCGAGGGTGATGAGGACTGTCGGAAGCTTCTCGTAGCCTGCGGATCGGCGGACTTCGGTCCAGCGCGATCCGTGTGTGGGTGTGGCTTGGAGTCCATAGATCGGTGCTTCGGGTTCCCTTGCGTCAGGAGTCGAATCATGTCCGTATCACTCGTGGGAAGAGCACGGCTGTTCCTCGCCGCCTTCTGCGCCCTCGCCGCTGCCGTCACGGGCGAAGTGGGCGCGCAGACCGGGGCCGTGACGGGAAGCGTCACGACGGCCACCGACGGGCGACCCCTGGTGAGCGCCCAGGTGTTCCTGTCGGGGGCTTCGATGGGAGGGCTCACCAACCCTCAGGGAAGGTTCCTCATCCAGAACGTTCCCGCGGGGGAGTATCAGGTCAACGTCGAGCGCATCGGGTTCCGGTCCTTGACGCAGACGGTTCAGGTCCGGGCGGGCGAGACGGCGGTGGTGGATTTCCGCCTGGAAGAGCGCGCCATCACGATGGAGGGAATCGTGGTGACCGGTGTGGCCGCCGAGACACCCGAGACGCAGCTCCCCTTCACCGTGTCCAGGGTGGACGTGGACCAGCTTTCGCAGACCCCTTCGCCCACGGTCGGTGGCCTCCTCCAGTCCAAGGTGGCGGGCGCCAAGGTGGTCCAGGGGTCGGGTCTGCCGGGCAGTGAGCCTTCGTTCCAGCTTCGTGGGCCTACGAGCATCACGGGAAGCCAGACCCCTCTCCTGGTGATCGACGGTGTCATCACCAACGGCGGCATCGCGGACATCGATCCCGCCGACGTGGAGTCCATGGAGATCGTGAAGGGGGCCGCCGCCGCGGCCCTCTTCGGCTCCCGTGCTTCGGCCGGCGTGATCCAGATCACCACGCGCACCGGGGCCCACCTCAGGGACGGACAGACCCAGTTCACCTTCCGCACCTCGTATCAGGCCAACTCCATCGAGCACTATTACGGAGTGGCGCAGCACCATCAATGGCGGATGGACGCGAACCAGACGGCCATTCTCGACGTGGCGGGAAACCCCATCACCTTCCCCTATCGCGGCACGCCCGCCTTGAACGACGGCGGGAACGGCCGTAACGCCTACACGACCTTCATGGTGAATCCCTATCCCTCGTCGGTTCAGGTGGGGGATCCCGTGAAGCAGTTCTTCGACCCGGGTGGACGGCTCACCAACTACGTGGCCCTGGCCGGGAACGAGGGGAACACCAACTACCGCATCTCCTTCGATCAGACCCACGAGCAGGGCGCCATCAAGCTGGCGAAGGGGCTCGACCAGTACAACACGCGAGTGAACGTGAGCCAGCGGTTCGGAGACTTCGACATCTCCGCTCAGGCCTACTTCGCCAAGAGGGACCGCGGGTTGATGGACGAAGGCGGCGGCGGGATCATCCGGGGGCTGACCTTCGCTACCGCGGCCGCGGACCTCATGGCCGTTGATCCGGCCACGGGGGAGGTGAGCGCCATCGGGGAGCCCATCTACCAGGGCAACGTGACCCGCAACCCGATGTACGATCTGCTCAACACCACTTCCGAGGAGTCGCGCGTACGGGGGATGGGAGGGGTCGACGTCAATTGGGCGCCCACCTCCTGGCTCACCTTCCAGGGGAATGGGAGCTTCGACCGCATCGCTACCGATCGCTACTACTATGAGCGCCCGGGGCTGGAGCGCCCGTTCAACACGCCGGCCACGGGAGCCATCTCCAGGGGGAACGATGTCCGCCTGGAGATGAACGCTTCCCTCACTGCATCCCTCAACCTGCGGCTGAGCGAAGACCTCACCATGCGCGGCCGCCTCCGCTATCTCATGGAGAGCCTGGACGAGAATGGGTTCAGCGTGAGCGGGAGCAACCTTCCGGTGAAGGACGTGGAGAAGATCTCCCTCATCGGCGGGACGCCGAACCTCGATTCGTACAATCGTGCGGTCCGGTCCATGGGAATGTTCGCCATCTCGTCGCTCACGTACCAGGACAAGTACATCGTCGACTTCCTCGGTCGCCGGGACGGGAGCTCCCTCTTCGGAATCGAGGAACGGTGGCAGAACTACTATCGCTTCAGCGGCGCGTGGCGCGTGTCGCAGGAGCCGTGGTTCAACGTGGACTGGATCACCGAGCTCAAGCCCCGATACTCCATCGGGACGGCCGGTGGCCGCCCGGCCTTCGCCGCCCAGTACCAGACGTACGAGGTGAGCGCCGGCGCCATCATCCCACGCACCCTTGGAAACAACCAGCTCAAGCCCGAGCTGGCGACGGAGCAGGAGTGGGGGATCGACGCCATCTTCGCCGAGCGCATCCGCGTCCAGGCCAACTACGTCCGGACCAAGATCGAGGATGCCCTCATCCTGGCGCCCCTCCCGTCGGTGGCGGGCTTCGAGGCCCAGTGGCGGAACGGGGCCACCATCGAGTCCAACACCCGGGAGTTCTCGTTGGACGCGTCCATCATCGAGACCCAGGACATGCTCTGGTCCGCCCGCCTGAACCTGGACCGCACCAAGAACCGCATCACCCACCTGAGCGTCGCGCCGTACCGGATCTCGGACTATCGCGCCGGGATGTACGTGCGGGAGGGTGAGGTGCTGGGCTCCTTCTACGGGTGGCGCTGGCCCACCGATTGCGCCCAGGACCTCCCGGCCGGCACCGACTGTTCCCAGTTCCAGGTGAACGACGAAGGGTACCTGGTGTGGGTCGGATCAGGGAACAACTGGAACGAGGGAATCTCCAAGGGACTGTGGGGCACCTCGGGAACCGACAACGGAATCACCTACAGCTGGGGGCTCCCCATCGGACCCCTCAACTCGAGCTTCAATGCCGAGGACCAGAAGCTGGGCGACAGCGAGCCGTCGCTCAACGCCAGCTTCCTCCAGAACTTCGAATGGAAGAACTTCGGCGCTTCCCTCCTGTTCGATGCCGAGTTCGGCGCCCAGGTCTACAACCAGACCGCGCAGTGGAGGTGCCGTGACGGTCACTGTCCCATGATGGATCAGTTCGGGAAGTCACCGGAGACGATGAAGCCCATCACGTACTACAACGCGCGGGGCATGTACTCCAACAACAAGAACAACAGCTACTTCACTGAAGATGCTGACTACGTGAAGCTTCGCGAGTTGTCCGTTCGGTACACGCTCGGGGGCGACCAACTCCCGTCGATGATGCAGGGTTGGGGGATCTCCCGTGCCACGCTCAACCTCACCGGCCGCAATCTGCACACGTGGACGGAGTACCGGGGCTTCGACCCCGAGGTGGGGAAGAACACCTTCGGTGGTTCCGCCGCCGTGGGACGGATCGATGAGTACTTCTACCCGAATTTCAGAAGTGTCGGCTTCGACATCGAGATCGTGTTCTGACCGGCCAACCATTGCTCACGGACGAGGTAAAGAGATCATGTGTGATCGCATGAAGATCAGAATGGCGTCGGTGGCGGCGGTGCTCCTCCTGTCCCTGTCGGCGTGTATGGACCTTGATATCACCAACACGGACGCGGCGGACCGCGCCCGCGCTCTGTCCGAGCCGGGAGACGTGGAGTCTCTCATCTCGGGGACCTTCCGCACCTGGTGGGACCTCCAGCAGGGCCGTGCGCCCGGACCCGCCATGGCCTCCATGGCCGACGAGATCACGGGTTCCCAGGCCAACTACGGCTTCCAGGATCAGGGGATGGAGCCCGCCGTTCCCATCATCAACGTGACGGCGTACCAGTGGGGGTACTGGGTCTATGACCCATGGCTCCTCTCGAACCGAGCCCTCGCGTCCATCCGCGACGGGCTCCAGTCCATCAGCGACCTCGATCTCCAGATCGGGCCAAACGGCGCGGATACGCAGCGTGCCATCGCATTCGCGAAGTTCATGCAGGGGCTCTTCCTGGGGAACATCGCGCTCCAGTACGACCAGGGGATCATCCTGGACGAGGACGTGGTCGATCCCACCCAGGTCGCCATGGTCCCGTACGACCAGGTGATGGACGCCGCGCTGCAGAAGCTGTCGGAGGCGCGGGACCTCGCGGCGGCCAACACCTTCACCATCCCCAGTGGGTGGATGGGCACGGACAGCTACACCAGTGCGAGGCTCGTTCAGCTCACCCACTCCTACCAGGCGCGATACATGGCGCTGGTGGCGCGCACTCCCCAGGAGCGCGGCCAGGTGGACTGGAACGGGGTTCTCGGCCACATCAACCAGGGCGTGGATTGGGACTTCGGGGTCAACCTGGACGGGTCTTCGGGTGTTTGGGGCGCCGTCCTCAAGGGATTCATGGGAGACGGGTGGGACACGGATCTCGCCCTGCTCGGGCCGGCGGACCAGTCCGGTGCTTATCTGGCATACGAGGCGTCCGCTCCGGAGAGCAAAGGGCCCTTCCTCATCGACACCGATGACCGGCGGATCCACGGCGCCACGCAGACGGATCCGGGGGTGTACGTCCACTATCGGGCCAACATCATCCAGCCGGCGGAGCGGGGGCTCCACTACCAGAGCAACTACGCACCCTGGTGGTACTATGACCTCGCACAGACCGGGTTCGGCTTCGCGCCCGAACTCACCGTGGTCGAAATGGGCTTCCTCAAGGCCGAGGCGTACATCCGGACCGGTCAGCCCGACCTGGCCCTCCCCTTCATCAACGACCGGAGGGTCGCCGTGGGCCAACTTCCCGCCGCCACGGTGACCGGGGTGTCGGGGGCACGGTGCGTTCCCCGATCGGCGGGACTCCTCGCCAAGGCATCCAACGTCCCCGCGGGGGACTGTGGAGACCTGCTCCAGACTCTCATCTACGAGAAGCAGATCGAGACGGCGTTCCAGTTCGCCGGAAGCTCGTGGTACGACCACCGCGGGTTCGGGACGCTGCGTACGGGAAGGGCGTATCAGTGCCCCGTTCCGGAAGTGGATCTCGCTTTGATGGGGATCGATCCCTACACCTTCGGCGGAGTGGGCGGGGCGAGTTCCGCGTCCTGACACGACGTCGGGATGTTTCCGTGGGACCCGATTCAGGGGAGCCGTCTCAGGCGGCTCCCCTGAATCGTCTGCCCGCGGTCCGACGCCGACCGGGATCCCGCGTCCCCTTGATCGCGTTCTGTGGCCACCCGATCTTCCGGAGTGAGCGGGTCGGCAACGTCATTCCATCGGGAGGTGTGCCCATGCGGTCTTCCGCGCCGGTCTTCCCGGGGGGGCGACTCCTGGTCGCCCTGGCGGTCGCTCCCGCGCTCCTGTTCCCTCCCCGCGCGACCTCCCAGGCCGTGGGCGTGATCGAGGGCACGGTGCGCACCGTGGACATCGGAGAGGGCGTCCCCGGGGTGTGGATCCGGCTGAGCCCGTCGGGGCTCGCGACCGTCACCGATGCGGACGGGCGGTTCCGTCTCAGCGGGGTCCCGGAGGGGGAATACCGCCTCCGGTCCGAGCTGGTGGGGTGTGCACCGACGACGTTCCCGCTGAACGTGGGTCCGACCGCGACCGCGCGCGTGGACATCGTCCTCGATGGACCCGCCATCGCCTCGTCGGGGCCGTCGGTGGCGGCGGGCGTGGCGGGTGAGACGCCGGCGGCCGAGGTCCCCTTTTCGGTTGCGCGACTCGAGCGATCCGAACTCGCCCACGACCCCGGACGATCCATCGCCGATCTCATCCGGGGAAGCTTCCCCGGAGTCAAGGTGGTGCAGGGGAGCGGCGTTCCCGGCTCGCCCATCAGCATCCAGCTGCGGGGACCGCGAAGCCTCAGCGGGTCACAGGATCCTCTCGTGGTGGTGGATCAGGTGATCACCGGCGGCGGATTCGATGACCTCGATCCTTTCGATGTCGAACGCATCGAGGTCCTGAAGGGCGCCGCGGGCGCGGCTCTGTACGGAGCCCGGGGCCAGGCGGGAGTCATCGAGATCACGACCCGCCGTGCCGGGACCGTGGCGGCGCCTCGGTGCTATCTCGTGGGCGGCCCCAACTGAGCGCTGGACGCCGGGAGGGAGGGGACCCTCCCCCCAGGCCGTGGCACCGTATCGGGGGAGGGCTCCTCCTCCTCCTCGTCATGGTCCCGTGGTACCGGCTGCTGTCCCTTCGTGCCACGGGTCCGGCGGCGGAGCAGGCGATGGCGGTGGGTGCCCAATACACGGCGGCGCACTGGATCGGGGTGCTCGCCGCGGGAGCCGCCGCGCTTCTCGTGAGTCGGTTCGTTTCGATGCCCGGGGAGATGGCGGGGAGGCTCACGTCCCTCTGGCGTTTCGTGGACGGGAGGCTCATGGCGCCCACGTCCCTCCGTCTGGGTCTATTTCTGGGCGGTGTGGCCGCGGCGCTGGCCGCGTGGTTCGGGTGGGTGGCGCTGGGAGGGCACCCCCTTCTCCTCGACGGGATCAGCCAGCTCATCCAGGCCCGCTATTTCGCGGACGGGGTGCTCGCGCCGCCTCCCCTCCAGGACCTCGAGTTCTGGCAGTTCCAGTTCATGGTGCAGGGGGATGCCGGATGGACGTCGCAGTACCCGCCGGGGTTCTCCGTCCTCCTGGCGGCGGCGTGGCGCGCGGGGGAGCCCTGGATGGCGGGCCCGCTCCTCCTCGGCGTGGCCGTGTGTGCCGCGACGTGGGTGGCGGAGCGCCTCCTCCCCCACGACCGTCTGGCGGCCCGCCTGGGATCGGTCATGATGGCGGGGAGCCCCTTTCTCGCCTTCCATGCCGCGACGTACATGAACCACGTGGCGGCGCTCGCCCTCGTGGCGCTGGCCTTCCTCTTCTCCCTGCGGGCGGTGGACCACTCCTGGAAGTGGTGTGTCCCGGCCGGCGTCGCGGTGGGTGCGCTCTTCGCGGTCCGGCCATACGTGGGGGTCGTGCTCGGATTCGTCGCTACGGTTCTCGTGTGGGCGCGTGCTCCGGGGTCCCGGACGCTTTCGGTCAAGGAGTGGGTCCAGCGCGTGGGTGGCGCCGCGCTGGGAGCGCTTCCGTTCATCTGGGGCGTTCTCTGGCACAACGCGCGCATGTTCGGGAGTCCGTGGCGCTTCGGGTACATCGCCGCTTCGGGCCCCTCCCACGGGCTGGGCTTCCACCTGGATCCGTGGCAGAGCCCGTACGGGATCCCCGAGGCGGTGGCCCACGCGTCCGGCGATCTCCTGGGGATGAGCATGGATCTTCTCCAGTCTCCGGTCCCCGTGGTGGTGGTGGTGGGGTTCTTCCTCCTCCGGGAGAGGGCCCTTCCGAGCGGATTCGGTGTGGTGGCCGCCTGGGCGGTCCTCCCGCTGATGGCGAACATGTTCTACTGGCACCACGACCTGTTCATGGGTCCCCGGCTTCTCTACGAAGCCGCGCCGGCATGGTGCTTCCTCCTGGCCCTGGCGGTTCTCGGGCTCGTGCGGAGCCTTCCTGGCGAGCCTTCCGGCGACCGGCACCGGGGAGTGACGCGGGTGGGGGGCTCGGTGATCCTGGCCGTGGCCTGGGTGATGGGGGCGGGGTGGTCGGGCCCGTCCCGGCTGGCGGCAAACGCGTCGATGGCGCGCGGAGCGGGGCTGTTGGCCGACGCCCCCCAGGGGGACGGCCCATCGCTCGTCTTCGTTCACGACGACTGGCAGTCCCGCCTCGGCGCCCGCCTCTCGGCGACGGGGATGCGCCTCGATTCCATCAACGGGGCGCTTCGGTTCAACACCACGTGCCAGGTGGAGCTCTACACACGGATGAGGGAGGCGGCACCGGTGCGTTCCGGGGGGTCGGAGGTGGCGCTTCGCTTCCAGGGGAGCGCGGGACGGCTCCCCACCGAAGTGGTCATGCCGTCGGGGTCGCGGGTACGTACCCTTCCCGGTGAGGTTCTCGCTCCCGAGTGCGAGAGGGAAGCCGCGTCGGACTTCGGGGGGATCCTCCCCCTCGCACCCCTCCTCTGGCAAGGAGACCTCCCGGGACTGGGCACGTCGGGCGCCATGTTCGTCAGGGACTTCGGGCGCGAGCGGAACGGGCGCCTCCTCCGCCGATTTCCCGGTAGACGGCCCCTGGTGCTCCTGCGGAACGGGCGCGGGGACTTGAGCCTGTCTCCCTACGAGGAGGGAATGGGGAGGGTGTGGCTGGGGGGGTGATACCGGATCGGCGCGCCGAAGGTGCGCATCCCCGCATCGACCTTGAGTCGAATCTCGGTGGTGAGTTCGGTGACGTACGTCGCGTACATCCCTGAAGGGGGCATGACGGTCCACCCACCGCCGAGGTCGGGACGTTCGCGGGACTCGGGCCACGGATCGTCATCGAATCGGACCTGGTTGTATGCCGTGACCCGGAGCGTGTAGACGGCCGGGCCCGCGAGTCGGGCCTGTGCGACGAAGCGGGTGCGGGCGTACGTCGCGCCCGCTTCCGCCTCGTCCTCGAAGGGAGCCCGGTCCTGCCACGCCGTCTCGATGTACAGAGTCGAGGTGGTCTCACGGCTCGCGAATATGGCGTACCCGTTTCGCCGGAAGATCTCCGGCACCTCCGTCATGATATCGTGGTACGAGCCGCGACCGATGGTGTGCTCCATCCCTCCCCGGCGACCCAACGACGACGCGCAGGCTGCGAGGACGAGTGCTCCGGCGAGCACGGCGCTTCGATGCGGGTCGGTGATGACGCCCATGGGCACCTCCTTGTTCCCACGATAGTGTATCGAAGGATGCCTGGCCACGGCGCCGAACGGAATCCGCCCCGCGCGGCCGAGTGTAGGCTGCGGCCGTATTGCTGGGCGTGTGTGCCGTCGCCAGTATGGTAGCGGATATCTTGTTTGTTCCCGGTTCCGGAGTGTGTGCCATGTCTGAGCGACGGGGGTGCCAGTCGGTGGGGCGAAGGGTGGTGGGGGTCGCAGTGCTGTTCTTCGTCTCGTTTCTTTCCGGCTGCGCCGCTCCCGGTGACGGTGACGAACCGTACGACACGCTGATCACCGGGGGGCGGGTGGTGGACGGCACCGGAGCTCCCTGGTTCATGGCGGACGTGGGGATCCGCGACGGGCGGATCGTGGCGGTGGGACGGCTGAGAGGGCATCCCGCCGCCGACGTCCTCGATGCCGCCGGCCTCGTGGTATCACCCGGGTTCATCGACATGCACGCCCACTCCGACTACTCCGTCCTCCGCGACGGCCGGGGTCTGAGCAAGATCCTCCAGGGCGTCACGACGGAGGTCATCGGCGAGGGCGTGTCCGTGGCGCCCCGCCGTCCCGACGACCGCGCCGGAGGGTACGGGGTGGAGGCGGACTGGACCACGCTCCGCGAGTACTTCGACCGCCTGGAGCGCTCGGGGGTCTCGGGGAACGTCATGTCGTACGTCAGCGCGGGACAGCTGCGGCGGTACGTCATGGGGGAGGGCGTCCAACGCCGGCCCACCGCGGAGGAGTTGGAGGAGATGAAGCGCCTCCTCGCCCAGGGGATGGAGGACGGTGCGGCGGGACTCGTCATGGCGTTGGAGACTCCCGGGCAGGAGCAGCCGTCCGACGCGGTCCCGGGCACGGAGGAGCTCATCGAGTTGGCGAGGGTGGTGGGACGCTACGGCGGGGTATACGGTACCCACCTTCGCGATCAGGGACCTAGGATCATGGAGGCCGTCGAGGAAGCGGCCACCATCGGGGAGCAGGGGGGCGTCTCGGTGGAGATCTTCCACCTCAAGGCCGCCGGCCGCCCCAACTTCGGGACCATGGGCGACGCGCTGGCCGCCATCGAGGCGGCCCGCGACCGGGGGGTGGACATCGCCGCCGACGTCTACCCGTACATCGCGGCGGCCCACGGCCTCTCCACGGAGGTCCCCAGGTGGGTCCACGAAGGCGGGACCGAGCAGTTCCTCGCGCGCATGGCCGATCCCGAGCTGCGTCCCCGGATCAAGCGGGAGGTCACCGACTACATGATGACCAAGTACTACAACGAGACCACCGGGGATGAAGGGTTCGACGCGGTCATCGTGGCGTCCGTGGAGAAGAATCCCGAGGCGTACGTCGGAAAGACCATCGGGGAGATCGCCCGCGAGCGCGGCGTGTCCCCCGCCGACGAAGTCCTCGATCTCCTCATCGAGCAGGGGGGCAGCGTGGGGATCGTCATGTTCTACATGTCGGAGAGCGACGTGCGCATGGCCATCGCCCACCCGTTGGTGAGCTTCGACTCCGACGGCACCGCCGCCTCCCCGGAGTTCGGCGGACAGCCCCACCCGCGGTGGTACGGAAGCTTTCCCCGCGTGCTGGGGCACTATTCACGGGACGAGGGGGTCCTCCCCCTCGAAGAGGCCGTGCGCAAGATGACCTCCCATCCGGCGCAGCGGATGGGGCTCCTGGACCGGGGGATCCTCCGCGAGGGGATGTGGGCGGACGTCGTGGTGTTCGATCCGGATCGCGTCATCGATCGCGCCACCTTCGGCGACCCGCACCGCTTCCCGGACGGGATCGATCACGTGATGGTGAACGGCGTGGTGGTGGTCCGGAACGGAGAGCACACCGGCGCCTTCCCGGGGCGGGGCGTGTTCGGGAAGGGGCGGCGCGACTGAGTCATCGGTTCCTCCCGCCGCCGAGACGGGCGAACGAAAAGGGCCGGCCCCACGCGGAGTGGAGCCGGCCCTTCGGCATCCGGGTGCATGTACCCGACGGATCAGGGGCCGTCCTCACGTCCGGCTCGGCCCACCCGGATCACCCCGATCCCGTTTTCGAAGTTCACCTCGGTGCCCAGAGGCCTCGAGAGTTCCTGGAGTCGCGTGATGATGGTGCGGGCGAGATCCCCCTTCGCGGCCAGAGGGCGACCCCTCTGCGGGCGTTCCAGCCCGTGCCCCATGGTGATGGGGTGGAGGTCGATGCGGGTCAGGTCGCCTCCACGGAAGACGGGAACGGCCACCACGGCCTCCCAATACGCGGCCTGCGCCGGGAAGCTTCCGCCGCTCCGCTCGATGCGGGCGGTGTAGAAGTCCCCGGGGAGGGCGTGATCGTCGAGGTCGACCCCGTCATAGTTCTCCCACGGCTGGAGTTCCACCGTTTCGTTCTCCATGAGGAAGTTCCCCAGGGAGTAGAAGATGGGCCGTCCCTTGTAGATCTCGATCCCGCGGAGAACGTGGGGACCGTGCCCCACGAAGATGTCCGCGCCCGCGTCGATGACGGCGTGGGTGAACTCGGAGAAGAAGTCCGCCACTCCCGCGCCGCCCTGGTGGGTGTGGCTCGACACGATCACCCAGTTGGCCTGCTGCTTCGCGTCGCTCACCGAAGCGGTGATCTCCTCGAGGTCGTAGGCGTTCACCACGTTGGTGACGGCGAACTCGTCGCTCCGCACGAAGGTGGCGCCCATGAACTGGATTCGATCGTCACCCCCGCGTCCCCCCATGCCCAACTCCCCTCGGACCCGCGAAAGTTGCTGGAACTCCGCCTCGGGGACGTAGTAGGTCGTCTCCACGCGGAGCGGGTTCAATCCCGGACGCCCCCGCATGTCCTTCCGCTGCGGCCCGGCCCGGTTGAAGTCGGCGAAGGACGACGACACGCTGATGAGAGCGACTCGCCCCCCGGGAGTGTCGAGGTACTTGGGCGCCCGCGCTTCGGCCAGGTTCTCTCCCGTCCCCGCGGCCACGAGACCGGCCTGGCGCAGCCAATGGTTGTTGGAGCGGAGCCCGCCGTACGAGAAGTCCAGGGAATGGTTGTTGGCGGTGCTCACCATGTCGAACCCCATCCACGCCAACTCGTCGGCCAACTCCGGTTCCGCGCGCATGTAGGTGCCGCCGCTCTGCGACGACGGGATGATCTCCGGCTCGTCGTAGTCGAAGAAGAGCATCTCCGCGTTGACGAAGGCCGTGGTGGCACCGCGGATCACGTCCCGGATCTCCAGGAACTCCGGCTCTTCGAACACACGGAGTTGACGGGTGATGATGGCGTCACCGGCGAGGGCTATGGTGATGTCGCCGAGCCCGTCGCGATGGGGTTGGGTCTGTTGTCCCGTGAGGTGAGCCGGGGTGAGGACGCCCATGACTGCGAACCAGAGGATCACACGCTTCATATGCCGACTCCTCCCTTCCAAGGTGGGGGCGCGAATGGTACGCACGCAACCGCGATAATACTGCTGGTGGGGAATTCCGCGCAAAGGTCGAGGCCGTTCCCTTCCGGCCTCATCGCCCCTCCGTCGAGTCGGGAACCGCCCG
This sequence comes from Gemmatimonadota bacterium, assembly GCA_029879725.1. Classification (GTDB taxonomy): domain Bacteria; phylum Gemmatimonadota; class Gemmatimonadetes; order Longimicrobiales; family Gaopeijiaceae; genus JAOUPR01. The sequence goes on along the minus strand of JAOUPR010000083.1, from coordinate 2,539 downwards.
GTACTCCACCGGGATGAACTCCTTGACGTTCACGTAGACCACCACGCCCCACCCGGCCAGCGCCAGGGCGAGGAGGATCAGCGTGGTCTTCAGGTCGAAGCGGAACTCCCGGATCCATTTCAACATGGTCGGCCGGCCTATTCTTCGGTGGCGGGCGTGGAGCCGCCGGTCATGAGGGCGTTGAAGAGGAGCTTGAACGTGCCCGCGGTCTGGGCGCGGTGCTGCACGCGCAGTCCGTACATGTAGATGCGTCCCGCCCCGTACGACACGTCGAGGATGGCGGCCTTCCCGGCCAGGTGCTCGGCGCCCACCAGGAGGCCGCTGCGGAGCACCTCGGCGGGATCGGACGCCCAGCGCGCCACCGTGCGGATGCGCCCCGCGTCGCCGTCCCACCCCGTGGGCTCGTAGGCGCGCCCGTTGGCCCACTTCCCGGTCACCGTGGCGGGCGAGCCCCGGGTGAGGGGGTGCCCCGCCTCCAGCTCCATCCCGAAGAGGGACGCCGGAGCGAAGAAGTCCCGGTCCGACACCCCGGCCAGGGCGTCCCGCACGGGGACGTCGAAGTGCTTCAGCACCACTTCGTCCCCCCGATCCAGGGTGATGAGCGTTCCGCCGCCGCGCACGAAGGCCTTCAGGTTCTCCACGCCCTCGTCGCCGATCCCGCCGGTGAACTCCGGGGGCGCGGCGCCCGCGGTGTCCCCTTCCAGGAGCCGGTTCAGGGAGATCTCGGACGGAATCACCACGATGTCGATGCGGGCGCCCAGGTCGGCGTCGCGCATGTCGTCGTTGGAGAGCACCGTGAGGTCGAACCCGAATTCCTCCAGGAGGAGGCGCGTCCACCCCTCGTCCATGGAGGAGGCCCACCCCTGGTAGAGGCCCACCCGCGAGGGGGCCAGGGGCTCGGCGCCCGCCGTGCCCGCCGGGTCGGCCGTGACGGTGAGGCCGTGCGTGGCGCGGGCCTCCTCCAGGGCGGGCCGGGCCGCCGGGTGGTCGGAGGGCACCAGGAAGTGATCCCCGGTGCGCGAGACGGGAACGCCCCGGGCGAGGAGCTCGTTGGCCACCGCGTACGAGCGGTTCACCGCGGTGCTCAGGGCATACCACTGCCTGGGGGACGGAAGGGCGGGGGCGTCGGCCACGGCGCGTTCCAGCGACACCGCGGTCAACTCCACGTCGAAGGCCTCGTCCACCCGCAGCGACTCCACCCCCATCTGGAGCGGCATGGTGTACGCCGCGCCGTCGTATCCCCGGAGATAGGGGCCGTCGGGGTGCTCGCGCAGCACCCGGCGGGCCTGGGGCTGGAGGAGATCCAGGACGGCGGCGCGGGACGGCTGGGCGGCGAGGACGACCCACGATCCGGCGGGGATGCGGCGCGGAGACGCCGGCTCGGCCCGGGGAGCCCCGGAGGGGCCGGCGGCTCTCGACCCGGCCTCGTCCTCTTCCTCGCCGTCGTCACCTTCCGCGGGCGGGAGGCGATCCTCTCCCGGAACCCGCATCCCCATCACGGGGGTGACCTCGAAGTCCTCCTCCGCGCGATGCACCTCCACCCCCTGGAGCACCAGCGTGCGGGCCAGCTCGGCCGCGGTGACGGGGTCGGTCTGGTCGGCGGGGATCACGTACGCGAAGGGGCCGGACGCCCTTCCGTGCTCCACGGTCTCGGCCGCCATCTGCCAGCGTCCCAGGATGAAGCGGTCCTTGAAGCGGGCGGTCTGTTCCAGGAGCGACACGGCGGCGATGGTCTGGTATTCCACGATGTCGCCCAGACGCCACGTCCCGCCCCACCACGGGTCCACGAAGCTCATGGAGAACCCGTACTCGTCGAGGTCCCGCGCCCGGTTGGCCGAGCGCTCCAACTCCGCGCGGGTGACCTCCACCGGAGAGGCGATGGTGGCGCTGGCCGACTCGGTGAGGAGCGCGGGGATGTTGTGGAAGCGCCCCGTGAGCGCGCCCTCCTGTCCCCAGATGCGATACAGGGCCCCCGTCACCACTCCCTGCTTGCCCGCCGCCTGCAGGTCCGTCACCATCCCGCCGCCCAGGAAGCGGAGCAGTTGCCACTGGAGGGGGTGCACGTCGGGGCTCATGGGATCGGGGTAGGGGGGCACGAAGATGCGCGGCCCCGTGGCTCCCATCTGGTGCTGGTCCAGGTACACGTGGGCGTACGCCGTGCGGAACATGAGGTCCATCCAGTACCGCGTCTCCACGAGCTTCGCCTGGAAGAAGTCCCGGTTGTTGTCGTGCCCGGCGTAGTGGTGGTAGAGCCAGGGCATGCGGGCCTTCTCGAACTCCGTCCCCTCGTTCCGGCGGTACCAGTCGGTGACCATGATCTGACCGTCGGGGTTGGCGGAGGGCACCAGGACCACCACCACATGGTCCAGGATCTCCAACGTGACGGGGTCGTCGGCGGTGGCCAGGCGATGGACCAGGTCCACGCTGGTCTGCGACGACGCGATCTCGGTGGAGTGGATGTTGTGGTTGATGAAGACGGTGGCCGGGAGCCCGTCGGCCAGCGCCTCCGCCTCGACCCGATCCGGTTCGCCGCCGGCCA
>JAOUPR010000006.1 GCA_029879725.1 Gemmatimonadota bacterium | reverse complement strand
GCGGGTCGTAGAGCTTCTTGTCGCCCACCTCGCCGTCGATCTTCAGGACGCCCTCGTAGTTGGACATCATGTGACCGACGATGGGGCGGGTGAAGGCGTACTGGGTGTCGGTGTCCACGTTCATCTTCACGACGCCGTAGTCCAACGTCTCGCGGATCTCCTCGAGAAGGCTTCCGCTCCCGCCGTGGAAGACCAGGTCCATTTCGGCTGCGGCTCCGTAGCGCGCCACGACGGCGGCCTGACCACTCTTCAGGATTTCGGGGCGCAGCTTGACCGCTCCGGGCTTGTAGTGCCCGTGCACGTTCCCGAAGGTGGCGGCGAAGGTGAAGCGTCCGAGGTCGTGAAGGGCTTCGTACACCGCCAGCATGTCTTCGGGCGTGGTGTAGAGCTTGTCCTCCGGAGTGTCCTCCGATCCGGCGGCTCCGTCCTCCTCGCCGCCCACCACGCCGGCCTCCACCTCCAGGATGATCTCGTTCTCGGCGCAGAGGCGCAGGTACTCCTGGGAGATCTTCATGTTCTCGTCCAGGGGGAGCGCCGAGGCGTCGAGCATGTGGTTCTGGAAGAGGTTCGTCTCGCCCCGGGCCCGCCGCGCCGCGGTGGCCTCGATGAGGGGCTTGAGGAACCCCGCCGCCTTTTCGGGCTGGCAGTGGTCGGTGTTCAGGGCCACCAGCACGTCGTACTGGTCCGCCAGGCGGTGGGCCGCTTCGGCCAGGACGATACACCCGTACGCCGCGTCGTTGTTGTTCACCCCGGAGGCGAACTGCCCGGCCCCGGTGGAGAACTGGATGATCCCGTCGGACTTCGAGTCGGCGAAGCCCTTCATGGCCGCGTTCAGCGTGATGATGGACGTCACGTTGATGGCCGGGTAGGCGTATCCGCCCTTCTGGGCGGAGTCGAGCATCTGGGCGAATTGCTGCGGCGTGGCGATCGGCATGAGGGTTCCGCTCTTCCGGAGTTCGAGTCCTGCGTCCCGTGCGCGTGGGACGTTCCGCATGAATCTAAGGGGGAATGCGCGGGGCGCGACCCGTCCGGGGGCGTACCGCTACCGCCGCGCCACCGAGCCCGCACCGATGCTCGCCAGCGTGGGAGTCCCCGAGAGCTGCATGGTGATCTCCAACTCGGTGCGCAGGATCTCCAGGGCCCGCTCCACCCCCTCCTGCCCGAAGGCGCCCAGCCCCCAGAGGTAGGGCCGGCCCACCGCCACCGCGGTGGCGCCCAGCGCCAGGGCCTTGAAGACATCGGCCCCCCGGCGGACTCCGCTGTCCAGGATGATGGGGGCGCGCCCCGCCATGGCGTCGGCGATCTCCGGGAGGACGTCGAGCGTCCCGCGCCCGCTGGGCTCGGCGCGACCGCCGTGGTTGGACACCCACACCGCGTCGGCGCCGTGGGCCAGGGCGAGGCCGGCGTCCTCCCCGGTGACCAGCCCCTTCACCACGACCTTCATCTCGGTGGTGTCCTTCAGACGATCCACGAACTCCCAGGTGAGCGCCGGGGTGCGGAAGTCCTCCGGCCGGTACGGCGTCCCCTGGTACATGGGCTTCACCGGCGGGGCCTGGCCTCCCTCCGTGTGGCACCCGGCGCAGCGGCGCTCGTCCACGCGGCGCCACCGTTCCTGGGTGAGACGGTTGCTGCTCACCGGAAGGTCCACGGTGAGGACGAGAACGGGGCACTCCGCGTCCTCGACGCGGCGGATGATCGTCCGGGTCACGTCCCAGTTGGAGGTGGGATAGAGCTGGTACCAGACCGGCTCGCCCCGCGCCTCGTTCACCGCTTCCACGCCGGTGGAGGAGACGGTGGAGAGGACCTGGAGGTGGTTCCGGGCGCGGGCGGCCCGCGCCGCCGCGAGTTCCCCTTCCGTGTGGTACGCGCGCTGACTTCCGGCGGGGGCCAGGACGATGGGGGTGGGCCAGCTCCGGCCCAAGAGATCCACGCGGGTATCCAGGGTGGAGACGTCCACCAGGCGCCGGGCGCGGATGACCACCTCGTCGAAGGCGCGTCGGTTGGCGGCCATGGTGGCGTCGTCGTCCACCCCCGTCATGAGGTATCCCCAGTGGGAGGGGGGGATGTTCGCCGCGGCCACCGCTTCCAGGTCGGCGATGTCCAGCGCCTCCTCGGCGGAGGTCGCCAGGGCGTGGAGGCGCGAAGCGGGGGGCGAGTGGAGGGCCGGTGCGGCGCCACCGGCGGCGGCGCCCGCTCCGGGAGTCGCCGCCGCCATGCCGGGGTCCCGCCCCGTCCCGCCTCCGCCGGCGCACGCGGCGGCGTAGGCGGCCAGCGGGGAAGCCGCCAGCCACTTGAGGAAGTTCCGGCGATCGGTGTGAAGGGTCATGTGGGGATGCTTCCTGTCCGGGCTCGACTCGTCACGTCCGCTTCGTCCTTTCCGCCAGCGCAACGGCCGGGTGGCACGCCTCCCGCCCGGCGCCGTCCCGGATCTGGGCCCGGCAACTGGTGCCCGGCGCCACCACGCGGGTGTCGGCCTCCGCCCCGCGCACCGCGGGGAGGAGCTCCAGCTCCCCCATGGCCAGGGAGACGTCCCGGTGCTCGGCGTGGTATCCGAACGCGCCGGCCATCCCGCAGCACCCCGACGGGACCTCCTCGACCACGGCCCCGGGGATGCGGCGGAGGAGTCGCGCCGTCGCAGTCTTGGCGCCCAGGGCCTTCTGGTGGCAGTGGCCGTGGACGAGGTAGCGCCGCTCCCCATCGTCCGGGCCCAACGGGAGGGAATGGCCGTCGTCCCACCCTTCGTCCAGGAGCTCTTCCAGGAGGCGCACCCGGCTCGCCACCACGCGGGCCTTCTCTCCGGGGAGGAGGGCCACGGCCTCGTCCTTCAGCGTGAAGAGGCAGGACGGCTCCAGCCCCACCACGGGGCGGCCGGCCAGGGCGGCGGGGTAGAGGGCGTCCACGGTGCGCGCCAGCTCCTCCCGCGCCCGATCCACCATCCCGGCGCTGAGGTAGGTGCGCCCGCAGCAGAGGGGGCGCTCCCCGCGGGGTGGCGGCTCCACGTCGTAGGCCGCCGCCCGGAGGACGTCCAGGGCGGCCCGGGCCACCTCGGGGTCGAACCAGCGCGTGAAGGTGTCCACGAAGAGGACGGGCCGGTCTCCGGGCGCTCGTCCCGTCCCGGTCCGTCCGTCCGCGTGTCCCGGGTCCGCGATCGCCGCCGCGGTGCCGGGCCCACCTCCCGCATCGGCCTCCTCCTCCCGGAAGAAGTCCCGCCGCCAGGCGGGGAGCTCCCGTTTCGCGGAGATCCCCAGGAGCCTCTCGCCGGCCCAGCGCAGGAGGCGGCTCCGGTTCCTCAGATTGAGGAGGGGTGCCAGCGGCGCCGCGAAGGGGGCGATGTGGGGGACGCCGGCCAGGATCCGCTCCCGGAGGGGGATGCCGTGGCGCTGGTTCCGATGGTGCAGGTACTCCAGCTTCATCCGCGCCAGGTCCACTCCGGTGGGGCATTCGGCCCGGCACCCCTTGCAGGCCACGCACAGGTCCATGGCCTCCGCGAGATCGGGGTGATCGAGCTGGGTGCCCTCCGACCCGTCACCGAACTGGCCCGTGAGGGCGAGCCGCAGCGCGTTGGCGCGGCCCCGGGTGCTGTGGCGTTCCTCTCCCGTGGCCCGGAAGGAGGGGCACATCACGCCGGGATCCCGCTTGCGGCAGGCGCCGTTGTTGTTGCACCGCTCCACCGACTCGAGGAGGCCGCCGTGCGCCGACCAGTCCAGCGCCACCGGGAGGTCCCGGTCGCGGTACCCGGGCGCGTACCGGAGAAGGGATCGGTCGTCCATCCGCGGCGCCTGCACGATCTTCCCGGGGTTCATCAGCCCCGCGGGATCGAAGGCGCGCTTCACGTCCTCGAAGGCGCGCACCATGCGCGGGCCCAGCATGGACTCGAGGAACTCGGAGCGCAGGATGCCGTCGCCGTGTTCCCCGGAGTGGGTGCCCCGGTACTCGCGCACGACCTGGTGGGCCTCCTCGGCGATGGTGCGCATACGCATCACGTCGCCGGCGTCCTTCAGGTTCAGCGCCGGCCGCACGTGCAGGCATCCCACCGAGGCGTGGGCGTACCACGTTCCCTCGGTGCCGTGGCGGTGGAAGATCTCCGTGAGGCGGTGCGCGAAGTCGGCCAGGTGCTCCAGGGGAACGGCGCAGTCCTCCAGGAAGGAGACGGGCTTCCGGGGCCCGGCCATGGACATGACGATGTTCATCCCCGCCTTGCGCACTCCCCAGATCTCCGCCTGGAGTCCAGGCTCCTCCGCCCGCACCAGGGAGGCCGGAAGGCCGAGTCCGCCCAGGAGCTCCTCCAGGTCGTGGAGCTTCCGGGAGAGGTCGGCGGCGGCGTCGCTGGAGGCGAACTCCACCAGGAGGAGGGCTCGCGGCGCACCCCGGACGAACCGGCCCAGCGGCCCCCGGAACTCCGGGCGTTCGGCGGCCAGGCGGAGTACCGTGTCGTCCACGAGCTCCACGGCCGTGGGGTCCAGCTCCACGATGTGCCGCACGGCGTCCAGCGCCTCGTGCAGCCCGGGGAAGTGGCACACGCCCAGGACCTTGCGGCGGGGGAGGGGGGCGAGCCGAAGCCGGAGCCGGGTGAAGAAGGCCAGCGTTCCCTCGGAGCCCACCAGGAGTTGCGCGACGTTCTCCTTCGTCGGGTCGAGGCGGTCCAGGTTGTAGCCGGCCACGTTGCGCATGGTGCGGGGGGCCCGGCGGCGGATCTCCTCGGCGTCCCGGGTCCAGATCCCACGCAGGGGGTCCACGATGTCGGTGACCGGGCCCACCGGCGCACCCTCGCCCAACCACACCCGCCGCCCGTCGGGGAGGACCACCTCCATGGCCGCGACGTTGTCCACCATCATCCCGTAGCGGAGGGAGCGGGCCCCCGCGCTGTTGTTCCCGGCCATCCCCCCCAGGGTGGCCCGGTTCGCCGTGGAGGGGTCCACGGGGAACCAGACGCCGTGGGACGCCAGGCGGTGGTTCAGCGCGTCGAGGACGATCCCGGGCTGGACGACGACCTCGGTGGGAGGTGCGCCCGTCGGCGGGCTTCCCGGCACGCCTCCCGCCGGGGGCGTCCTTTCCTCCGCGTCCGGCCACGCCACCCCCGTGAGGTGGCGGCTCACGTCCACCACCACGGCCCGCCCCACCGTCTGCCCGCACTGGGAGGTTCCGCCCCCCCGGGGAAGGACCGGCACTCCCTCCTCCCGGCATACGGCCATCACCGCTTCCACGTCGCCCACGGTGCGGGGGACCACCACCCCCATCGGCGTGATCTGGTAGTGGGAGGCGTCGGTGCTGTAGATCCCCCGGGTGACGTCGTCGAAATGGACCTCGCCCTCCGTCTCGTTCCGGAGGCGTGTGGCCAGCCGGGAGTGGGAAGGGGATGTGAGGAACGACGGCATGGGGATGGGGCCCGGTTGTTTGCGGTGTGGAGCGTGGTAAGTTGGACGCGTTCGCGGCTCGGGATTCTACGCACTCCGCGTGGGCGCCGCAGGGGGGCAGGGAACCTCCCACCACCATTTCGTACGGGATCCGACTCGTGAGCCGAAAGAGCGGCCGTCACTTTCTCCAGCTTCCGGGGCCCACCAACGTTCCGGATCGTGTGCTTCGCGCCATGAACCGCGCCGTCATCGACCATCGCGGCCCGGAGTTCCAGGCGTTGGGCCTGGCCCTTCTGGAGAACGTGAAATGGGTGTTCGGGACACGGCATCCGGTGTTCATCTACCCTTCGTCGGCCACCGGGGCGTGGGAGGCGGCGTTGTCCAACACGCTCTCCCCCGGGGACACGGTGCTGGCGTTCCAGCAGGGCTTCTTCGCCGAACGCTGGGCGCGCTCGGCCGCCCGGCTCGGGTTGGACGTGCGCCTGGAGCCGTGGGATGCCGCGGTGGGGCTCGACCCCGACCGGGTGAAGGAGATCCTGGTGGCGGACACCCGCAGGGAGATCCGCGCCGTCCTGGTGGTCCACAACGAGACGTCCACCGGGGTGACCACGGACCTGGAGGCCGTGGGCGCGGCCGTGCGGGGCAGCGGGCACCCGGCGCTCCTCATGGCCGACACGGTGTCGTCGCTGGCCGCCACCGACGTGCAGCACGACGCGTGGGGGGTGGACGTGACGGTGAGCGGATCCCAGAAGGGGCTCATGCTCCCGCCCGGGCTTTCGTTCACCGCCGTGTCGCCCCGGGCCATGGAGGCCCGGGAGACCTCGCGCCTCCCCTGTGCGTACTGGGACTGGGGCGACATGCTCGAGTCCAACCGGGACGGATTCTTCCCCTACACGCCGGCCACCACCCTCCTCTACGGATTGGCGGAGTCGCTCGAGATGCTCAGGGAGGAGGGGCTGCCCAACGTATTCGCTCGCCACGCCCGTTTCGCCGAGGCCACCCGCTGGGCGGTGCGCGGCTGGGGGCTGGAGATGGTCGCCCGGTCGGCGGGGAGCTTCAGCAATGCCGTCACCGCCGTGCGGATGCCGGAAGGACACGACGCCGACGCCTTCCGTGCCGTGGTGCTGGACCGCTTCGACATGTCGCTGGGAACGGGGCTGGGGGACCTCAAAGGGCGGGTCTTCCGCATCGGCCACCTGGGCGACATCAACGAGCTGACGCTGGTGGGCACGCTGGCGGGGGTGGAGATGGGGCTGGCGTTGGCGGACGTCCCCCACCAGGGTGGTGGGGCGGCGGCGGCCATGGACCATCTGAAGGAGACGTCTTCCGCGGGAGGTGGCAGATGAGGAAGGGTGCGCGAGGTGCGATGACCCGGGTGGCGGCGGGAGCGCTCGTGGGCGCGTCGCTGGCTGTCGCGGCCTGCGGCGGTGAGGCGGGTCCCCGGGATCTGAAGTTCGGCCACGTGGGGGAGCCCGGCTCTCTCTTCGCCCGCTCGGCCGAGGAGTTCGCCCGGCGGGCCAATGCCCGCCTCCCCGAAGGGTGGGAGGTGGTGGTGTACGGGTCGAGCCAGCTCGGGGGAGACGAGCTCCTTCTCCAGAAGATCAAGCTGGGGACGGTGGACTTCGCGCTTCCCTCTTCGGTGATGTCGTCGCAGATCGACGAGTTCGGGCTGTTCGAGATGCCCTATCTCGTGGCGGACCGGGAGCACATGAAGCGCATCGAGACGGAGCTCTTCTGGTCCGACCTCGCTCCTCTCGCGGAAGCCCGCGGTTACCCCATCCTCGCGGTGTGGGAGAACGGGTTCCGCCATGTGACGAACAACGTGCGCCCCATCCGCGGACCCGACGACCTGGCCGGGGTGAAGCTCCGGACCCCCCGGGGGGTGTGGCGCGTGAAGCTCTTCCAGGCCCTGGGCGCCAACCCGACCCCCATGGCCCTGTCCGAGGTGTTCATCGGTCTCCAGACCGGGGTCATAGACGGCCAGGAGAATCCGCTGGCCCAGATCTGGGGATCGAAGCTCTACGAGGTGCAGGACTACCTTTCCCTCACGGGCCACGTCTACACTCCCGGGTACGTCGTCGTGTCCCCCAGAGGATGGAGCGGATACCCTCCCGAGGTGCGCGCCGTCCTCGAAGAGGAGGCGAAGGCCACCCAGGCGTTCGTGTACGAGACCGCGGCCGAACTGGACCGCCGGTTGGTGGAAGCGGTCCGGGACGAGGGCGTGGCGGTGAACGAGGTGGATCCGGCGGTGTTCACCGGGCGGAGCGAGGCCGTATACGCCGACTTCGCCGGCTCGGTGCCCGGAGGGGCCGGGCTGGTGGAGCGGGCGGCCGCGGTGCGGGATCCCCGCCCTTGACCTCGGAGACGCACCGGTGACCCGTGCCGACGTGAAGCGAGGGCTGCAGCGGCTCCTGGAGGGCGTGGTCCTGAGCCTCATGGTGGGGCTGGCCCTGGTGGTGGTCGTGGGGGTGATCTTCCGCAAGGCGGGGGCGTCGCTGGTGTGGTACGACGAGGTGGCGTCCATCTTCCTGGCCTGGCTCACCTACTACGGCGCCGCCCTGGCGGCGCTCCACCGCGGGCACATCGGGATGCCCACCCTGGTGGCGCGGTCCAGGGGGACGATGCGGAAGGTCCTCATCCTGGTGGCCGAGGTGGTGGTGGTGGCGTTCTTCGTGGCGCTGGCCTGGGCGGGCGTGGAGGTCATGGTGGTCCTGGGCGGGAGCTCTTTGGTGTCCCTCCCCTGGGTGCCGGCCCGCGCGGCGCAGTCCGTGATTCCCGTGGGGGCGGTGCTCTTCGTGGTGGCCCAGTTGGTGACCCTTCCGGATCTCCTGGCCGGGGGTGGTGAGGAGAAGGACGTGGAGGGCGGCACCCGCCCCGACCACTCCGGAGGGGCGGCATGACGCTCCTGGCCATCGCCCTTCTCCTGCTCGCTCTCGTCCTGATCAACGTCCCCATCGGGGTGGCGCTGGGAGTGGCCGCGGTGGTGGCGATGCTTCTGCAGGGGGGGATCGGCTCCCTCCCCAACGCCGCGCTGGTGATGTTCAACGGCGCGACTTCCTTCCCCCTCATCGCCATCCCCTTGTTCATCCTGGCCGGCGCCGTGATGAACGCCTCCGGGATCAGCCGTCGCCTCATCGCCTTCGCCTCCGCCATGGTGGGGTGGATCCGGGGCGGGCTCTCCATGGTGACCATCAGCGCCTCCCTCTTCTTCGCGGAGATCTCGGGATCGGCGGTGGCCGACGTGGCGGCGCTGGGCTCCATCCTCATTCCGGCCATGCGCCAGAAGGGGTACTCGAGGGCCTTCGCGGCCGCGGTCACGTCGTCCTCGGCCACTCTGGCGGTCATCATCCCTCCCTCCATCCCCATGATCCTCTATGGGGTGATGTCGGGGAGTTCCATCGTGGAGCTCTTCGTGGCGGGGATCGTGCCCGGTGTGCTGGGAGGCCTCCTGATGATGCTGGTGGCCTACGTCCTGGCGCGGCGCAACGACTTCCCCAGGGAGGAGAGCTTCCGGGTACGGCGCGTGTGGGAGACGTTCCGCGAGGCGGGGTGGGCGCTCCTCCTCCCCGTCATCATCCTGGGCGGGATCTTCAGCGGGTGGGTCACGGCCACCGAGGGGGCCGGGCTCGCGGTGGTGGCGGCCATCTTCATCGGCGGGGTGGTGTACCGCGAGCTGACCTGGCTCCACCTTCGCCACGCGATGGTGGAGGCGGGTACCCAGACGGCGGTGGTCATGCTCCTGGTGGCGGCCTCCGCGCTCCTGGGAGACTACCTGACGGAGGTGCGGCTTCCCCAGGAGGTCGCGGCGGGCATCCTGGGCGTGACGCAGAGTCGTTGGGCCATCCTCCTCCTCCTCAACGTCTTCTTCCTCGTCATCGGGCTCTTCCTGCACTCGGCGGCGGCCATCATCCTGGTGGTGCCCATCGTGATGCCGCTGGTACAGGCGGCGGGGATCGACCCGGTACACTTCGGGCTGGTGGTGACGCTGAACCTGGGGATCGGACAGCAGACCCCGCCCGTGGCCAGCGTCCTGGTCACGGCGTGCTCGGTGGCCAAGGCCGACATCTGGGAGGTGAGCAAGGTGAACGTCTTCTTCGTGGCCGTGCTGGTGGCCATGCTCCTGCTGGTCACCTACGTCCCCGTCGTTCCCATGGCGTTGGTGGAGTGGTTCTACCGATGAGCGCGGGCGTTCGGGTCTCGGTGGAGGATCGCGTCGCCACGGTGCGGCTGGACGGCCCCGAGCGGCACAACGTCCTGGACGTGGAGGGATGGACCGCGCTGGCCGAGGCGTTCCACGCCCTCGCCGAGCGGGACGACCTGGGTTGCGTCCTCGTGCGCGGCACGGGAGGGAGGGCCTTCTCGGCCGGATCGGACATCGCGGCCTTCGCGGACCAGCGCGACACGCCGGAGCAGGTGCGCCGCTACAGCGCGGCCATCGCCGCCGCCCTGCAGGCCATCCAGGGGTGTCCCCACCCGACCGTGGCCGTGGTGGAGGGGCTCTGCGTGGGCGGGGGGCTCGAGATCGCCGCCTCCTGCGATCTGCGGATCTGTGAAGAATCGAGCCGTTTCGGCGCGCCCATCAACCGCCTGGGGCTCACCATGTCGTACGACGAGTTGGCTCCTCTGGTGGCGCTCCTGGGTCCGGCACCGGTCCTGGAGATCCTTCTCACCGGAGATCTGGTGGACGCCCAGCGCGCCCTCCAGGTGGGGCTGGTCAACCGGGTGGTGGCCGACGGCACGGTCCTGGAGGAGGCCGGCGCGCTGGCCGGCCGTGTCGCCGCCGGGGCGCCGCTGGTGAACCGCTGGCACAAGCGTTTCATACGGCGGCTGCGCGACCCGCGCCCCCTGACGTCGGAAGAGGAGGAGGAGGTCCATCGCGCCTTCGAGACCGGCGACTACCGCGAGGGCCGCGCCGCCTTCCTGGAGAAGCGCCCTCCGCGGTTCGAGGGACGCTGATGGCGGGTGGGTCGGCCCCGCCGGGCGGGACGGTGGGATCGGGCGCGCCCCCCCTCGCCGGGATCCGGGTGGTGGAACTGGCCCACGTCATGGCCGGACCCGCGTGCGGGCTCCTCCTGGCCGACCAGGGGGCCGACGTGATCAAGGTGGAACGCCTCCCCGGAGGCGACGCCACCCGTGGGTTCGGTCCACCCTCGGCCGACGGCGAGTCCGCCGCCTTCATGATGATGAACCGGGGGAAGCGGGGCGTGGCCGTGGACCTCAGGGACCCCCGCGGGCGAGCGATGGTGCGACGCCTCCTCCACGGTGCCGACGTGGTCGTGGAGAACTTTCGCGCCGGCACCATGGAGGGGATGGGGATGGGGTACGACGAGCTGGCCGCGGCCAACCCCCGACTGGTGTACTGTCAGATCACCGGGTTCGGCCGCACGGGTCCCATGGCCGACGAGGGGGGATTCGACCTCATCGCCCAGGGATACTCGGGGCTCATGAGCATCACCGGGGAAGGGCCGGGGCGGGCCCCGGTGAAGGTGGGCGCGCCGGTCACCGACATCACGGCGGGGATCCTGGCGGCGTTCGCCGTGGTCACCGCGCTCTTCGAGCGGGAGCGCAGCGGACGGGGGCAGCGGGTGGACACGTCCCTCCTGGAGGCCGGCATCACCCAGACCTTCTGGCAGAGCGCCATCGCGCTGGCGTCGGGCGTATCGCCGGGGCCCGGGGGTTCGGCACACCCCCTCACCGCTCCCTACCAGGCCTTCGCCACGTCCGACGGGTGGGTGAACGTGGGGGCGAGCAACGAGGGAACCTGGTCGCGGCTCACCGGCGTTCTGGGTGTCCCAGGACTGCGGGACGATCCCCGCTTCAGCGCCAACCAGGACCGGATGAGCCACCTGGAGGACCTGGTGGAGACGCTGGCGCCCCACTTCCTCGGTGATTCCACCGACGGCTGGGTGGCGCGCCTCACGGCGGCGGGTGTCCCGGCCGGTCCCGTGGCCACCATCGGGGAGATGCTGGAGCACCCCCAGACGCTCGCACGGGAGATGGTCACGGAGGTGGAGCACTCCCGGGTGGGGAGGCTGCGTACCCTGGGGACGCCGGTGAAGCTGGAACGTTCCGACGGGGCCCGGCCCCCGCGGCGAGGGGCTCCCCTCCTGGGGGAGCACACGCGGGAGGTCCTTCTGGGCGACGGGATGGCCGAGGCGGAGGTGGTGGAGCTTCTGGAGGAGGGAGTGCTACTCCAGGGGTGATCCGTCCAGGGAGGCGACGTGGACCACCGCCTCTCCCTGGTAGACCAGGGGGTTCACGCGCCGCCCGATGACCATTCCGGCCGTGCGTGCCCGGACCGGGCGCCCCTCGTCTCCCAGCGTGTCGGCGATGGATCCCAGGTGCTGACCCTTCTCGACGTGTTCGCCCAGCGCCACGCTCACCCGGAACACCCCGCTGCGGTTGGCGCGGATCCAGTACGTCTCCCGGACCTCCAGGGTGGAAGGTTCGTCGACGGCGTCGCCGCCCACCATTCCCAGGGACCGGAGGAGGCGCAACGTACCGGCCACGCCCGTCTCGATGGCGGAGGGGGTGAAGCGGCCCACCTCTCCGGCCTCGTAGACCAGGACACGGGCGCCCTCCTTCAGGGCGGCCTTGCGCAGCGACCCGTCGGGGGGACGGTTGTGGATGGTGATGGGCGCGGCGAAGGCGCGGGCGTACTCGCGGGTCTCGGGATCGTCGAGGTTGCAGCGCACCTGGGGATGGTTTTCGCGCCCGTCGGACCCGCAGTGGAAGTCCAACCCCACGTCGCAGAGCGACACCACTTCCTTCATGAAGAGATGGGCCAGGCGCGAGGCCATGGACCCGCGGGCGCCGCCGGGGAAGGACCGGTTCAGGTCCCTCCGGTCGGGGAGGTACCGATTCTCGTTGCTGAACCCGAACACGTTCACCACCGGAACCGCCAGCACCGTACCGGCCATGGAAGGGGCGCGAAGCCTCCCCAGCACCTGACGGATGATCTCCACGCCGTCGAGCTCGTCTCCGTGGATGGCCCCGCTCAGCCACACGGCGGGACCCTCGCGGGAGCCGTGGACCACCTCCACGGGGAGGAAGGCCCACTCGCCCGTGGTCCGGCGGGCCACGGGGATCTCGGCGCGCGCGCGCGTTCCCGGGGCGACCTGAACGCCGCCCACCTCCAGGGGGTGGAAGGCGCTACTCAGACTCGTCTCCGAGGGACGCCGGCCGGGCCTTCCGGGAACGCGCCCTGTTCCGGGGCGGACGCGGGTCGTCGGACGACGTGGCTTGCTGGTCGTCGTCGTGGGTGGCGTGGTTCTCGATGTACTCGATGATCTCCCCGGCCACGTCGACGCCGGTGGTCGTCTCGATCCCCTGGAGTCCCGGCGAGGAGTTCACCTCGATCACCAGTGGACCCCGCTCCGAGCGGAGGAGGTCCACGCCGGCCAGCCCCAGGCCCATGACCCGCGCCGCCCGGATGGCCGTGTTGCGCTCCTTGGCGCTGAGCGTCACCGGGTTGGACGTTCCCCCACGGTGGAGGTTGGAGCGGAACTCGCCGGGCGCGGCGTGCCGCTCCATGGCGGCCACCACCCTTCCTCCCACCACCAGCGCCCGCAGGTCGGAGCCCTTGGCTTCCTTGATGTACTCCTGCAGGAGGATGTTGGCGTCGAGCTGGCGGAAGGCTCCGATCACCGATTCGGCGGCCTTGCGGGTCTCCGCCAGAACCACGCCCATCCCCTGGGTCCCCTCCAGCAGCTTGATGATGAGCGGTGGGCCGCCGACCGACTGGATCACGCCGTCCAGGTCCTTGGGGGAGCGCGCGAACCCCGTCACCGGAAGGCCCACTCCTTCACGCGAAAGGAGCTGCATGGAGCGGAGCTTGTCGCGGGAGCGGGAGATGGCCTGCGACTCCGCCACCGTGAAGACTCCCATCATCTCGAATTGGCGCACCACGGCGGTGCCGTAGAACGTCTTCGACGCCCCGATCCGGGGGATGATGGCGTCGAAGCTCAACTCGCCACCGCGGTGCATGACCTTGGGCCGCTTCACCGAGATGTTCATGTAGCACTGGAGGGGATTCACCACCTCCACGTCGTGGCCCCGCTCCTCGGCGGCCTGCCTGAGGCGGCTGGTGGAGTAGAGGGATGCCTTGGAGGAGAGGATGCCGATCTTCATGGGGTCGTCGGAGGGGGGTCAGGGTCGGCTGGTGAGGAAGGATCCGGCTGGATCCACGAGGAACTTCTTCTTGATGCTTCGGCGTCCGAGGAGCATGCGGAATCCCATGGAATCGCGCCGGGAAAGGGTGATCTCCACCGTTCGCCGGACTCCGCCCACCTCCATGACCGTGGAGATCACGAAGCGCAGCGACTCCTGGCCGGAGGAGCTCCGCACCTTCCTCTGGTCCACCACCGCCGCCTCGCATTCCACCACGGTGCGCGCGTCCTTCTGCACCGGGTGGACCTTGAAGCGCACCATCGACCGTCCCCCCCGTTTGAAGGGGCGGATGTCGAAGGCGTGCAGAGCGGAGGTGCGCGCTCCGGTATCGACCTTGGCCTTGATCCTGTCGATGCCCAGGTCGGGAAGGGAGATCCACTCCCGCCAACCCAGCACCGGAAGCGGACGTTTCATCCGCCAAGTATCGCCGCGAAGGAGGGGGCGAGGCCAGTCCCGCCAGCGCGTCCCGCGCTCCGGAACGGTCCGCCGCCCGGGTGACGCACACCGTCACCCGGGCGGCGGTTCCCGCGAGCCGCTACTCGCTGATGAGCGGATTCAGCCCCTGCTCCCGGAGGAGCCGGTTGAAGCGGGCCAGCTCATCGGCGATGAACGCGTCGAGCTGGCCGCGGGCCGCGTCGATGCGCGTGCGGATCAGGGTACGCACTTCACCCTGCTGGTCGCTGGGGCCGAAGTCCGCGGTCCCGACGCCGTTGGCCAGGTGGGAGAGCTGCTCCACCGCCCTGGCGGGATAGCGGACGCCGTCCTGGCCCGTCCCCGTGGTGCGGAGTTGCACGAGCTGCTCCTCGATGGCGATGAGGAGGTCGCCCAAGCGCCCCGCCTCACCCACCACGTCGTCGGCGCCGCCCTGGTCCTCGAGGACGGCGCTCAGGTCGAGGAGCTGTCGCCGGAGCCACTCGATGCGGTTCACGGCTTCCGCCGCGGACTCGAAGTCGCTCTGGATCTCCTCCATGGCGGCGACCTGGGCACGGATGTCGGCGAGGGTCCCCTCCGAGTTGGGATCCTTGAGCACGTTCAGCGTCTTCGTGAACGACTCTCCGGCCACCGTCAGCGTGACCGTGTACCTGCCGGGCGCCTGGAGCACCGACGGGCCCCGGCCCCGGTCGATCACCCGCTCGGACCCCAGGTCGATCCAGTCCGCGTAGAGGGGCGTCGTGCGCATTCGGATCCTTTCCGTACCACCGTCGCGCAGGTCCCACCACACGCGGTTGAGCCCGGCCTCGGTGGTGCCCGTCATCGTCCGTACCACGTCTCCGGCCTCGTTCGAGATGGTCAGCGTGGCCGGGCCGGCCACTCCGTCGCCGAGCCAGTAGTTGATGGAAGCTCCGTAGGGCGGGTTCGTCCCCGCCGTCTGGTCGCCGGGCATGGGGCGGAAGCGGCCGGTGGTGGAGGCGAAGCGGTAGGCGTCGCGGGGCTGGAAGAGGTACGCCGACGCGTTCCGGACCTCGCCGTCCAACTGCTGGAGCGGTGTGAGATCGTCCATGATCCAGAAGCCTCGCCCGTACGTCCCGATGACCAGGTCGTTGAAGTGCTCCTGCACGACGATCCCGTACATGGGAGACGGCGGCATGTTGTTGACCAGCGGCTGCCAGTTCGCGCCGTCGTCGAAGGAGACGTAGATGCGGTTCTCGGTCCCCAGGTAGAGCAGCCCGGGCCGGACGGGATCTTCCTGGATGCTGCGCGTGAAGCTGAGCGGATGGTCGGCGATCCCGTGGGTGATCCGGGTCCAGCCGGCGCCGTAGTTCTCCGTCTTGTACACGTAGGGGGCGAAGTCGCCCACCTGGTGTGCCTCCACGACCAGGTACGCCTTCCCGGCGTCCCACCGCGAGGCGTCGATCCCGCGGACCACGCCGTCCTCAGGCCAGCCGGGGAAGTTGGCGGTGACGTCGGTCCAGACCTCTCCGCCGTCGCGGCTCACGTGGACCTTTCCGTCGTTGGATCCGGCGTAGAAGACGCCTTCCTGCACCGGGGATTCGTCGAAGGCGTAGATCACGCAGCAGTATTCCACGCCGATGTTGTCCGGCGTGAGCCCGCCGCTGATCCCCTGCCGGGACTTGTCGTTGGTGGTGAGGTCGGGGCTGATGACGTCCCAGCTCTGTCCGCCGTTGCGGGTGCGGTGAACGTGCTGACTCGTCACGAAGATGGTGTTGCGATCGTGGGGTGAGATCAGGAGCGGGAAGGTCCACTGGAAGCGGTAGCGGAGATCCTCCGCCGGCCACCCGCCCGTGCTCTCCGGCCACACCTCGACGTTGCGGAACTGCCGGTTGCGGGCGTCCCAGCGCACCACGATGCCACCGCGGGCGCCGGAGCCCGACGCGCTCGACCACACGATGTCCGGGTCCTCGGGATCGGGGGTGGCGAATCCGCTCTCACCGCCACCCACCGTCTCCCAGTAACCCCGGGGGATGAAGGGCCCGTCCCGCGTGTTGCTCGGCCCGCGCGCGGAGGGGCCGTCCTGCCGGTTCCCCATGACGTTGTAGGGGATCGCGTTGTCGGCGGTCACGTGGTACATCTGGCCCACGGGGAGTTCCACCCGGTGCCAGGTCTCCCCCCGGTTCCGGGAGATGGAGAGGCCCTGGTCGTGGACCACGATCATGCGGTCCGCGTCGGTGGGGTCGATCCACATGTCGTGATGGTCCCCGCCCGGACGGCGCAGCCCGAACTCGTTCCGGTACGTGACGCCCCCGTCCAACGTCCGCGAGAAGCCCGCCGTGAGGAAGTACACCTCGTGGGGATCCGCCGTGGAGACGCGGCAGTTGTTGTAGTAGGCGGTCCGCCCTCCCAGGTCGCGACTGTGGTTCACGAGTCGCCAGTCGTATCCGCCATTTTCGGAGCGCCACAGCTCACCGCTCTCCGTCTCCTGCCCGTGCCAGGGCACGCCGTCTCCCGTCTCGATGAGGGCGTAGATCATGCGCGAGTCGGCGCCGCTCATGCAGACGTCGATCTTCCCCACGGGGAGGGTGGGGAGCCCGTGCCCCTTCAGGCGCGTCCAGGTGCTCCCACCGTCGCGCGACATGAAGATCCCCGAGCCGGGGCCGCCGCTCTCGCGTCCCCACGTGTTCACCCGGATCTGCCACATTCCCGCGAAGAGGATGCGAGGGTTGTTGGGATCCATGATGAGCGACGAGGCCCCCGTGTTCTCATCCACGAAGAGGACGTGCTCCCACGTCTTGCCGCCGTCCACGGTGCGGAAGATCCCGCGTTCCCGCTGGGGTGCATGGGCGTGTCCCACCGAAGCGGCGTACACGATGTCCGGGTTGGTGGGATGGACGACGATGCGGCTGATGCGGCCGGTGGCGTCCAGCCCCATGTGCTCCCAGTGCTCGCCGCCGTCGGCGGATCGGTAGATCCCGTCTCCGATGGTCACGTTGGAGCGGATGTGGGGCTCACCGGTTCCGGCCCACACGATCTGCGGGTCGGAGGGCGCCACGGCCAGGGCGCCCACCGAGTGGACGTCCATCTCTTCGAAGAGCGGCCGCCAGTTGATCCCGCCGTCGTCGGTCTTCCAGAGCCCGCCGGAAGCCGCCCCCACGTAATACGTGAGGGGGTCGCCGGCCACACCGGCCACCGAGGCCAGGCGGTTGCCCACCGGGCCGATGTGCCGGAACACGAGAGGGTCCAACTGGTCCGCGGGGATGGTCTGCGCGTGCACGACCGCCGGAGTCAACACGGCAACGAAGGCCATCGCGCCCACAGCGCGGCGGGGGGTTTGCCCGAACATGGTCTTGGCTCCTGCCTCGACGTGATCTGTTTTTGTTCGGGCTTAGAGTGGGGATGCCCTCGCGGGGGTGCAAGAGCGGGGGGCTCCGCGGAGATGGAGAGCGGAACGTGTCGGGCCATGCGATCGGCGACCGGGATGTCCTCGTCGGAGCCGGCCCGCGTCTCGTCGCTGCCGGGCAGGCGGATGCCGATCCCGTCGCCGGCGAAGGCGGGGGACTTCTCCACCCGTATCCGGTCTAGCTCGCCCGTCCATGGATCCGGGGTGGGCACCGTGCTTCATGCGCTTGCTGAACGACCGTGGCTCTCGCATGATATTGGGCTCGGGGGATGTCCGATTGCCCATCTCCCCGGGCGAACGTCGAGATCATGACAGCGCATTCCCCTACCCTCGATCCATTGGAGGCCCGAGAGATGAAAACATCGGTCGTCCGTTCCGGCGCTCTGCTGCGCGGACTCTTCCTGGCCGTATCGGCCGCCCTGCTCACCGTGTCGGCCGTGTCCGCCCAGGGCGTGACCACGGGCGCCATGAACGGATTCGTCACGGACGACGCCGGTCAGGCCCTGGTGGGCGCCACGGTCACCGCGGTGCACACGCCGTCCGGCACCCGTTACGCCACTCTGGTCCGCCAGGGCGGAACCTTCATGCTCCCCAACATGCGCGTGGGCGGGCCCTACACCGTCACCGTCGAGATGATCGGGCGGGCCACGGCCACCGAGACCGACGTGTACGTTCAGCTCGGCCAGACGGTGCGGCTGGACTTCCAGCTCGCGGCGCAGGCGGTTCAGTTGGAAGGGATCGAGGTGAGCGTCCAGGAAGACGACGTGTTCAACAGTGATCGCACTGGCGCCGCCACCTTCGTGACGGCCGAGCAGGTCGCGCAGATGCCTTCCGTGAAGCGGAGCACCCGCGACCTCATCCGCATCGACCCGCGCAACGACGGGAACATGAGCTTCGCCGGGCGGAACTGGCTCTTCAACAACATCTCGCTGGACGGATCGTACTTCAACAATCCCTTCGGGTTGGACGACCCGTCTCCCGGCGGCCAGACCGGCGCCGAGCCCGTGCCGTTCGACGCCGTCGAGCAGGTGCAGGTGTCCATCGCGCCCTTCGACGTGCGTGAGGGCGGGTTCACCGGGGCCAACGTGAACACCGTCACCAAGAGCGGGACCAACGAGTTCAAGGGTTCCGTCTACACGTTCACTCGCAACGAGTCGCTCATCGGCAACACGGTGGCCGGCAACGACGTGGTGGCCAATCCCGACCTCGCCTTCAACCAGTCCGGTTTCACCTTCTCCGGACCCATCCAGCGCGACAAGCTCTTCTTCTTCGTGAACGCCGAGCTCGAGCGCCGTGACGATCCCGGTTCGGACTTCGTGGCCAGCCAGGGTGGCGTGCCCGGCTTCGGGGAGTCCCGCGTGACCGAGGCCACCATGGACGCCATCCGTCAGCGCATGATGGAGGCCTACAACTACGACACCGGCCCCTACCAGGGGTACATCCACGAGACGGACAACAACAAGCTCCTGGCGAAGCTGGACTGGAACATCAACGAGACCAACAACCTCAGCTTCCGTTACAGCTATCTGGACGCCAGCCGCGACCTGGGCCCCCACCCCTTCGTGCTCAGCTTCAACAACACGGGGCGCGGGCCGAATTCGTCCAGCCTCCCGTTCCAGAACTCGGGCTACACCATCAACAACGAGCTGCACTCCTTCGCGTTGGAGCTGAACAGCCGCGGGAACTCGTACGCCAACCGGTTCTTCGCCAGCTACAACCGCTTCCGGGACCACCGGGCGCCCATGAGCGAAGACTTCCCCACCATCGACATCGGGGAAGACGGCGTCACGTACACCACGCTGGGACACGAGCCGTTCTCCATCCACAACATCCTGGATCAGGACGTGCTCCAGCTCACGGACAACCTCTCCTTCTACAAGGGGAACCACACCATCACGGTGGGGACGAACTTCGAGTACTTCGGGTTCTTCAACTCGTTCAACATCTTCCGCCACGGAGTCTTCTTCCTTCCTGACTTCATCCCCATCGGGTCCACCTTCGGGTCGCTGGCCGACTTCTTCGCCGCCACGGATCCCGCGAACCCGAACCAGAAGGACTTCCGCGGGATGGTCACGCCGTCGACCTCGCCCTACAAGGGTGAGAACATCGACGTGGGTCAGCTCTCCTTCTACGCCCAGGACGAGTTCCTGGCCTCCGAGAAGTTGAGCCTGACGTACGGGTTGCGGGTGGACCTGCCGATGTACTTCACCGACCCGGTGGACAACCCCTTCTCCAGGGGGCTCACGGCGCTGGACGAGAACGGCCAGCCCGAGACCGTGGACCAGTCCAGCCTCCCGGGCGCCACGCCCATGCTCTCTCCCCGCGTGGGCTTCAACTGGGACGTGAAGGGCGATCGCAGCACGCAGCTTCGCGGCGGGACCGGGGTCTTCACCGGGCGCGTTCCCTTCGTGTGGGTGGGGAACGTCATCTCCAACCCGGGTGCCAACCCCAATCTCTGGGCCCCGTTCTTCAACGAGGGCGTGGCACCGATTCCGACGTCGGACGACGCCATCCTGCAGCAGTCGTACGACCTGAACGCCATGGTCTCCGACTTCAAGTGGCCCCAGGTGTGGGTCACCAACCTGGCCGTGGATCAGGAACTCCCGTGGGACATGTCGGGAACGCTGGAGGTCATGTACGGGAACGACCTGAACGGGATCTACATGCGTAACGCCGACCTGGTGCGCCCGGTGCGGACGCTGGCCGATGGACGTCCGTACTACGGCGGCTTCGGCGCCAACGAGTTGAACGCCGACGGCGGCGCGGGGATCTACGTCATCGACAACACCAGCGAAGGCTACAACTTCAACGTCACCGCGCAGCTCCGGAAGGCGTTCGAGAGCGGTCTCGCCACCATGCTGTCGTACAGCTACACCGACGCCAAGAACAAGCTCAAGTCCACCGAGATCGCGTCGGTGCTCTGGCAGAACCAGCCCGTGCAGGGTGACCCCAACAACCCCGGCCTGGCCTGGTCCGAGTTCGGTCAGCGTCACCGCATCGTCGGGTCCGCCATGTACACCAAGGGATGGAACGAGCGCACCTCCACCCACTTCGGCGTCTTCATGGAGATGGCCGAGGGGAACCGCTTCACCGCGGCCGGGGGCAACCGCTACTCCTTCATCTACGCCGGTGACGTGAACGGCGACGGACAGGGCGGGAACGACCTCATCTACATCCCCGCCAGCCAGAGCGACATCCGTCTGGCCAATCCGGCGCAGTGGGCGGCCCTCGATGCCTTCATCGAGCAGGACGCGTACCTGAGCCAGCATCGGGGGGAGATCGCCGAGCGCATGGGCGGCGTGAACCCGTGGTACAGCAACATCGATCTACGGGTGCTCCAGGACATCAAGGTGGGATCCTCCGAGGGCGCCAACACGCTCCAGATCAGCATGGACATCCTCAACGTGGGGAACCTGCTGAACAGCGACTGGGGCGTGCGCAAGTTCGCCGACCCGAAGGCCACGTCTCCGCTCCTCCTCGAAGGGTGGGACGTGGATGGCGAGCCCATCTTCAACTTCAGCGGCGCCACGGAGACGTTCGTGACGGATCCCGGCATCTTCTCCCGCTGGCAGATCCAGATCGGAGCGAAGTACTTCCTGAACTGATCGCCTGATCGGGTTGGGATCCGACGGAGCCCCGGCGGCCATCACGGCCGCCGGGGCTCTCGTCGTCTGCAACCCTTCCGGCGATTCCTCCGTCGTATCTCATACAGGATGCGGTGAGGTGTCGGACGGCGAGAGGGAGGGGCGGTCATGAACGGGTTCGGGGCGGATGTGTTGGCGGTGATGTGCATCGCGGGAGCGGGGCTCGCGGGGGTGGGCGTGACGGACGCTATGATCGGTGCCATGGACCATGAAGAGCGCTGCATGGAGTCCGTGCTGGTGTCGGCACCGCGCGTGTCGGTGCACGCGGGAGCGCACGGGGTGGTGGTGGCGCCCACGGTGGTGGAACGAATCGACGTGGGGTGCGGCTCCGTGGCCATGGAGCTGCACGGCGTCGATATCGACATGGCCATCGACGTCGAGGTGGAGCGGGCGCTGGAACGGCGGGAGGCCGCGCTCGCCGAGATGGAGGCGGCGCTGGAGGCCGAGTTGGCGGAGGTCGAGGAGGCGGTGGAGGTCGACCTCGAACGGGCCATGAAGGAGTTGGAGCGGGCGCTGGCGTCGCTGGCGGACGAGGTGGGGCGGTAGCACCACTCCGGCCGGTCCCGAACGAGGGGTGGGCGGCGCGGGGGCGGTGATTGCCCCCGGGGCGGACGTACCCTACTGTGCCGCGAGTCCTGAAGACCTCACCGATCGGTGGGGTCTCCCCGCGGTCCCGGTTCTTGCCCATGCCTCCTGTCGCGTCCTCCAATGGTGAAGCGACCCTCGCGCACGAGGGCGGAGGAACGCTGGTCGTGCGGTTGAGCGGGTCGTGGAGCCTCGCCGGTGGGATCCCTTCCACCGGGGAACTCGAGCGCGAGCTCGCCGGGACGGTGGTGTCGCGCATCGCCTTCGACACCGGAGGACTGGGGGAGTGGGACACCTCGATCCTGGCGTTTCTGACCAGCGCTTCCAGGCTCGCCAGGGAGCGACACGTCACCATCGATCCCGCCGGCCTTCCCCAGGGGCTGCGGCGCCTCCTCGCCCTCGCGGAAGCCGTGCCGGAGAAGGACGGCGCGCGGTCCACCGTGTCCGACGATCCCTTCATCGATCGGATCGGCGAGCTGGTCATCGAGACGCATCAACTGTTCCGCAGCGATCTCCACTTCCTCGGGCAGCTCGCCCTCACCCTGGGCCGCTTTCTCCGGGGAAGGGCCCGGTTCCGGGGGTCGGACCTGGCGTTGCTCGTGCAGCAGAGTGGGTTCGAGGCGCTCCCCATCGTGACGCTGGTGACGTTCCTGCTGGGGCTGATCCTGGCCTTCGTGGGAGCCATCCAGCTCCAGACCTTCGGCGCCACCATCTACGTGGCGGATCTGGTGGGCGTGGCCATGGTGCGCGACATGGGCGCCCTCATCACCGGGATCATCATGGCGGGACGCAGTGGGGCCGCCTTCGCCGCCCAGCTCGGGTCCATGAAGGTCACCCAGGAGATCGACGCGCTGGAGACCATGTCCATCTCGTCCATGGAGTTCCTCGTGCTTCCGCGGGTGGTGGCGCTCTGCCTCATGATGCCCCTCCTCACCCTGTACGGCGACGCCATGGGGATCCTGGGCGGCGCCTTCGTGGGCGTGACCATGCTCGACCTGTCTCCCGTGGAGTACCTCCTCCAGACCGCCGACGCGGTGGGCTTCTCCCACGTGGTGGGCGGTGTGTTCAAGGGGAGCGTCTACGGAGTCCTGGTGGCGACGGCGGGTTGCCTGCGTGGTGTCCAGTCCGGGAAGAGCTCGTCTTCCGTGGGGGACGCCGCCACCTCCGCCGTGGTCACCGGCATCGTGGCCATCATCGTGGCGTGTGGCGTCTTCGCCTTCGTCTTCTACGCGCTGGGTCTCTGATGGAGGGGCGGGCGGCCATCACGGTGCGCGACCTGACCATGGCGTACGGAGACTTCGTGCTCCAGCGCGACCTGAACTTCAGCATCCGAACGGGCGACATCTTCGTCATCATGGGCGGTAGCGGATGCGGCAAGAGCACCCTTCTACGGCACCTCATCGGACTCAACGAGCCTTTCGAGGGCGAGATCCTGTACGGCGAGGAGAGCTTCACCCGGGCCGCGCCCGCCCGGCGCATGGAGATGCTGCGCCGCATCGGCGTGCTCTACCAGAGCGGGGCGCTGTGGAGCTCCATGACGCTGGCGGAGAACGTGGCGCTTCCCCTGGGCGAGTTCACCGACCTGGGTGCGGACGAGATCCGGGAGGTCGCCGCGCTCAAGCTCGCCCTGGTGGGGTTGGCGGGCTTCGAGGACTACTATCCTCCCGACATCAGCGGTGGGATGCAGAAGCGGGCCGGGCTGGCCCGCGCCATGGCCCTGGATCCGGACATCCTCTTCTTCGACGAGCCCAGCGCCGGCCTCGACCCCATCAGCGCCCGCCTTCTCGACGATCTCATCATCGAGTTGCGTGACAGTCTGGGTGCCACCATCGTCATCGTGACCCACGAGCTCGCCAGCATCTTCGCCATCGGTACCAACAGCGTCTTTCTCGACTCGGAGAGTCGCACCATGATCGACATGGGCGTGCCGACCGAGTTGCGCGATCACTCCGAGCACGAGCGGGTTCGTCGATTCCTGAGAAGAGGGGAACTCTAGCGTGAGCCGTCGAGCCAATCCCACCCTCATCGGAGGCTTCGTGCTGGGCGGCGTCCTCCTCTCGGTGATCGCCGTCGTGGTGTTCGGTTCCGGCAAGCTGTTCCGCGACACGCGGACGTTCATGTCCTTCTTCGACGGATCGGTGTCGGGGCTGGACGTGGGTGCGCCGGTGCGATTCCGCGGCATCGACGTGGGAGCCGTGACGGACATCCTCCTGGATCTCCCCGAAATGCAGCGTCCCGGAGGCGACCTGCGCATCGCGGTGGTCTACGAGGTGGATCGCGACCGCGTGGAGTCACGTGGAGCCTCGGTCCGGGTCGCCGACCCGCTGGACATCGAGACCCTCCGTGGCCTGGGGATCCGGGCCCAGCTCTCCACGGAGAGCATGGTGACGGGTCGGAAGTACATCGCCCTCGACCTGGACCCCGACGATCCCGTGGAGCACGAACTGGTGGAGGGCGCGCCCTACCCGGAGATCCCCACGGTGAACACCGGGTTGGAGCGCATCCAGGAAGAGGCCTTCGGGATCATCGCCGATCTCGGCAAGGTCCGTCTCGACTCCCTGGTGAACGTGGCGACGCAGGCGTTGGGGCAGCTCGGCGAGCTGGCCGGGTCGCCCGAGCTGGCGGCGTCCGTCCGGCGGCTTCCGGCGACCCTCGACGGCCTGAACGCCGCCGTCGGTGATCTCCAGGCGCTCCTGGTCCGGGTCGACTCCTCGCTGGTTCCCATGAGTGAGGGGGTACGCCGGACCAGCGACCAGGCCACCGCCACCCTGGGGGAGCTCGAGACCACCCTGGCGGGGATGAACGGGCTCATCGATCCCGAGGCGCCGGCGCTGGTGCAGTTCGAAAGGGCCATGTTGGATCTGAGCGCCGCGAGCCGGGCCCTGCGCGACCTGGCGGACTACCTCGAACGCAATCCGAGCGCCCTGATCCGGGGCCGGCCGGGAGGATCCTGATGAGACGATTCGTGTGGGTGGTCCCCGCGGTGGTGGCCGGTTGCCTCGGGGCCAAGCCGGACCTGTCCGCCTTCTTCCTGCTGAGCTCGCCGCCGGGGCTCGAGGCCGGTGCTCCGGTTCCGGTGGTCCTGGGCCTGGGGCCCGTCACCCTTCCCGGATACCTGGACCGGCCGCAGATCGTGGTGCGGGTGAGCGAGCACGAAGTGTCGCTGGCCGAGTCGGATCGCTGGGCGGAGCCGCTGAGGGAGAACGTGCCCCGTACGCTCCGCGAGAACCTCGCCCGGCTCCTCCCGTCCAGCTCCTACGTCGCCTACCCGTGGCACCGGTCCGAGGCGCCCGATTACGGGATCACGGTGGAGGTGGGCCGCTTCGAGGCCGACGTGGCTGGAGCCGTGGTCCTGGACGCCGCATGGTGGATCGTCGACGCCGGTGACGGGGGGGTGGTGGAGCGCCGCACCACGGTGGTCCACGAGTCGGCCGCCGGTCCCGACCGGGCCGCCGTGGTGGACGCGCAGAGCCGCGCCCTGGCGGCGTTGAGCCGGGAGATCGCGGCGGCGGTGAGGCGGGTGGTGGGGGGCGCTGCCTCTCCGTAGCGGGTAGGAGAAGGGTGTGTGAGGGTGTCCGGCCGGCGTCGGCCCTCTGCGTGGCACGCCCCTCCGGGGCCACCACCCTGCGCGCGCTCCACGACGGGTCATCGGGGCGCCTCGTCCGGGGGGGAGCGATGCTTGCCGCTACCGGGCCGTGGCCTGCCGGGCTCGCCTGGCCTCGGGGAGGCTCTCCCATTCGCTCACGTCGGTGATCCGGACGTTCGCGTCTCCGTGGGAGTCCGGTTCGTTGTCACTCGACGTCCGCAAATGCGCCATGGGGTACCCCCCAATCCCTGTGGGAGTACCCCATGGCCGTCGGAACACGTGGCCTGACACGCCCGCCGGTGGCGGGTTCCGCGAGCGTACCGCGCTACGCCTTCTTCAGAATTCGCCCAGCACGTCGTCGTCGTCGAAGGGGATCAGGTCCGACGCCGAGGCCCCCGCTACTCCACCGCGGTGGATCGCACGCGCCACTTCCGGCCGCCGTGACCCCCCGTTGTGCGACTTCCCCCACCCCCGCGCCTTTCCGGCGTGCCCGTTCCCGGGGCCCGCCGTCCCGTACGAACCCTGGCCACCGCGAGTCCCCGAGGCACCCACGACCGCACGCCCCGCCGTCAGGGCGTACCGGCCGACCAGAGACTTCAATTCCTCCGCCTGGCCCGACAGCTCCTCCGATGCGCTCGAACTCTCCTCGGCATTCGCGGCGGTCTGCTGCGTCACCTGGTTCATCTGCTCCACGGCCGTCGTCACCTGATTGATCCCCTCGCTCTGCTGCTCCGACGCCGCCGTGATCTCCGCCATCACCTCGCTCACCTTCACCACCTGCGACGTGATCTCCTCCAGGTTGCCCATCACCTCCGCGTTCAGCGCCACGCCCCCCTCCGCGTTGCCGACCGACTCCTCGATGAGGGTCGCCGTGTTCTTGGCCGCTTCCGCCGACCGCATCGCGAGGTTCCGGACTTCTTCCGCCACCACCGCGAAGCCCTTCCCCGCGTCTCCGGCGCGGGCGGCCTCCACGGCCGCGTTCAGCGCCAGGAGATTCGTCTGGAACGCGATCTCGTCGATGGTCTTCACGATCTTCGCCGTCTGATCCGACGACGCCTTGATCTTCTCCACCGCTCCGGCCAGGCGGCGCATGGACTCCATCCCCTTCTCCGAGTACTGGCGCGCCGCATCCGACAGCCCCTTCGCCTCGTGGGCGTTGGTCGCGCTTTGCTGCGTCATCGAGGTCATCTCCTGGAGCGAACTCGAGATCTCCTCCAACGTGCTCGCCTGCTCCGAAGTGCTCTGGGCCAGCGACTGGCTTCCGCTGCTGATCTCGTCCGACGCCGACGCCACCTGTTCCGCGGCCGCCTGTACCTGCGTCATCCCCTCGTCCAGGTTGTCCACGGCCGCGTTCAGGGCTTCCTTGATCCGCGCGTGGTCCCCCTTGTAGGTCCCCACCATCCGCGCCGTCAGGTCCTGGCCCGCCACACGCTCCAGAACCGTCTGTGCTTCCTTGACCGGCTCGATCACGGCGTCCAACGTTTCGTTGATCCCGCCCACCAGGTCGTGCCAGCCGCCGTGGTACCGCTTCGCGTCGCCCCGCGCCGACAGGTCCCCGGCCAGCGCCGACGCCGTCAGCGCCCGCGTCTCGCCCAGCAGCCCCGTCATGACGTCCACGAGTTGGTTCAGCGCGCTCTTGATCTGATCGAAGTCCCCGTGGTACTTCTCCGTGATCTTGTCCGGGATCGTCCCGGCGCTGATGTCCGCCAGGTAGTGAGAGGTCACCGAGATCGGCGTCACGAAAGAGTCCACCACTCCGTTCACGCCCGTCACGAGATCCGCGTAGGTTCCCTGGAACCGTCTCGCGTCTCCGCGGTGCGACAGCCTCCCCGCCTTCACCGCGTCCGCCGTTCCGCCGAGCTCCGCCACCACGGCCTGCACGGCGGCGGACATCTCCCCGAAGGAGCCGGCCAGTTCGCCGAGCTCATCGCCCCGGTCCAGCGTGACTCGCTGGCTGAAGTCACCCTTGGCGATGGCCTTCGCCGCCTCGGCGAGCTTCACCACCGGCGTGGCGATTCCGCCCGCCGTGAACAGAGCGAACAGCCCCACGAGGATGCCGGCGACAATCGACATCAGGAGGATACCCCTCTGGAGCGTCGCGATGGGTTGCCGTACCTCGGCCACGTCGATCTCCGAGAGCAACGCCCAACGGATCCCACCGGGGAGGTCCACCGGCTGGAAGGCCGAATAGACCGGGTTCCCGTTGTAGTCGATGATGACGTCCGCCGCGGTTTCTCCGCCCAGGGCGCGGGTGGCGGCTTCGGTGTCCACGCCGTTGACTTCCACGGTTCCGGCGAAGGACGCGGCCAGGGAATGACCCCGGGGGTCCAGGTACGAGTCGGAACGCATGCGCTTGCCCGGGCCGATGAGATAGCTCTCGCCCGTCTCTCCCATCCCCGTCCGCTCCTGCATGATCTTGTTGATCTGCTCGGACGAGATCTGCATCGCCAGCACGCCGATGACCCTCCCGCCATCCTCCACGGGCGTCGCGATGAACATGGCCGGAGCTCCGGCCGAGGGAGCGTAGGGCTCCATGTCCGTGGTGTTGGGCCGGCCGCTGCCCACGGTCTGCTCCCAGAGCCGGGCCAGGTGGTGGCTCTCGTCGGCGAGGTGCGTACCGAAGTCCGGTTCCTTGGTGACGGTGTAGTTCACCCGTCCCACCCGCGTCCCGATGAGGAAGATGTCGTAGTATCCGTAGACCTCCATGTAGTGCTTCAGCACCGGATCGTACACGTCGTGGACGCGGCGGTATCCCGCGTCACTCATGAGATCCTGTTCCCGGACGCCCCTTGCCTCGGCGGCGGCGGTGGCGGCTTCCAACTCCACCACGGCCATCTTCACGAAGGGGTTGGCCGCGAGGACGTCCAGGTCTCCCATGCGCTCGCTGAAGTAGGCCTGGACCTGCCCGGCCTTGATGGCACGGACGGTCTCGAGCTGGGCGAACGCCTGGTCCTCCAAGGCGGCCGAGGCCCGGTTGGAGGCGAACCAGCCCGCCACGACCAAGGGGACGATCCCCGCCACCAGGAAAGCGGCGACCACCCGGGGCCGCATCTTCCAGTTCTTCATGGACATCATACTCACTTCTCCTGTCGTAGTGCGGGTTCTGCCGCCGTGGCGCCTGACTGCTAAAAGGTGTAGGTCATCTCGAACGCGAGGGTCACCAAGGACCGCGAAGGCGCCCCGTCCCGCGTCTCGAATACGTCGTGGTCGGACCAGTCGGTCCGCAATTCGATGAGGGCGCCCATGCCGTCGCCCAGAACGAAGGTGGGCGCGAAGGCGAATGCCTGACGGACCTCCGGGGCGCCCGTCCCCAGTCGGGTCCCTTCGCCGTCGTCGAACGCGTCATAGCGGAGCGTCAAGCCGTAGCGGTCGCTGAAGTCCTTGTGGGCCATGGCGAGCAGGCCCTTCCACGCCTGGGGGTAGGCCGCGTTCCGTCCGACCCCGTGGTTGACCTCGGCGCCCAGCGTCCATCCCTCAACGGCCTCCACGGTGAGGTCGGCGTCGAATACGCGCACCGCGTCCACCGCTTCATCCCCACCGTCCACGATCGCGGAGACGCCCAGGGCGATCCCTTCCGCCAACGCCATCCCCAAGCGACCCCCGTAGGTCTTCCCGGCGGCGACGTCGGTGTTCTGGTCCCATCCGTTCACCACGTACGCGGCCAGATCGGCTCTCCCTCCGAGGGGGAAGGCCACCATGGCGCCGGTGAGGTTCGTGGGGAGTCCGTGGTTGAAGACCAGGGCATGCGAGAACTGGTACATGTCGGCGGGGTCCAGGAGCTCGAATCCGATGGGGGCATTGAACTTTCCGAACGACACCGTCACACCGCCGTTGCCCGGTAGGTTGAACTGGAGGAAACCCTGCTCCACGTCCAGCGCGAAACCGCCGGCACCGTCGTTGACCCACTCCACGTCCGCACGGACGACACCCACGGAGCCGATGGCCCTGCGGATGTTCACCTCAACCTGATCCAGTCCGAAGGTGCTCGTGGCGGCGGACCCCCGGTCATGGAAGTAGCTCGCGTCCACGAAGCCGGATATCTCCACCCCTCCCGGCGTCGCCACCTGGGTGGGGTCGGATGCCGCCGTCTCTCCGCCGTCCGGGAATACCTCGGAGGCATCCTGGACTTCCGTGGACTCGGGTGCCCCTGCCGCGGTGTCCGGGCCCGCATGCCACGCGACCAGGCCCTGCACGACGGCGGCGAGAGACGCCACGGCCTCCTCCAGGGATGCCACTTCTCCGGCGGCGTCCCGTTCACGCGGGGCCGCCAGCGTCTCCAGGCGTTCCTCCAGGCGGGTCAGTCGCTCGGCAATCGCCGTGACGTCGGCTTCCGTGGCTCGGGACCCGGGAGGCACCGTCACCGGACCCGGTCGACTCCGATCCAGTTGTGCGACCTGCCCTTCCAGGCGATCGAGGCGGTCGAGGATCGCGCTGATCCCCTGCGCGCTCGCGCCTCCGGGGAGCGTGGCCCCCAACACCAGAAGCGCCGTGATCATGACGGCGTGCCGCCCACGGCCTACGATGCGGATCATCTCACGCCCCCTGGGCATCGGGAAGAGAAAGGCCACGGAACGTCTCGAAGTCCAACACGCGGTCTATGTCCAGGAGGAGCCGCACGCGACCCTCGTACTTGCCGATGCCCAGGATGTAGTCGGTCTCCACGTCCCGTCCGAAGGCGGGTGCGTCGTCGATGTCCTGTGCCCCGATGTCGAGCACCTCGGAGACCTTGTCCACGACGATCCCGACGACGTCTTCGTGGCTCTGGACCACGATGATGCACGTCTGCTGGGTCGCTTCCACCTCGGGCAGCCGGAAACGCCGCCGGAGGTCCAGAACGGGAATGACCTTTCCCCTGAGGTTGATGATGCCTCGGATGGAGGGAGGCGTCCGAGGCACCTGCGTGATCGGCATCAATCCGATGATCTCCCGTACCCGGAGGATCTCGATGCCGTACTCCTCCTCGTCGAGGAAGAAGCTGAGGTACTTGCCCCCCCGTTGCCTGACCTGAACCTGTTCCATGGGCTCTGCAACGACCTGAGACATCTCGACCTCTCTCTCCTGGAAGGGGATCGCCGGGGAGGGGCCCGCGCACGGCGCGCCCTCAGGATGGAGATTGTCGGCACGATGGTCGCGTACCTTGAGTCGAGGGGACCGACGGTGCCTGGCCCAGGAAGGTCGACGCCGACGGCCCGGGGATCACCGCCTCGTCGGGGCCAGGATCTCACCCGGTTCGTCGCTCCCCCCTCCGCCCCCGGATCGGGAACGGTGTGGAGCCATGGAGCGGGGATGGGGCGTCGTGGGGTGTTCTCAGGCGGCTGGCCGGCGCCCTGGTTGTCCGGGGGCGACAACCGCGACCGGTGTCCCGGCATCGCGGGGGGCTCCTCCGTCCCGCGACCCCCGCGGGTGGAGCATCGAACTCCGTGATGCAGGGGAGGTGGGGTCGGGCGAGTGAGGGAGGATACCTTGTCGTGCGGAGGGTTCGTAGAAGCCCTGGAAGACCGTTTCCCATCCGGTGCCGCCGTCCACCGAGATCTCCCAGTGCTGCTCCACTCGTCCGTCGTCCAGGGGGATCCACCGGAGCCGATCCCGGACGGTGCCCCGCGAGGTCTCCCTCGTACCCTCCAGTGTCATGACGCCTTCCCGGAGGTTGCCGGCGAGGTGGAGGATCAGCCCGGACCCCCCGACCCACTCCTGATGCCAACTGCCCGAGGCCTCGTCATGGAAGTTCACGCTGATACCCGTGGACCCACTCGACCCGGACCACTCCTCCAGGAGGGCGCAACCGTCCGAACGGACGGAGACACGGCTGGTCCCGACTCGTGCCCCTTCGGCGTCGCGGACCACCCACTCCCCCACCCAGTAGTCGAAAGCCCGAAACTGCGTTCCCGAGCAGGCCCGTGGGGCCTCCTGGGCCGTCGGGCCGGGGGGGGCGGCGGAGAGTACCCATCGATGGACGGACACCGGCTCGGGCGGCCGGGCGTCGATCCGGGGCGGGACCGAGCCCGTCACGACGCCCGCGCCGACCAGGGCGACGACAACGGCACGAGAGGGATGCAATGGACGCTCCTTGTATAGGAAGGCTCCCCCCAAGGTGTCAGGCTCAGGAAGTACGGGCCAGGGTACGTTCGCCACCGATCCACCCATGGACGCGGCGATCCCCCTTCCCATCGGCCCGCGCCGACGGGCACGCGGAATCGTTCTCCGACCGACACCCCTGCCGTACCGTGGACGCCGGACGGACGTGGGATCGTCGGTCCGGCCCTCGGTGATGAGTGGCGAAGCGGGGGGCGGGTGAGGCCGCTATCCCCCCTACCGCACCTCCCACAACTGGACGTGCTCCACGTCCAGGTCGTCGGGGGCGCGGCCCAGCACGTAGTCCGCGCCGATCTCGTGGATCACCAGCCCCGCCGGAGTCCCGACCTTCCCGAGGACCCTGCCGTCGGGGTCGAACACGGTCCACGTGGGCGCGGAGTCGTCTCCGGGACGCCTGTAGTCTTCCACCCAGAGACGATCCAGGGCGTCGACGAGGACCGTTCCGTACGCGGGGTGGGTGTCGGGCCAGGTCACGTCGGCCAGGTCGGCCCGCACCGCGCGTGCCCGTTCGTCGTCCAGATCACGGACCTGCGTTTCCACGTAGGCGCTCCGGTCCGCGTCGGTGACGGGGACGGGTGGGTGGTCCATGCGCACGACGCGGGTCAGGGTGCCGTCGGGCCCGTACACCTGGAACCGGTAGGCGTCGTTGGTCGCGATGACCACGTCGCCCCGCCATCCCAGCGCGACCGCCGTGCGGTACATGGGGGACACCCAGACGGAGATGGTCCCGCCTCCCGCGCGGATGAACCGCTCCGCTCCCGGGTGCGTTCCCAGATCGGCGGTGACCGCGCCCGAAAGGTCGTGCACCGTCCGGGTCACGTCGAAGCGACTGACCCCGGTGGGCGGGAGCGCGCTCATGTCCGGGGTGACGGTGCCGCCCCCCACGATCCTCCCGTCGCCGAGGAGGTCCAGGAACTGGGCGCGCGGTGCCGTCTCCGTCCCCGCCAGCGAGAAGGAACGCGCGAACTCGAAGGCGGGCCCGAACACCGACAGGCGGGAATGCGATCGGTCCCACACGAGGATCGAATCGCCGGGGAGGATCTCGAGGGAGGCGACATAGCGGAACTCGCCGGGGCCATCGCCGGCCTGCCCGAACGCGGTCAGGAAGACCCCTGCCGCGTCGAATACCCGGACCTCCTGACTCCCGCCGTTGGCCACCAGGATCCTGCCGTCGTCGAGGCGGCGGGCGTCGCGCACCTGGAAGAGCTGATACGTGTCCTCTCCCTCCAGGACCCCGATGTCCAGCGCCGGCGCCTCGGCGAGCGTCCAGAGTGGCGAGAGGTCCGCGGGCGGCGCCTGGTTCTCCACGATGACGATCCCGGCGCTGTCGCGCACCTCGGAGCGGAGCCCGCTCCCGGCGCCGCCATCTCCGCACCCGGACGCGAGCACTCCGAGGGCCATGGGTCCGACCGCGGCCCACGCGGCGAGTCCACCCCGCCGCTTCACCGTGCGCCCTCCCGAACCACTTCGCCGCCCTTCACCACGAGCTCCACGTACCGCATCGCTCCCATGTCGGTGAGGGGGTCGCCCCGTACCGCGATGATGTCGGCGAGCTTGCCCGCCTCGACGGTCCCGAACTCGGCGTCCTGCCTCAGGAAGCGGGCCGGCCACAGGGTGGCCGACTGGATGATCTCCATGGACGGCACCCCCAGATCCTCCCACTTGGCCATCTCCCTCCACGTCGAGTCGATGTGGAACATGGAGGGGATCCCCGAGTCGGTGCCGATGAGCATGCGCACGCCCGTCTCGCGAAGCTGGGCGAACTTGGTGGGGAGGCGGGGGATGCGGCTGGGGAAGAGGGCGTAGTAGGGGAGGTGCGGGATGGCGCTCAGCGACTCCCGGATCTCGTCGGCGATCCCATCGGGGATGCCCGCGCGCCACGAAGGATCGTCCAGGCGCTCCGGAAACACTTCGCCCGTATACTGCATCACGTAGAGCGGGGAGATGGTGGGCGTCCACCACAGGCCGGTGTTCCGCTCCCGCAGCGCCTGGAGCACGTCGGGGGCGTATCCCGGAGCGGTCCCCAGCCCCGTGTGCTCGAAGTTGTCGACTCCGTGCTCGAGCCCCACGCGGATCTCCTCCATGCGGTGGGCGTGCGCCACCACGGGACGGCCGGCGGCGTGGGCCGTGGCCACGATGGCCGCCACCTCGTCGTGGGTGAGCTGGTCCTGGTCGATGAGCTTGATCACGTCCACGCCCGCCTCGATGAGACGCCGCGTCTTGGCGGCGGCGTCCTGGGCGCCGTTCACGCCCCAGCGGTAGTCCGCCTGCCAGGGCTCGTAGGGCGCGTGCTGGAGGAAGGGCCCGGAGATGAAGAGGCGCGGCCCGGGGATCTCTCCGGCGGCGATCTTCCGCTTCGTGGCCACGAGCTCGTCCAGTGGACCACCCAGGTCGCGGGCGCACGTCACGCCGGCCTGGAGGAGTTGTCCGGCCGCCATGGCCATGACCTCCTCGTTGCGCTCGCCGTAGAGCTCGTCCCAGCGCTGGTAGTCGCCGTGCCCCAGGAGCTGGAGGTGGACGTGCATGTCGCAGAGCCCGGGCATGACCGTCATCCCCTGGGTGTTCACCACCCGCACCCCGGCGGGGACGTCCACCTGCGAGGACGGCCCCACCGCCACGATGCGCTCCCCCGCGATGAGCACCGTCCCGTTCTCCAGGATGGGACCTCCGTATCCGTCCAGGACGCGCCCGCCCACCAGGGCCAGGGTGGGAGTCTGGGCCGCGAGGGGGGCCAGGGCTCCCAGGAACAGGGCGGCGACGGCCGCGAAGGTACGCGCTCTCATCGGGCCACCGAGGCGCGGTAGTCCAGCGGCGGATCCCGGTCACCCAGGAGGGGCCGGTACTCGAAGTCGGCGCCACGGCGCTCGGCGAACTCCGCCTGGATGGCCGCCACCTTCTCCGGGCTGGTGAAGAGGTCCACGGCGGTGAGGGCCAGCGTCTTGGCCGCCACCATCATCCCCTTGGGCCCGATGGTGGTGCCGCCCGCCGCGATGGCCTGCCACGAGTGCGCCGGCGTGCCCGGCACCCAGGTGGCGGTGGAGAGCGTGCTGTTGGGCACCGTCCAGCTCACGTCGCCGGCGTCGGTGGAAGCGTAGGTCTGGGTCCACTCGAACGGCCGAATCCCAGCCGCCGACTCGATGGGAGGCGCATCGTATCCATACGATGCCTGGATGGCCTCCGCGAAGGCCCGCTCCTCGGGCGTGTACTCGACCCCGCCCACCCGCCGCAGGTTCTCGTACACCACCTCCTGGAGGGAGACCACCGGAAGCCGGGAGTACGCGCCACCGATCACCTCGTGCTCCACCGTCGTCCCCGTTCCCCGTGCCGCCCCCTCGGAGGCCTCCACGATGCGGTCGAAGATCTCACGGACCACTTCGGGGTCGGGGTGGCGAACGTAGTAGTAGACCTCGGCGAAATCGGGGATCACGTTGGGCGCGCTTCCGCCGGAGGTGATCACGTAGTGGATGCGTGTCTCCTGGGGGACGTGCTCGCGCATGAGGTTGGTCATGAAGTCCATGGCTTCCACCCCGTCCAGCGCCGAACGACCCCGCTCGGGCGCCCCCGCCGCGTGGGCCGACACCCCGTGGAAGCGGAACTTGGCCGACTTCACCGCCAGGTTGGAGCCCGGGGACGCGCTGTTCCGGTCGCCGGCGTGCCACTGGAGCACCACGTCGGCATCGTCGAAGAGACCGGCGCGCACCATGTACACCTTCCCGGATCCGCCCTCCTCGGCGGGCGTTCCGTACATGCGCACGGTGCCCCGGTTGCCCGTGCGTTCGAGCCACTCCGCCGCCGCGAGGGCGGCCGCCGTGGAGGCGGTCCCGAAGAGGTGATGTCCGCAGGCGTGTCCGGCGATCTTCCCCTCGATGGGCTGACGCGCGGCGACGCGGTCCTGATTGATTCCCGGGAGGGCATCGAACTCCCCGATGATTCCGATGACCGGAGAGCCACTCCCGAACGTGGCCGTGAACGCCGTGGGGATTCCCGCCACGCCACGCTCCACGGTGAAGCCGTGGGCCTCCAGCTCGTCGGCGAGGAGGGCGGAGCTGCGCGTCTCCATGTACCCCAGCTCGGCCAGGTCCCAGATCTGCATGGCGATGTCCGAGAGGTGGTCTGCCTGGCCGTCGAGGAAGCTCTCCACTTCGTCCTTGGACATCTGGGCGGAGAGGGAGGGCGGCGTCGCGGAATAGGACACCGCCGCCAGGAGGAGCGCGGCGCGGAACACGGGTGCGTGGCGTATCATGGTCATCTCCGGGATGGGTGTGGACATCTCCATGTGCGGAACGGGAGGGGGGAAGTCAAGCCGGGAGCGGGCGCGCGCCCGGTTCTTCCGGTCACGTCTTGCGTGGTTGCGCCCTCAACCGAACCATTCCACCCGGGAAGGCGGGGTGGGACACGATCTCCAGCGGGTACCGGCTCCCCAACCCTCCGAAGAGCGGGTGGCCGGCTCCCGGCGCCCCATGAGGATCGCTCCCACGCCGGCCATGAACTCGTCGTATCCCAGCGACCCGGGGTTCCCGGGTGCGCCGGCGTCTACATCGGGGAGCCACGAAAGGCCTCCGTCGGGTCCGGCGATGAAGCCGTCCAGCGACGTGGCGACGTAGACGCGTATCCGGTTTCGTTCTCCGCGCATGCACCTTCCTCCGAGGGGTGAACTCGGTCGCCTGCGGTGTGCCGCCCGAACCCGAGGAGGACGGCTTCCAGCCCCGGCCGGGCGCGGGCGACGCGGCGCGCCCGGATCATCAGGTCCCAGAGCGGCTCCAGCTTCTTCCAGGCACCGGCGTAGGCCAGGTGCCGCGCCCGTTCGATGAGTGTCTCCTTCGTCGCGGCGCCCCGCAGGATGGAGCGCCAGCGGTAGAACTCCCGATAGGCCCACCAGTAGCCCGACTCCAGTTCGTCCGGCGACATCCGGGACGGGCGATGCACCACGTGGCGGGTGTCGTACAGGTCCCAGTCGGAGTGGAGGATGCGGCCGGCGCGGGACATCCGCTCGTACAGCGCGGTGCCCGGGTAGGGCGTGAGTATGTGGAACGTAGACGTCTCGATACCCTGCTCGATGGCCCACTCCACCGTGCGGGAAAACACCGAGGGCCCGTCGCCGTCCATCCCGAACACGAAGCTTCCGTTCACCATGATCCCAAGATCGTGGAGGCGGCGGATGGCCAGCGCGTAGTCCCGGTTCAGGTTCTGGGGCTTGTGCTGCTCACGCAGGTTGTCCGGGTCCAGCGTCTCGAATCCCACGAACAGGCTGCGAAGGCCCGCCTCCCTCGCCCGTTCGAGCAGGCCCGGCCGGAGCACCGAGGCGACGGTGCCCGCGGCCTGCCACACCCGGCCCATTCCCCGCATTCCCTCGAAGAGGGCGGACGCGAAGGGCA
The DNA here is from genome assembly GCA_029879725.1 of Gemmatimonadota bacterium. Lineage (GTDB taxonomy): Bacteria > Gemmatimonadota > Gemmatimonadetes > Longimicrobiales > Gaopeijiaceae > JAOUPR01. The sequence goes on along the minus strand of JAOUPR010000006.1, from coordinate 33,334 downwards.
CGTTGCCGAACAGGTGGTCGTCCAGGAAGTAGAGGTGCCTGCCGGGGAGGCGGTCGATCTCCTCCAGGGCGGCGTCCACCGTTTGCGTGTAGAAACTCTTCCCGCCCTGGAAGAAGGCTTCCTTGTAGCAGAAGTCGCAGGAGTGGGGACATCCGCGGGAGACCACGATGGAGTTGGGCACGAGATAGAGGTGTCTCTTGATCAGGTCGCGGCGCGTATGCGGCATTCCCTGCAACGATCGCACGCTCGAGCGATAGAGGGGCGCGGGACGCCCCGCCCGGTAGTCCGCGAGGAACCGCGGCCAGGTGTCTTCGCCCGGCCCGATGAATACGGTGTCCGCGTGACGGGTGGCCTCCTCGGGCAGCGACGTCGGGTGGAGTCCACCCATGGCCACGTAGGCCCCGCGGCCGCGGTAGTGGTCCGCCAGCGCGTAGGCCCGCCGCGCCGAGGTGATGTACGCCTGGATCACGACCAACTCGGGCTCGTCGTTCAGTTCCAACGCCTCGACGTGCTCGTCCTCCAGGGTGATCTCGTCGTCCGGATCGAGATACCCCGCCAGGGTGGCCAGCCCGAGCGGCGGGAAGAGCGAGTATTTGATGGGACGGAAGAGTGGACTGGTGGCTTCCGTCAGGGCGGGGAGGATCATCTTGACTCGCATGGGCGCACGATCCCGCGGCGGGGGTGTCGGGCGCGCGTGAGGCATCGCTTCGTGCCATGCCTTACACGCATCCCGGGCCGGGGTGGTCCTCCGTGGGAGATCTCCCGGTGTCCGGCGTGACTACGTGCAAGTGGCGTGCCCGGGCGGGATGGAGGCGTCGACGGGGGCGGCTCCGCCGGGACCGTCATGGCTCCACCGGCGTGGCGGCCCGGCCCGCGGCCATGGCGTCCTATCCCTCGGCGGCCACTCCCAGGCTCGGAGACGGATCGTGGGAGACGGCGAACAGCCTGAGGCTCCCCTGCATGGTGGGACCCATGAGGAGGGCGAAGAGGAGGGTGCCGAGCCCGATGGAGCCGCCCAGGAAGGCCGCGACGACGAGGACCGTGACCTCGACGGTGTTCCGCGTCAGACGAAGGCTCCGGCCCACCCTTCTGGACAGACCCATGGCGAGGCCGTCCCGTGGGCCGGCGCCCATACGCGCTCCGATGTAGACCGCCGTCGCCAGTCCCATCACCACGATGCCCACCAGGAACTGGGCCGTACCCACGGCTCCACCCTCCGCACCCGGGAACCACGCCTGCTCCCGGAGGACGTCCACCCAGGGGCCGATCACCAGCATGTTGAAGATGGTCGCGACCCCCGGGCGTACCGACAACACGAGCCCGCTGAACACGATCAGGACGAGGCCGACTCCCTGGGACACCCGGCCGAAGCTCAACCCCGACCGGACACTCAGCGCCTCGTGGAAGGAGGACCACGGGTCGAGCCCGATGTGTGCTTCGAGCATGAGGGCGACGGCCAGTCCGAACAGGAACAGCCCCACCTGGAGGCGGGCCATGTGACGCCAGAAGGTCCACGAAATCAGTTGGTCCAAGCGTTCCCCCCCCGCCGATCGCTCGGCACGCGATTGCCCGCTCCCGCTGCGGAGAAGGCGAGCGGAGAGGTATATGGGTGGGGCGGTGCGAGCGTCAAGCCCGACACGGGCTGCCGCGCGGCCGTCGAGTGCGTCGGCGCATCCACGGATCGCGGCGGCATCGCGGTGCGCGTACTCGTCCCCACCGGCTGCGTTCCGAGCGGACGGCGCCGGGTGGTCCTCGTTGCAGAAACGGCCGGGGTCCTCCATTCTCGTTTCCTGCCGCTCCACCCCACACACCCCCCGGGAAGACCATGAGCCACTCTCTTCGCATCTTCGTCCTCGCGGCCCTCGCCATGGGACTCGCCGCGTGTCGTTCCGCCCAGGCCGAGCCCTCGTCACCCTCCCCGCAAGCCGCGGCACGGGCGGGTGGCCAGGACGCGTCTCCCTCCCGCAGGGGGGGGAACGGAAACGGGATCAAGCCTTATGCCGAGGTGATCACCGGGGAGGCCCGCTCCGACGAGGGCGTGTTCACCGTCCATTGGGTGGACGACAAGCTGTACTACGAGATCCCCCTGTCCATGCTGGACACGGACATGCTGCTGGTGTCGCGCATCGCCCGCACCCACACCGACGTCGGATACGGTGGACAGAAGGCCAACACCCAGACGGTGAGGTGGGAGATGAACGGGAAGAAGGTCCACTTCCGCGCGACCTCGTACGTGAATGTGGCCGACACGACCCAACCCATCGCCGGGGCGGTGGAGCAGTCGAACTTCCCGCCGGTCATCGAGACGTTCGACATCGCAGCCTTCAACCCGGACTCCACGGCCGTGGTCATCGAGGTCACGGACCTCTACGCGTCGGACGTCCCCATGTTGGGACTCCAGGCGAGTCGGCGGAAGGCGTACGGGGTGCGGCGCCTGGACGGAGACCGGTCCTTCGTCGAATCGGCCCGCAGCTATCCGAAGAACATCGAGGTCCACAGCGTCCTCACGTACGAGGCCACCGAGGTGCCGGCCAACGGGTCCACGGGGACGATCTCGCTGGAGATGGCGCATTCCATGATCGTCCTTCCCGAGGATCCCATGCAGCCACGGCTCTGGGACGATCGGGTGGGCTTCTTCTCGCTCACGCAGACCGACTACGGGCTCGACGAGCAGCGTGCCGCCACCCGTACCTACATCACCCGGTGGCGTCTGGATCCCAGCGACCCGGAGGCGTGGGCCCGGGGTGAGCTCGTCGACCCGGTGAACCCCATCGTCTACTACATCGACGCGACCACCCCGGAGAAGTGGCGCCCGTACCTCATGCAGGGGGTGGAGGACTGGCGAGTCGCCTTCGAGGAGGCGGGGTTCCGCAACGCCATCGTCGCCCGGAACGCACCGACGCCGGAGGAAGACCCGGAGTACTCGCCGGAAGACATCCGCTACTCCGTCATCCGCTATTTCCCGTCCGACGTGCAGAACGCGTCGGGTCCCCACGTGCACGACCCGCGTACCGGCGAGATTCTGGAGACGGACATCAACTGGTACCACAACGTGATGAACCTGGTGCGGAACTGGTATTTCGTGCAGACGGCGGCGGCCAACCCGGAGGCACGGGCCACGAAGTTCGACGACGAGGTGATGGGAGAGCTCATCCGCTTCGTCGCGGCCCACGAGGTGGGGCACACCCTCGGCCTCCAGCACGCCATGCAGTCCAGCGCCGCCTACCCGGTGGAGTCGCTCCGGGACCGCGAGTTCACCTGCACCATGGGGACGTCGCCGTCCATCATGGACTACGCCCGCTTCAACTACGTCGCCCAGCCCGGCGACGACGTCTGCTTCATGCCGCGGATCGGACCCTACGACAAGTGGGCCATCCGGTGGGGATATCGCCCCGTGGCCGGAGAGGACACCGATGGTGAACGGGCCACGCTGCATCGGTGGGTGCTCGACCACAGCGAGCCGCTCTACCGCTACGGCTCCAGCCGCCCCTACGACCCGACGTCGCCCAGCGAGGCGCTGAGCGACGACCCCGTGCGGGCCAGTGAGTACGGGATCGAGAACCTCAGACGCATCGTGCCGAATCTGATGGACTGGGCCACGGAGGACGGTGAGGACTACACCCAGTTGGAAGAACTGTACGGCCAGGTCATCGGCCAGTGGAATCGCTACATGGGACACGTCGCCGCGGTGGTGGGCGGCGTGGAGCGGACACCGAAGACGTCGGACCAGGCGGGCCCCGTGTACGAGATCATCCCCGAGGCGCGACAGCGCGACGCAATGCGCTTCTTCGCGGAGCAGGCATTCGCCACACCCACGTGGATGATCGACGAGGAGATCGTCTCCCGCATCGAGCACGCGGGGTTGGTGGAGCGTATCCGTCAGCGTCAGGTAGGTGTCGTGAACACCGTCCTCGATCCGGCCCGTATGCAGCGGCTCATCGAGAGTGAGGCCCGCATGGGCGCGTCGGCCTACTCGCTGGGCGAGATGATGACGGACCTGAGACGGGCCGTGTGGACCGAGTTGGGGAACGGACGCAACGTGGACACCTTCCGGCGGAACCTCCAGCGCGGGTACCTGGAGCGCATGGCGTGGCTCATGGAGAACGAGCAGACCCAACCGCCGCCCCAGTTCGCGCGCTTCTTCAGCGATACCCGTGTCGACGTGAGCCAGTCGGACATCCGTGCCTTCGTCCGGGGCGAGCTCGGCGTGATCCGGCGCCAGGCGGCGCAGGCTCTCGGCCAGCGGCACGACACCGCGACCACGTACCACCTGGGGGACGTGATCGCGCGGATCGACGCCATTCTCGACACGGAGGACTGATCCGGCGTGTGGCGGCGTGAGCGCCGCCGGAGGAGGTGATCCATCCGGCACGGCCACTACGTACGAAGACGTATCCCGGCGCCGCGTCCGGATCGTGATGATGGATCGGTAAGCGCACCATCATCACAGGAGTGTGTCATGAAACGACTCGTCATCGCTGTCGCCTTGGCGGCGTTCGCGGACTTCGCCCAGGCCTCCGCGGTCAGCGCCCAGCCGTTGGTCGATCCCGTTCAATGGTTCCGCGATACCCGGATGACCCTCCCCGGCTCGGCCACGCCCGTCCCTCTTCCGCGGGATCTGGCGGGACCGACCGCGACCCATGCCTCGGACATGTTGGGGACGGGTCTCCTGATCATGGGACCCATGGCCCTGGTCGGCGCGTTCGGCGGGGCCATGCTGCACGGGATGGTGTCGGGATGTGCGCCGTCTTCCGGGTATTGCGGCCTGGGCGGAGCCCTTCTGGGTTGGGGCGCCGGTCCGGTTCTCCTCGGCGCTCCCATCCTCCACTCCGCCAACGGGAAGCGGGGGAGCCTCGCGGCGGACATCGCCATCGGTCTGATCAGTGTCGCCCTCACCGCTGGGAGCGGAAAAGGCTATCTGGCGGCACCGCTCATCGGCACGCTCGCCGTGATCGTCACCGAAGTGGAGACCATGAGGTAGCGGTAGCGAAGGCGGGCGATGGCCGGGGCCGGGTGAAGGCCGCGGGGGCTGGACTTCCGCCCGGTCCTCGCGAAGTGTGGTCCTGGACATGGCGCTGTCCGTGCCGCCTGGTTTCGCTCCTCGCGGTGCGCACCCTACCTTGGATCCACCCACCTCGAAGTCCCCGCGGAACCTGGTGGTCGGTGGGGGAGCCGGAGCGATGATGAGCGACGACACGGGGCGCAGGGAACGGGGAGCCTGGATCGTCCCCCTCGCCTCGGGACGCACCACCGTGGTGCTCGGCGAAGGACTCCCCCCGGAGGAGGGTGGATCGGCCGCCGTCCGCATCGAATCACAGGATCCTGGAGCCCTGCCATGACCTTCTCCCGTCGCGACGCCCTCAAGCTCGGCGTCGGTGTCGGCGCCCTCCCGTGGATCGCGGCGGTGTTCGGAGTGCGGATGATCCGGTCGGACGGAGGGAGGTGACATGGGCATCCGCATCGACGACGCCCGCCGGGAGCGGCTGATCAGGGAGCTGCGGACGTTCTTCCAGGATCAGTTCGACGAGGATCTCACCGAATTCAGGGCGGCACAGGTGCTCGACTTCTTCCTCGAGGCGCTGGGACCGCAGGTCTACAATCAGGCCGTACACGACGCCCGCAGGTACCTCCAGGAGAAGCTGGACGACCTCGACGGAGAGGTCTACGAGCCCGAGGGGGCGTGAACGCCCCCGCTCTCGGCGCGGACTTGCGGCCGCGGCCGCCCTTCCCAGAAGTTGCGGGGCACCCCGATCGGCCACGAGAAACGGATCCCGAGCCATGACTTCCATCCAGCGCCACGCACGTCTCCTCACCGCCGGTCTCGCGCTGGCCGGTATTCCCACCCTCGCGGCCGCGCAGGCCAGGCCCGTCTTCGAGAACGGACAGGCGCAGCCCGTGCCCGCCTTCAGTGATTCCACCAGGTGGATCCACCACGAACTCTGGGTGGAGACGGAATTCGATTCCGACGGCGACGGAAAGCGGGACCGCGTGCACGTCGACGTGACGCGTCCGGCCCAGACCGAGAGCGAGGGGTTGCGTGTGCCGGTGGTCTACGAGTCGAGCCCCTACTATTCGGGGACCGGTGGGACCGACCTGGCGTACTTCTGGGACGTCCGGCAGGAGGTGGGTGGAGAGCCCATCCCGCGCCGACCCATGCCGGAGATTCAGCACCGGGCCTCCCAGTCCGTCATCTCCAGGTCGCACGTGGGGATGTGGGTACCGAGGGGCTTCGCGGTCGTGCACTCCCAGTCGCCGGGCACGGGGCAGTCCCAGGGGTGTCCCACCGTGGGGGGTGAGAACGAGTCGCTGGCGCCCAAGGCGGTGGTCGACTGGCTGAACGGGCGAGCGCGCGGGTTCACCACCGTGGACGGGAGCGAGGAGGTCCGTGCCGAGTGGTCCACCGGAAAGGTGGGGATGACCGGGACGTCCTATAACGGCACGCTCCCACTGGCCGCCGCCACCACCGGTGTGGAGGGGCTCGAAGCCATCATCCCCGTGGCGCCCAACACCTCGTACTACCACTACTACCGCTCCAACGGGCTGGTCCGCTCACCGGGCGGGTACCTGGGAGAGGACATCGACGTTCTCTTCGACTTCATCCACAGCGGGTCCCCCGAGCGGCGCGCGTACTGCATCGCCACGGTTCGCGAAGGGGAGATGCACGCGAACCAGGATCGGGTCACGGGAGACTACAACGATTTCTGGGCCGGCCGTGACTACCTGAGCCACATCGACGGCGTGCGGGCGGCGACCCTCATGTCGCACGGGTTCAACGACTGGAACGTCATGCCCGAGCATTCCTTCCGCATCTCCCGGGCGCTGAAGGACCGGGGCGTGCCGGTGCAGATCTTCTACCACCAGGCCGGCCATGGCGGACCGCCGCCGATGGAGCTCGTGAACCGATGGTTCACGCGCTACCTGTACGGAGTGGAGAACGGGGTGGAGAGCGATCCGCGCGCGTGGATCGTGCGGGAGGGCGCGGAACGTAGCGACCCCACTCCCTACGCCGACTACCCCAACCCCGACGCGGCCGGCGTCCGCCTGTACCCGGCTGGGGACGGGACCTGGACGGGGACCCTCACCACGACCTCGGGCCGGGGGCGAGGCACCGGGACCGTGGTCGACAACTTCTCCTTCGGCGGCGGGGCGCTGGCCGCGGCGGAGTGGTCGACGCATCGTCTCCTCTTCGCCACGCCGGTCCTGAGAGAGGACGTCCACCTCTCGGGCGTCGCGCGAACGAGGATCCGGGTGGCGGCCGACGCACCCGCGGCGAACCTGTCCGTATGGCTGGTGTCCCTTCCCTGGACGGGGAGCCGGTCCATCAACGACGACGTGATCACGCGGGGGTGGGCGGATCCCCGCAACGCGGGCGCTCCCGACATCTCGTCACCACGGGCCGGGACGGATCTGGTCCCCGGGGAGTTCGTGGAGGTCGAGTTCGCTCTCCAGCCCGACGACCAGATCGTTCCGGCGGGCTCGCGCATCGGCCTCATGATCTTCTCCAGCGATCGCGACTTCACCCTCCATCCCGACCCGGGAACCACGCTCACCGTCGATCTGGACGGAACGAGCGTCGAGTTGCCCGTGGTGGGAGGACGAGGAGCGCTGGAGCGGGCCCTCAGAGGATCTTCACCAGCTCCAGATCGAAGATGAGCACCTTTCCGGCCAGGGGGTGGTTGGCGTCTACCTCGATGGAGTCCTCGGCGGCCACCGTGACGGCGACGGGCACACTCTGACCGTCCTCGGTGGTCATTTCCAGCACGTCACCCACGGCGGGATCCATGTCGTCGGGCAGTTCGCCCCGGGGAATCGTGAGGACCATCTCTTCGGACCGGTGCCCGTACGCCATTTCCGGCGGGATCCGGGTCTCCGTGGTGGCACCGACCGACAGCCCGCTCACGGCGTCTTCGAAGCCCTGGATCACACGCCCCTCTCCGAGCGTGAACTCCAGCGGGTCGCGCCCGTCGGAACTGTCGAACACGGTTCCGTCTTCGAGACGGCCTGTGTAGTGGACGTGCACGGTGTCGCCTTTCTTCGCCTGGCTCACGGGATCCTCGCATGATGCAGGAACGGGGGGTATGAGCCCGGTCAAACCCTTCCCGGGCCGGAAAGTTCAGGAAGCGCGGCCGCGATGCCCGCCACCCGGTTGACGGGAAGACCCGATTGAGCGAGCCTTAGCCAGCACTCCGGTCCTGAGTGCATCCATTTGCATGAGGGCGGGGGTCTCGTTCTTGGAGGCCGCCGCTCTGTGGTATCAGTGAGTATACGTGACCATGAGGGTCACACCGTGCGCGGGATATCCGCGTATACAGCAGGTCGGCATGTACGTGTTAGCGCGACTCCGACTCGCACAACCAGGGAGCGCAATAATGCGTATCAGGGGAACAGTGAAGTGGTTCAACGACAGCAAGGGCTTCGGATTCATCACGCCTGAGGACGGCAGCAAGGACTGCTTCGTCCATCACAGCGCGATCCAGGCGCAGGGCTTCAAGAGCCTCGCCGAGGGAGCCGTCGTCGAGTTCGAAGTGGTGCAGGGCGCGAAGGGCCCGGCGGCGGAGAACGTGGTTGCAGTCTGACCGCAGCCAGGACCGCTAGATCCAGAGTGGGGCCGTCCCGTGTCTCGGGGCGGCCCCATCTTTTTTCTGTCGCGCGACGGCCGGGGGCGAGTCCCCCTACGTCGCCGGCTACTCATCCGGGCCATCACGGCCATCGAGGTATCATGGCGAAGCAGGAAGCAATCGAACTCCAGGGAACGGTCACGGAAGTACTTCCGGACCAGAAGTTCCGCGTGAAGCTCCAGAACGACCACATCGTCGTGGCCTACGCCGCCGGGAAGATGTCGAAGTTCCGGATTCGCGTGTTGGTGGGTGACCTCGTCACCCTGGAGTTGTCTCCGTACGACCTCACCCGCGGACGGATCACCTACCGGCACAAGGAGGCGAACGCCTCTCCGCCTCCCCAGCGGACCGGGAACTACCGGCGACGGTAGTGCGGGACACCGGGAGTGTCTCGGCCGTGCCATCCCCCCATTCGACATGCTGGCGTCGGCCCGCCCGGAGGGCCTAACGTTCTAGGGTGCGCATCGACGCAGGAATTGCCTCGGTGACGCGTAACCGTCGTGTGTCTTCGGATTGATCGGGGGTCTGTGTGAACTGGAAAGTGGTTGCGGTCCTCCCCTTTTTCGGTGGATGGAACATCGGGTCCTGCTGGGGGGGCGGCGCTCCGCCGCCCACCACCGTGACCGACAGCGCCGGTGTGGAGATCGTCCTCGGCGCGCCGGGAAAGCTCCCCGGGGTCCGCGTGAAGGAAGAGCTGCGAATCGGTGTGGCCGAGGGAGATGGACCCTACGCGCTCAACGGGGTGCGCTCGGTGGCCACCACCTCCGACGGCACCCTCGTGGTCGCGGACGGGGGTTCGGCCACGGTGCGGGTCTACACCGCCGACGGTGAGTTCATCCGCCAGTTCGGGGGGAAGGGTGTGGGGAGCGGCGCCACCGACATGCTGCAGTCCGCGGGGGTGGCGGGAGACACGGTGTTCGTGGTCGCCTCCTCCGCCGGGCGCCCTGTCACCATCCTCTTCGATCTGGGCGGGGGGTTCCTGACGTCCTGGCCGCGAAATCGGGGAGACGCCGGGACGGTTTCTCTCCTGGGGAGGTCCGACCGCCACTGGGTGGGGACCGTCCTGCGGTTTCCCGATCCCTCCACCCTGCGGCCCGGTGACCGGATGACGTACTCTCTGGGTGTCCACGCCGTGGACCCCCGGGACGGTACGATCGGCGAGCGCCTGGCCGTGCGCCCGGGCCGTAGCCTGACCTTCCGTGGGGGAATGGACCTGGAATCACCTCCCATCTTCGATCCGGTACCCCGGATCCAGGCCGCGGTGGACGGCCGCATCTTCTACACCGCGGGAGACGGATACGACATCGAGGTGTTGGATGACGCCGGTGTGCTCGTTCGGCGTATCCGCCGCGACGTGGAGCGTGCCGGAGTGACTCCGGACCTCTTCGAGTCCTTCCGGACATCGGTGGAGGCCTTCTTCGAAGAGATTCCTCCCTACCCGGGGAAGACGGAGGAGATGCGCCGGGTCACCCAGGGCCGCGAGCCCGTGGTTCCGTACCTGCCGGTGATCGGAGGGATGATCACCGGCAGTGACGGGAGCCTCTGGGTGGAGCGCGGCGACCTCGCGGAAGACCCCGTGGCCCGCGAAGTGACACTCAGCGTAGGCGAGATGATGGACGACCCGGACCCCCGAACCTGGGAAGTCTTCGACCGTACGGGCGCGGCGGTGGCGACCGTACGGCTTCCGGCGGCCTTCGAGCCCCACGTCGCGGACCACGAATCCGTCACCGGCGTGCTGCGGGACGACCGGCACACGGAATACGTGGTACGGTTCAGGCTGAGGTGGTAGGGGGTCTTCGCCCGGCGTGGACTATTTGCGACGCCGGCCGAATCGCCGGTGCTGCGCTCCACCCTTCTCCGCGCCGTTCCCGCCTCCCTGGGCCCCTTTCGTCGCGCTCTTCGCCGCCGACCCCCGGCCCCGGTCTCCGCTCTTCCGGTTCCGGTTCCGGGAAGCCGCCAGGCGCTCACGGATGGGTACCTCCAGGGGCGCGTCGGCCGTGGCCTGGTAGTGGAATCCTTCCAGGAGGACCCGGTCGATCTTGGATCCCAGCACCTTCTCGATCTGCTTGATGTCCGCCTCGTCTTCCGGCGTCACGAAGGTGAACGCCTCTCCCGTGGCCTCGGCCCGGGCGGTGCGCCCGACCCTGTGGATGTAGTCTTCGGGTGCGCCGGGAACGTCGAAGTTCACCACGTGTCCCAGGGCCTCCACGTCGATCCCGCGGGCAGCGATGTCCGTGGCCACCAGAACCCGATATTCTCCCGCCTTGAAGCCCGCCAGGGCCTTGGTGCGCTGCGCCTGGGAGCGGTTGCCGTGGATCCGCTCGGCAGAGATCCCGTTCTGGTTGAGGAGCTTGGCGAGGCGGTTCGCACGGTGCTTGGTGCGCGTGAACACCAGCGCCTCCTCCATGTGCCCCTTCTTGAGGAGCTCCACCAACAACGTCCCCTTGAGACCGGCGGGAACGGGGTAGAGCGCCTGCGTCACACCCTTGGCCGGCGCGGCTCGCCGCTGGAGCGCGACCTTCGCGGGAGCCCGCAGGATCTCGTGGGTCAGCTTCTCGATGGGGGCCGGCATGGTGGCGCTGAAGAAGAACGTCTGCTTCGGCTTGGGAACGTGACGAAGCACGCGCCGGATGTCCGGGAGAAAGCCCATGTCCAGCATACGGTCGGCTTCGTCGAGTACGAGGTACTCCAACCCCGACAGGCTCGCGTAGCCGTACTGGAAATGATCGAGTAGCCGGCCCGGCGTGGCGATGATGACGTCGGCGCCGGTGCGGAACGCCTTCTCCTGGGGGCCCATCCCGACTCCGCCGTGCACGGCGGCGGCCTTGAGTCCGGTATACCGGGCCAGTCCGTTGAGGTCGTCGAGGATCTGGAGCGCCAGTTCCCGTGTGGGGGCCAGCACCAGTGCCCGGGTCGTTCCCCGGGGGCGGTCCACCAGCTGATGGAGTATGGGGAGGAGGAAGGCCGCGGTCTTCCCGCTTCCCGTGGCCGCGCAGGCCAGGAGATCCCGGCCCTCCAGGGCGTGGGGAATGGCTTCCAACTGGATGGGAGTGGGGCGAATGAAGCCCAGGTCCGCGACGCCTCTGACGAGGGTCGGGTGCAAATTGAGGGCGGAAAATGCCAAAGATCTGTCCGGTGTATAGGCACACAGCAGGCCGGCCGGAACATCCGGCTCGATAAGCTGGCGCAGAGGTTGTAGCGAGTGATGGCCCCCGGAACCGAGGGCTCGAGGTGGGTATCCCGCAGATCGTAACCTAGCGGAAGAGCGAGGTCGGCGCACCTCCCTGGCTCGGTGAGGTGGAGCGCGGAGCCTCCGGCGGCTACCTTCGACCGACGTGTCACACTCGTGGACGGCGAGGATTCCGGAGAGTCCGATGCCCGGTGGATGGAGAGGACGAACGAAACATGATCTCGGGAATTGAGGCACTCCAGCGGCTTCGTGAAGGCAACCGGCGCTTCGTGGAGGATACGCGGCGCGGGGAAGCGTCCACCCCCCGGATCCATCCATCCGAGCTCGCCGGTGGACAGGAGCCGTTCGCCATCATTCTCGGCTGCTCGGATTCGCGCGTTCCCGCGGAGATCGTCTTCGGCCAGGGGCTGGGGGATCTGTTCGTGATCCGCGTGGCCGGGAACGTGGTGGCGCCGTCACAGATCGGGAGCGTGGAGTTCGCGGCGGATCGGTTCGGGACCCGGCTGGTGGTGGTGTTGGGCCACTCCATGTGCGGCGCCGTCCTGGCCACCCTGGAGGAGCTCGATCGCCCCACGGAGCTCCGGTCTCCTCATCTGCGCTCCATCGTGGACCGTATCCGGCCTGCCGTGGAGGGTTTGATGGAGACCGACCTCAGGGGCTCGCCCGACGCTCTGGCCCGGCGGGCGGTGCGGGCGAACATCCGCGCGTCCGCCGACCACCTCCGCCACGGCTCCAGCGTGCTGGAGGAGTTCATACAGGACGATGGGCTCCTGGTGGTGGGAGCGGAGTACTCCCTGGAGACGGGCGTGGTGGAATTCTTCGATGGTGTGCCGCCGGGAGTGTGAACATGTCGCGACGCCGAGAGCGAGCCGGATGGCGGCTACTCCTGATGGTGGGACTGTGGTTGGGCACGGCCGTTCCGGCCGGTGGCCAGGCCCTCCTGGTGCGCATCTCGGAGGCCGGCACGGCGCGGCCGCTGCAGGGCGTGCTGGTGACGCTCGTGGATCCGGCCGGACGGAACGTGGAGCGCATTCTCACCGATCCACGGGGACAGTTCCTCTTCACCTCCTTGAGGTCCGGGGCGTACTCCCTGACGGCTGAGCTCATCGGACACGCCACGGCCACCCGCGAGGGCGTATCCGTGGTGTCCGGCGAGACCACCCTGGTGGAGGTCGCCATGAGCACCCGGGCCATCGAGCTGGAGGGACTCTCCGTGGAGGGAGAGGAGCGTTGCACCGTGCGGCCTGCGGAAGGCCTTCGCGTGGCGCAGGTGTGGGACGAGGTCCGCAAGGCTCTGGAGGCCGCCCGCTGGACGGACGAGCGGGGGATGTACGAGTACCGGACCCAGCGCTTCGTGCGCGATGTGGAATTCGACACCCGGCGCGTTTCCAACGAGCAGAGGCGGACCAGCACGGCGTACATGCGCACTCCCTACGAGAGCCGCCCCCCCGAGGACCTGATGGAGAAGGGGTTCGTGCGTCCGGATCCCCGGGGGAACGGAGACGTCTATTTCGGTCCCGACGCGAGGGTGCTTCTCTCCGACGAATTCCTCGAATCCCATTGCCTTCGGCTCAGGGTCGGGAGTGGAGGCGATGCCGGGATGGTGGGGCTGGCCTTCGAGCCCGTCCGGGGCCGCCGGGTCGCCGACATCCAGGGCGTGATGTGGGTGGACCCGTCCACGGCTCAACTCCAGAGCCTCCGCTACGACTACGTGAACATCCACACCGACGTGAGCCTTCGCGAGGCCGGTGGGGAGATCCGATTCCAGAAGCTTCCCAACGGCACCTGGATCATCCCCTCGTGGACGCTCAAGATGCCGTGGCTGGCCCGATCACTGGACCGGGACGGGCGGACCCGGATCCACCAGACCGGGATCCGGGAAGAGGGGGGGCGGGTCATCCGGGTTCGTGAGCCCGGTGGTGGCGTGGTGCTCACCGCGAGCACCGCGGCGCTGGAGGGCGTCGTACTCGACAGCCTCGGAAGCGATCCGCTGGCGGGCGCGGTGGTGCGGTTGGTCGGCACCGCGGACTCCACGGTCACCGACGCCCAGGGAGCGTTCCGCTTCAGCGAGCTCCTCGAAGGACTCTACGAGGTGGCGTGGAGCCATCCGGCACTGGAGGAGTTCGGGGGTCGTGGCCCGTCCACGTCCGTGACGTTGGAGGCCGGTCGCATCGGAAGCGTGCAGCTTCGGCTCCCGTCGCGGGCGGAGTCGCTCGCGGGTCTGTGCGACGTGGGGGAGGAGGGGCGTCCCGAAGGGTCGGCCGTGTTGCTCGGTACCGTGCTCGACGCCGGCTCGGGCGTGCCACTGTCCGGAGCCGAGGTTCGCATCGAGTGGGAGGGCAGGGCGAGATTCAACACCGGGCGGAACGGGGTCATGGTTCACCTCGAATGGAGGGATCGAGACGGACTCGCCGCCTTCGCCACCACGGACGCGGCCGGCTTCTATCGGTCCTGCGTGGTCCCGGTGAACACCGTGGTCCGGGTCACGACCCGGTGGGGGCTCCTCACGCAGAGGGTGGACACACTGGGCATTCCGGAGGGGGCCACCGTCTTCTCCCATGATGTCCGGCTTTCCCTCCAGGGACCCGCGTCGGTATCGGGAAAGGTGTCGGCGTGGAGCACGGGCGAGGCGGTGGAAGGCGCGGCCATCAGCCTGACGTCCCTCGACGACGCCCGGGCGGACGGGGGCGTGTCGGCGGCCACGGGCACCGGTGGGCGATTCCGCTTCGACGGGGTGGACCACGGCCCGTACCGGATCTCCGTGCGGAATCTGGGATACGCGGAAGTCGTCGACACCTTCACCGTCCGGTCCGGCGAGCGCACGCAGATCGACGTGCGGCTTCCCGAGGAGGCCGTGGAAGTGGAAGGAGTCACCGTGGAGGTCGTGAGGGGTTCGCGCCGCCTGGACATGACGGGCTTCTTCGACCGGATGGCCGATGGCCTGGGGGTATTCCTGACCCCGGAGGAACTGGAGCGGAAGAACGCCTTCACGGCGTCCGACCTCTTCAAGAACCTCTCCGGCGTTCAGGTGAGCACGACGGCCGCGGCACGGGACGGTAGGCCGCGCTCGTACGTCCGGCTCCGCAACGGGTGTCTCCCCACCGTATACATCGACGGAGTGGTGGTGCCGCGGAGTTCGGGCACGCGCGACGTCGTCACGCTGGACGATCTGGTGGAGCCCTCGCAGATCACCGGAGTGGAGATCTACCGAGCCGGATCGGAGATCCCCCTGGAGTTCGGCGGCACCGGTGCCGAGTGCGGGGTGATCCTCGTCTGGACCCGGTAGGGCGGGAGACCGTCACCGAAGGGAGGTACTCGCGGCTGCGGGGTAGACCCGTCCAGGATCGATTCCAACCATTCCCGGGATTCGTCCGTCCAACGGGGTGTACATGGAACGACGACTCGAGTCACCACGGACCCAGGCCCGGCCGGTGCGAACCGAAGCGATGGATGTGCGACGTGCCGCCGCCGGAGATCATGCGGCCTTCGAACGCCTCTACCGGGAGCACGTGGGGCACGTGTATGCCCTCGCGCGCCGGATGGCTGGAGACGACGGGGCCGATGACCTCACGCAGGAGATCTTCATCCGAGCGTGGGAGAAGCTGGGGACGTTCCGGGCGGAGGCTCGCTTCGGCACCTGGCTCCACCGTCTGGCCGTGAACCATCTGCTCACGCGCCTGAGGTCCCGGCGGGCTCGGGAGGCGCGGACCGTGCAGGGGGACGACGTGCTGGCCCACGAGCCGACCCCGCGGCGCCGTTCCTCCGGGGACGCGTTGGATCTGGACGATGCTTTGCGGCGTCTTCCGGACGGAGCCCGGGAGGTGTTCGTCCTGTACGACGTGGAGGGATATCGACATGATGAAATCGCCGAGCGGATGGGGATCGCGGTGGGCACGTCGAAGGCCCAGCTGCACCGCGCCCGAATGCTCCTGAGAGGGTACCTGAACCGATGACCCATCGATCACACGACGAATGGATGGACCGTCTTTCCGAGTACGTCGACGACGGTCTGGACGCCGGGGATCGCTCCGGCCTCGAAGCGCACCTCTTCACCTGCGCCTCCTGCCGGTCCGTCCTGGCCGAGCTCAGGGAGGTGGTGGAGGCGGCGCACGACCTCGGCGACGTCCAACCCGAGCGGGACCTGTGGCCCGGGATCGCCGATGCCATCGGCGCGTCCCGGAACGTCATCCCCTTGGCGGAAGGGAGACTCCATCCCCGGCGGAGGGGACTGTTCATGAGCGTGCCTCAGCTCGCGGCGGCTTCGGTGGCGCTGATGGTCGTGTCGGCGGCGGGCACCTTCGCCCTCGGCGGACGCTCATCCTCGGCGTCTCCTCCGGGGTCCGCGGACGGTCTCGCGACGCGGTTCGCGGGAGTCGGGGCCGGCGACCCCCCTCCCGCGCTCGCCGAGGAGTTGGGCGCGCTCGAGCGCACGCTTCACGAGAGCCGTGACCTTCTCGACGCGGGCACGATCCAGGTGTTGGAGAGAAATCTGGCCGTCATCGAGAGGGCCATCGACGAGTCCCGCCGCGCCCTGGCCGGCGATCCCGCCAACGCATTCCTCCGGGATCACCTCGAGCGCGCCTATCGGGACAAGCTGGAACTCCTCCGTGACGTCACCACCCTCACCGAATGGGCCACCTGACATGATCGTGCTGACCCTTGCCGCCGTGATGACGGCCGGCGCCGTGGTCCCCCGGGACACGACGGCGGAGGTGCGTGCGGGTGATCGCGTCGTGATCTCCAACGTGTCCGGAGAGATCCGGGTCGAGGTGTGGGATCGTCCTCTCCTCGCTCTCGCGACGCAAGCGGGCGATCCCCGCGGTCTCACGGTTTCCCGGAGCGGAAACGAATTGCGGGTGCATCCCCTGGACCGGAGGGGACGGTACCGCGGTCCGGACGTGGACATCGTCGTCCGCATCCCCTCCACCGCGCCGGTGGAGATCCAGGGGAGGTCCGTGGACGTCCACGTCGTCGGGGTCGGCGGAGGGGTGCGGGCGCGGATCGTCTCCGGTGACATCGACACCGAGGACACGGCCGGCGTCCTGGACCTGTCCACCATGGACGGGAAGATCCGGGTCGTGCGCGCCCGGGGGGCGGTGTCGGCGCGGTCGCGGAGCGACGACGTATCGCTCACCGACGTGGAGGGGGTCGTCGATGTCGGAAGCGGGAACGGGAACATCCGTCTCGATGGGATCACGACCGGTGATCTGCGGGCGGAAACGTGGGACGGCGACGTGTTCTATCGGGGAGGGCTGGTCCGTGGCGGCACGTACCGGATTTCGGTCCACGACGGAGACGCGGTCCTCGTGCTCCCGGAGCGCTCCGGCGCCACGGTGAGCGTGGCGACCTTCGACGGCGAGTTCTCGTCCGACCTTCCCCTCACGATGCAGGGGCGGGCGCGGGGTGGCGTCGTGGAGTTCGTGATGGGTGACGGAGGAGCGGTTCTGGAGGTGAAGGCCTTCGACGGAGACATCCGTCTCAACACTTCGGGAAGATGATCGAGGAGAATCGACGATGAAGACGTGGAGCGCGGGTGGTTGGGTGGTGTCGGCGGCGTTGTGCGCGGTGTTGCCGCTGCCGATCGCGGGTCAGCAGAGTCACCGGCTTTCGGGAGACGAGGTCGCCGTATACAACCTCGCCGGTCATGTGGAGGTGGTGCGGGGGAGTGGGTCGGACGTGGTCGTGCACGTCACCCTGGGCGGATCCGACGCGGGGGACCTGCGGGTGGAGGCGGGGGCGCTGGGCGGACGGGCCACCTTCAGGGTGATCTATCCCGGAGACGCCGTGGTGTACCCGGCGCTGGGAAGGGGCTCCCGTACCAATCTCGACGTGCGGGCGGACGGCACCTTCGGGGGCGGCCACGGGGGTGACCGCGTGGAGATCCGCGGGTCCGGACGGGGGGTGGAGGCGTGGGCCGATCTCGTGGTGGAGGTCCCCGCGGGGAAGGACGTGGAGGTCCGGCTGGCCGCGGGACCCCTGGAAATCAGGGGTGTGCGGGGTGACTTCGACCTCCACACCGGTTCGGGCTCCGTACAGGGCGCGGACGTGTCCGGCGCGCTGAAGGTGGACACCGGATCGGGATCGGTGGTGGTCGCGGGCGTGACGGGAACCCTCGACGTGGATACCGGATCGGGTGACGCCGATGTCACCGCGGTGCGAGGCGACCTGACCGTGGATACGGGGTCGGGCTCGGTGACGGTGCGCGACGTGGTGGGTGGCGCGGTGGACCTGGATACGGGCTCCGGAGATATCGACGCTTCGGGCATCGAGGCGACCTCGCTGCGTGCCGACACGGGCTCCGGGGACATCGACCTGGGTGGCGTCTCTTCGCCCATGGTGGTGCTCGACACCGGGAGCGGCGACGTGACCGTGACGCTCCTGAGGGACGTGGATCGCCTCGATGTCGACACCGGGTCGGGATCGGTCACCGTCCGTGCGCCCGAGTCCCTGGGTGGAGACGTCGAGGTGGAGACGGGCTCGGGCGGGATCGACTTCGATCTCCCGCTTCAGGTCCGCTCGTTCCGCCGGGACCGGATCGTCGGGACGCTGGGAGACGGCGACGGCCGCATTCGCATCAGCACGGGGTCGGGAAACGTCCGCTTCTTGAAGAACTGAGGCGCGGTTCGCCCCCCCGGGCAGAGGCCGATATCGGCCGGGGCGGGGTCGCCGGAGCTCCCGGTGGCCCCGCTACAGTACCAGGGTGTGGGTGTACTTCATGGTGAGAGTACGGGCCTGCTCAAACGGGAGGCGCGGCATCCCCAGGATGTCCCGCTCCATGTTGAGGTTCGTGTTCCACACGAACCAGAGGTCCTGTCCCTCACGGAAGTTGTAGCGCAGGCGGGTGTTGGTGGTGACCTGATCCGTGAGGGA
Organism: Gemmatimonadota bacterium; assembly: GCA_029879725.1. Taxonomy (GTDB): domain Bacteria; phylum Gemmatimonadota; class Gemmatimonadetes; order Longimicrobiales; family Gaopeijiaceae; genus JAOUPR01. The sequence goes on along the minus strand of JAOUPR010000006.1, from coordinate 14,656 downwards.
GTTGTACTGGAGGAACGCGTTCACGGAGAAGTGGACGTCCAGCGCGCCGTCGGCCTTGAGGCGGAGCAGGTGGCTGTCGAACGACTGACCGCGGTTGTCGAAGCGGATGTGATTCCATTCCCATCCTCCGCCCAGCTCCAGGTACTGGTTCACCGTGAGGCGGACGTCGGACTTGAGCCCGGTGCGGGTGCCGTCGAAGAATTCTCCGGCCGTCAACGTGACGTTCGGCCGGACGGCCCAGCCTCGGGCCGCGCGCAGTTCCAGGGATCCCTCGGTGGCCCAGTACGATCCCACGGGGACGTCGGCGGATCCGTCCGGGAGCGCGTAGGCCTCGGGGACGTCTTCGTACGACGTGTTCGCCGCCAGGACGAAGGTGGCCCCGGGCTTCGTCTCCAGTTGGACGAAGGGGCGAAGCTGGCCCGTGTCCACCCGGTCGTCGGCGTTGCGCACCCAGACGTTGCTCTCCACCCCGAGCCACATGCGCCGGAAGATGGACTCCCCGCCGGGGAACCACTGGTATCCCCAGTCGCTCTGGGCCCGGGTGAAGTCGCTTCGCGGTTCGAATCCCACTCCGGGCTCGTACCCGACGCCGGACCAGGTGAGGGCGTGCCGGTAGCTGAGCCCCTGGAGCCGGCGACGCGTCCAGTCCACCACCACGCGGGCCGCGTCGCGCCCCGAGGGGAGGGTATCCACCGAGGCGTCACCACCCCGCACGGTCTGGATCCACTTGAGGGTGACGTACTCGTCTCCCGCCACCCGGAAGAGTCCGTCCACGCCGTAGGTCACGTTGAAGATGCCGTCGGTATCCACCCGGCTGGTGGCCATTCCGCCCAGGAAGGAGTTGTCGTTCCATACCCGCCGCCGGAGCCTCAGGACGCCGAAGTTCTCCGACGCAACCGTGGAGTCCACCGCCTCGGTCTGCATCTCGATGAGGCCGACGTCCCACTTCCCCACACGGCCGACGAGGCGCGCGCCGCCCAGGATCGGGACGGGGGAGCCGTTGGCCAGGCCGATGCGCCGGGAGTAGAAGAGCGTTCCCTGGTCCGCACCCGTCTCGAAGGCGAAGATCCCCGCCCGTTCCTGGAAGAAGGGCCGCTTCTCGTCGAAGAAGAGGGAGAAGCGCGTCAGGTTGACCTGCTGATTGTCCACCTCCACCGCGGCGAAGTCGGTGTTCACCGTGAGGTCCAGCGTGAGGTTGGGGGTGGGGTTGATCTTGATGTCCACCCCCACCTCCCGGTCGGCTGCCGTGGACCTGTCCCACCGCGTGCTGTCGGGCGCCAACGCCGCACTCCGGACCGACCCCAGGAGCCCGTACGGCGAGACGTACACCGGGCTCCTTGGCACCACTCCCGTCATGCGCACGTCCTGCATGGCGGACACCTGCGTGTAGGGAAAGCGCGGCGGGATGGCCGGGAACGTCCAGCGGTTTCCGTCGGCGGGCTCGTAGGCGTAGGCCATCATCCCCATGACCACAGAACCGTCTTCCAGCGGCTCGAAGCGGAGCGACGAGAACGGGATGCGCATTTCGCCGAACCATCCTTCGTCGGTGATCTTCGTCTCCAGGTCCCAGAACGTGTTCCACGACATTCCCCGGGGGCCGGAGCCCCCCGCGCCCCCTTCGTTCTGCCCGTCTCCCGTGATGCTCATGTCCATCTTCGTGCCCAACGGGAGTCCGACGAAGCGCAGCGAGTTCTCGTTGTCGTTGAAGGTGTCCAGGAGGATGGCGAACCCGTCATCGCCCACCCAGCGATCCCGCGTCAGGGAGTACCCGCGGATCCGGGAGGGATCGTCGTGGAAGAAACGCGCCGCCACGTAGATCGCTTCCTGGTCGTAGCCGACCCGCAACTCGATCTTCCGGTCGCTGTCGCCGCCGAAGGTCGGCTCGTACATGGTGAGGGGGAGGGGGTCGATCTCGGCCCACGCAGCCTCGTCGCTGATCCCGTCCAGCGTGATGGGTCCCGACAGTCGATGCAGGTCGAGGATCCCGTGGGGTGCGTTGGGGTGAGCCCCGTCTTCCCCGGCGCCGGCCGGATCCGCATCGGCGCGTTGGGCGCTGAGGGCCGGTGTGACCGCCGGAAGCAGCCCCGCGGCGATGATGCAAGCCGTGGCCCGCATGGTCTGGCCTGGACGCATGGGGGATTCCTGTGACGTTCGGGGTTTTCGACGGTGGGGGCGACCGGGGATTGTAGCAGGGTGGGGAGGGGGGGGGTAGACCGGGATCGGTTGGCGACGGGAGGCAGAGACCATACTTTCGAACCATGATGCGCTCCGGCCCCTCCGCATCCCCCCTCTCCGACACCGCGCCCGCCCTGGCCGTGGTGGCGTTCACCCTGGGGGTGGTGACCCTCACCCTGCTCGCCTCGTTTCTCTCGGGACGGCCGGTGGGGAGCGACCTCGTATTGCACGTCGGCGTGTCGGCGCTGCTCGGTGTGGTCGTGCTCGGCGCCGCGAGGATTGCCGGCGAAGAGGCTCGCACCCTGGTGACCGCCGTGACGGTGGTGGGTGTGATGTTCTTCCTCTATGCGTCCCTGGGTCGGGTCGCGTTCGCGGCCATCCCATGGATCGGAGATCCCTGGCTGAGGGCGGCGGATCGGGTTCTCGGGCTCGGGGCCGAGCCGGTGCTGTGGGTGAATCGGTGGTTGGCGGCCCACGCATGGAGCACCGAGGCGCTGTCCGTCTTCTACGGGGCGTTCATCCCCTACATCTACCTCACCATCTTCCTGGGGCTGGTGGCGCGGCCGCGGGAGTCCCGCCGTGTGTTCATCCTCGCCTTCGCGATCCTCTACGGCGTGAGCTTCATGGGCTACCTCTTCGTTCCCGCGCGGGGACCGGTGGTGTTCATGGAAGACGCCTTCGCCTCACCCCTCCAGGGAGGGTTCTTCCACGGCATCATCCTGACGAGCATCGAAGGCGTCGGGGGTCCGCACGGCGCGTTCCCGTCGTTGCACGTCGGGGCGTCCGTGTTGGGGATGGCGTTCGACTTCCGCCACGGTGACCGGCTCCGGGGACTCATCTACGTGCCGCTGGTGCTCCTGATCTCCCTGGCGACCCTCGCCCTGCGGTACCACTACCTGGTCGACCTCGTGTTCGGAGCCGCCTTCGCATTCGGGGCGCTCGTTCTGGCGGAGCGGTGGACGGCACGTCGCGTGGAGACGGGTCGGGCACCGTGATCTATCGCGTCTGTCGCGCGCTCCTGCGCCTGGGTTTGTACGGGTTCTTCCGTCGCGTCCACGTGCAGGGGCGGTCGAGGATCCCCGACACGGGGCCGGTGCTCTTCGTGTCCAACCACATCAATGCCTTCGTGGATCCGTTGCTGATCCTGACCAACGTCCGACGGAAGGTGACGCTCACGGCCAAGAGCACCCTGGTGAAGAACCCGCTCCTGAGAGTGGTGATCTGGGCGCTGGACACCATCCTCCTCCACCGGCGGGGGGACCGCGAGGAGGGGTCCGACCCCCGGGAGAACCTGTTCGCCCTGTCCGAGGCCGTGCGCCGGCTCCGGGAGGGAGGAGCGCTCTTCATCTTCCCCGAGGGGGTGAGCCACTCGGATCCGGGGATGCGCCGCTTCCGGACCGGCGCCGCCCGCATGGTCGCGGACTACCTGGACGATCCGACGGCGCCGGAGTTGTCGATCGTCCCGGTGGGGCTCCACTTCACCCGCAAGGACGGGTGGCGGAGCGAGGCGGTGGCGCTGGTGGGGGAGCCCGTGGGCGCGCGGGCGTGGGTGCGTGGGCACGCGGACGGCGGCGCGGGGACGGAAGACGCTGGGGTGCGCGCCGTCGAGACGCCCCTCCCGCCGGTGGAATCCGCCGCGGCGGCGGGCGGCGGGGGCGCCCGCGTGGACGTTCGCGCCCTGACGCATGAGATGCAGGGATGGGTGGAGGCGCTCACCATCAACTTCGCCTCGGCGGAGGAGCGCGACCTGATCCTCCGGGCGGACCGACTCTTCGCCTATCGGCCCGGGGGCCCTCCCCCGGTGGATCGCCCCGAGGGTCTCGACGCGGAGGCCCGGGTGGACCGGGTCCACAAGCTCCAGGGCGGCGCGCACCTCCTCCGCACGCGGGACCCCCGGCGCTTTCGCTCCCTGGCGGACCGGGCGGAGGCACTCACCACCGAGATGGACCGCCTGGGTGTGGCGGCCTTCGAGGTGGGGCTCCCCATGAACGCGGCCCGGGTGGCCCTCTTCGTGGTGCGGGAGGTGGAGGTGTTGCTGGTCGGGGCGCCGCTGGCTCTGTGGGGGTGGTTGGCCCACCTGGTCCCGCTCACCGTCACACGCCGGTTGGTGGCCGCGCTGAGCACCGACGAGGACCACCCGGCGTCCAACGCGGTGTTCATGTCCGTGCCCATCTTCTTCGTCTGGTGGATCGTGGTGGCGGCCCTCGCGTTCCTGATGGCCGGTGGAGGCTGGGGGGCGCTCCTCGTGCTCAGCCTCCCCCTCTCCGGGGCCATCCACCTCCGCTACCGTGACCGGGCCGGGAGCGTGGTCCGGCGGGTACGCACCTTCCTCTTCTGGTGGCGGCACCCGGACGTGCGGGAGCGCCTGTCCGCCGATCTCGACGCCTGGCACGAGCAGATCCGGGCCCTCGAGCCGCTGGTGACGTCCTCTCCCCATGGAGCCTGACCCCATGTCCGATCCCCTGGTACTCGAGTTTTCCGACGCTCGCGCGGAACTGGTGTCCCGCACCGGCGGAAAGGGCGCGAGCCTCTCCCGCATGGCGCGGGCCGGATTTCCCGTCCCCGATGGAGTGGTGGTGACGGCGGCGTGCTACCGTGCCTTCGCGGCGGGGTGGCCGGAGTTGGAGGGGCGTGCCGCGGCTCTCCCCGTGACCGATCCCGAGGCGTTACGGGAGGCCTGCGCGACGTTGCGCGACGATCTGCTTCGCCGTCCGTTTCCTTCGGCCGTGGCGGACGCGCTTCGCGAAGCTCTTCCCGCCGCGGTGGAGCACGGCCCGGTGAGCGTGCGGTCCTCGGCCACGCTGGAGGATCTGGCCGGGGCGGCCTTCGCGGGCCAGCACGACTCCTTCCTGGGGGTGGTCGGAGTCGAAAACGTCATGGAGCACGTGAAGCGGTGCTGGGCCTCGCTCTGGGAGGACCGGGCCGTGCGGTACAGACACGAGCAGGGGTTCGGGCTCACGGCGGCGGACATGGCCGTGGTCGTCCAGAGGATGGTGGACGCCGACGTGGCGGGGGTGGCCTTCTCCATGAACCCCATCACGGGAGAGGCCCGGCGGATCCTGATCACGGGGGCGTGGGGTCTGGGCGAGACGGTGGTGAGCGGCGAGGGCGAGGTGGACCAGTGGATCCTGGACAAAGCCACCCTCGCCCCGGTGGAGTCCCACGTCGGGATGAAGCTCCGTGGCATCCGGCAGACGCCGGGAGGGGGGACGGAGCACTTCGAGGTTCCGGGAGACCGGAGGGAAGCACCCAGCCTGACGGAAGACGAGCTCCACCGCCTGGCCCGACTGATCCTGCGCGTGGAGCGGCATTACGCCTTCCCCCAGGATCTCGAGTGGGCCGTGCTGGGGGGAGAGGTGTTCCTCCTCCAGAGCCGCCCCGTCACCGAGTTCCCCGCGCGGTGGACCCGGCAGGAGTCCGCCGAGCGCTTTCCCAACCCCATCACCCCCCTGACGTGGGACTTCACCACGCCCGGGTTCCACGCCTCGCTGTCGCATTCCCTGGAGATGATGGGGATGCCCCCCTTCGACGGGGAGTGGTTCACGCGCCTGGACGGCTACATCTACGGCAACCAGACGGCGGTCGAGGTGTTCGCCGCCGGCCACCAGGCGGCCTTCGACGACCTCGAAGACCTCGTGGCCAAGGTGCCCCGGTTGCGTGAAGGGTACCGTTGGGTCCAGGAGCTTCCCGTCCGGTGGGCGCGGGACCTGGACCGGTATCTCCTCGAGCTCGGCCGTCTCGGCGGCCGGGACCTTCCGGGGATGTCCCTGGAAGAGTTGTGGGAGCACGTCCTGGAGATCGACCGGGTGGGCCGGGAGTACTTCCTCCCCAACATCGCCATCTCCATCACCCAGGGGCTCCTCCATCGCCTGTTGTTCCAGATGGTCGCCCACGTGGTGGGGCCGGGAGACGCGCCCAACGTGTACGACGGGCTGACCTGCCATTGCGAGACCAAGACCGGTCTGGTGAACCGCGACCTGTACGACCTCGCCCTCATGGTCCGCGGGGATCCTGCGTTGCGGGAGAGGTTGGTCGATGGGGACCGCCGGGCCTTCGTGGAATCCGGGGAGATGGCATCGTTTCCCGACTTCGCCGAGCGCTTCCGTCGTTTCCTGGAGGTCCACGGGCACCGGGAGGTCGACTTCGACGCGTACGTTCCCACCTGGAGCGGGCAGCCATGGGTCGTGCTGGAGAACCTGCGCCTCATCGTGCTCCAGGAAGGGATGGAAGATCCGGGCCCCGCGGAGCAGGAACTCCGGTCGCGCCAGCAGGTGACGGAGCGGGAGTTCCTCGCCCGTGTGCCGGATGAACTGCGTACCTTCGCCGGAGAAATCATCCGGCTGGCGCGCACGTACACCGCCCTCGACGACCTGGAGCACTACCAGACCACCCGGCTCACGCCACCTTTTCGGGCGGCCCTGGTGGAGATGGGGAGGCGTCTGGTGGGCGCGAGTGCGCTGGACGAGCCCGAAGACGTGTTCTTCTTGCGCCGGGCCACGCTGGAGGGGGTGGTGGAGCGGCGGATCACCGCGGAGGACGCTGCCCGGGAGGCCCGCGCGGCGCGGGAGGACCACCGCCGCCGGCAGGTGGGTGAGCCCGCCTTCCGTTGGGGAGAGGAGAACGAGGTGGCGGACCACGAGGGACGGCTCACGGGCCTTCCCGGCGCGCCCGGCGTGGCCGCGGGACCCGTCTGCCTGGTGCACTCCGCGGACGACTTCGCGCGCTTCACCCCCGGGAGCGTGCTGGTGGCGCGCACCACCAATCCGGCCTGGACGCCGCTCTTCTACTCGGCGGCCGCCGTGGTGACGGAGAGCGGCGGCCCGCTCTCCCACGGCGCGGTGACGGCCCGTGAGGTGCGGATCCCCGCCGTGATGGCGGTGCGGGGGGCCATGGCGGCGCTCCAGGACGGGGTGAGGGTGCGGGTGGATGGGAGCAAGGGCACGGTCACCATGGATGGGGAGTGACGGGGCTGGAGGAGATCCGGAACGCATGAGGAAGGGGGGTGGGCCGCAGGGCCCACCCCCCTTCTCGTTCACCCGGGTGAGTGCGTCGCGCTACCTTCAGCGCACTCCCGCCCGCACCCCGTCCGGCCCGAAGGAATGCCAGGGCTGGGCCGGGAGGGACCGCTCACGCGGCCATACCTCGTCGAGGGTGTCGCCTTCGTAGATCCGCCCGTTCTTCATCACGTAGCGGATGCTCAACGTGTTCCTCAGATCGGTGAGCGGGTCGTCGTCGAGGATGAGGATGTCGGCGAACTTCCCGGCCTCCAGCGTCCCGATCTCCTTCCCGAACCCGATGGCTTCCGCGCCCAGGACGGTGGCCATGCGGAGCACGTCGTGGTTGGACGCGCCCCCGCTTCCCATGGCCCATACCTCCCAGTGGTATCCGAGTCCCTGGAGCTGGCCGTGGCTCCCCACCGCCACGCGCGCGCTGTCTTCCACCATGGCCTTCACGAATTCCGCGTGACGCTGGAACACGTACTCCTCTTCGAGGAACCAACCGGACTGTCCCGGGCTGCCGCCGGCGCCCGGCCCGCGGCGCCGCGCCCGTGCGTCGAGGCTCTCCTCGGGCGAGAAGTGGCGCAGCTTCGCGTCGTCGTGGACGTTCTCCGTGGCGTAGAAGAAGTTCTCACCGAAAGGTCCGCCGTACGACACCAGGAGCGTGGGGCTGTTGGTGGTCTGCGATGCCTTGAAGAGCTCCACCACGTCGCTGTAGATGGGCGCGATGGGGAGGGAGTGCTCGATCCCCGGGTACCCGTCCATGGCGTGGGTGAGCTCCAGCTTGAAGTCCAGCCCGCCTTCCGTGGTGGGCATGATCTTCGCCTCACGCGCCGCCTGGATGATCCACTGACGCTGCTGCCGGTTCCCCGTCATGTACATCTTCAGCGTCTTGGTGTCGAAGTACTTCGCGTACCGCTCCAGGACCTGCTTGGCGTGGTCGGCGTCGCGGATGTTCTCCCCCAGGAAGACGCCGGGTCCGGTGGAGTAGATGCGTGGGCCCACCATCCCGCCGGTTTCCACGCGGTCGCCGTAACTGAGGACGTCGGTGGTGGCGGTCTGGGGATCGCGGGTGGTGGTCACCCCGTACGCCAGCGTGGTGAGATACTGCCACGCCTGTTCGGGGTGGATCTCCGGGATGAGCCACTGGGCGTGGTAGTGCGTGTCCACGAACCCGGGGATGAGCGTCTTCCCGGATACGTCGATGACGCGTGCCCCCTCGGGAACCTCCACCGAGTCCCGCGCGCCCACCGCGACGATGCGGTTGTTCGTGACCACCACGTCTGCGTTCTCGACGATCTCGTCTCCCTTCATCGTCACCGCCCGCCCGCCGCGGAGTACGACCGTCCCGGTCGGTACGTCGCGGGGGAGGGTGACCTCGATCTTCCTCTCCCGCGGCCTGTACGTCTTCGCGGTGTCGGCCAGGAGCTCTTCGTTCCCTTCCCGCACCGAGTCGGCACGGGCCCGAATGGCCGCCGCCGCCGCGCGGATGGAGTCGGCCTTGGCCAGGAGGGAGTCCGCCGCGGTCTGCACCGAGTCGGCGGCCAGGCGGGTGATGCGGCGGGACAGCGTGTCCGGGACTTCCGCGTCGGCCTTCTTCAGGGAGTCCGCCTTCGCCCGGCTCGTCTTCAGGGAGTCCATCACCGCCAGGGCGCGTACCCTCAGCAGCGCCATCTCGTGGGCCTGTGCCTCGATGCTGTCCTCCTGGGCTTCCAGGGAGGCCAGGTCGTACGTGAAGAGGACGTTCCCCAGCGCCCAGTGGATCACGGATCCGTCGGCGCTCCACGAGGGGAATTCCGCGCCCACCTCCGTGAGCTTGCGCACCGGTACCGGCGCGGCTCCCGGCTGCCCGACCATGACCGTCGGGGTGGGGCCTCCCACCAAGGGGAGGTCCACCGTATAGACGTCCATCCCCAGCTGGGCCAGCGCGCGGTCACCCGCCGGGGAGATCATCACCAGCCCCGCGGGTGGGGCCCCCGGCGGCTCGGCCGCGGGGTCGGCGTCGAGGACGCCCGGTCCGGACGTGACCCCCGTCTCCGTCTTCGCCACGGGGAACACCCGCCCGGGGAGGAACTCGAACTCCTCGGGGTGGGGCGTTCCGGCGCCCGGAGTCGGCATCCCCCGAACCTGGAGGTGCCGCTGCACGTCGGTGCCGTCCCAGCGGAAGGAGACGAGTCCTTCCCTGGGGCTGTACGCGTAGATGCGCTCCGGCTGGTCGTTGCGGAAGTGGGCCACGTCGCGGGTGCCCGTGGGCGAGATCACCGTCGCCTCGCCTCCCGCAGCGGGAACCCAGACGAAGGTTCCACCCATGGGCCCGAAGAAGAATCCCGCCGCTTCCTTGAGCTCGCGCGCGGCCCCGCGGGACGCCACCAGCCGCGTCCCGTCGGGAGCCCACGCCACGTTGTAGTACAGGGCGGCGGTGCGGGTGAGCTGGACCGGGGCGGCTCCCCCGTCGGCCCTCACCTTCATGATCTGTCCGCCGGCCTCGTCGTCCCAGGTGACGTACCCCACCCAGGCGCCGTCGGGCGACCACTTCGGGTGGAACTCACCCACGTCGGCGTCGGTGAGCCTGCGGGGTGTGCCGTCGGGCATGTCCTTGACCCAGAGGCGGTCGAAGGCCGTGAAGGCGATGCGCCGCCCGTCGGGCGAAGCCACCGGGCTCCGGATCTGACGCGCCGTGACCGCCGCCGTGGTGTCGATCTGGTAGGCGAACTTCACCTCCGGACCCACGCCCACCTCGACCTCGGCCTCGAAGGGGATCTCCGTGGCCGCGCTCCCGTCCACCGGGACACGCCAGATCTTCCCCCCGTACGAGATGACCACCGACCGGGAATCCGGGGTGAACGCGTATCCGGGGAGGACGTCCAGCGGGGCTCGTGACTCCATCTCGTCCCGCTGGATGGGGTAGGCGAGCCACTCCTCTTCGCCGGTCTGCAGGTCACGCCTGCGCAGCCCCGTCTCCGTGTTCTCGCGGCTCCCGTACACGAGCCAACGCCCGTCCGGCGAGACGGCCGGCCGGAATCCCGACCCGTACCGGCGGGTCATGAGGGTGGAAGTCCCCTGCTCCCGGTCGTACCGGTACAGCTGGTACTGCGGGAAGCGCGCGTTGTACTGCCAGTCGCCGAAGCGGCCGGCGTACCAGATGTGGCGGCCGTCGGGGCTCATGGCGGCGCCCAACGTCTTGAGCTGGGCGGGCGCGCGGATGAGGGCGAGGGGCGCCCGGCTCTCCGTGTGGTACATCTGGAGCTTGGCCGCGCCACCCAACCCTCCGGTGCGGCTCACCACGATGTACTCGCCGTCGGGCGTCCACTCCGGGGACACGTAGAGCGAGGTGTTCCCCCTGGTGATCTGCGTGGTGTCGGTGAGATCCAACGCCATGGTCCACAGGTTGTCGCCGCCGCTCCGGTCGGACACGAACGCCACCCGCTTCCCGTCGGGGCTGAAGCGGGGCTGGGCGTCGTAGGCCATCCCGTCGGTGAGGCGAGTGGCCTTCCCGCCGGTGATGGGCATGGTGTACAGGTCGCCGAGGAGGTCGAAGACGATGGTCTCCCCGTCGGGGCTCACGTCCAGCGAGATCCACGTCCCTTCGGTGGCGGTGAACGTCGCCTTGCGGGCCGCGTTCAGCGGGAGTGGCCGGGCGTTGGGGCCGCCCCGGCCTCCGTTGGGCATCTGGGCCGTCAGGGGCGCGGCCAGCACCGCCAGGGCGGCCGCCACCAGGGCCGTCCGGCCGACGATTCCGATATGCGCGTTCATCGTGCACCTCCGGGGATGCCGGCTTTGGTGTTGGGAGCGGTGTGCCGCCAGGGTTCGTCCGGCGCCGCCCGTTGTCGTGGCCACACCTCGTCCAGCGTGTCGCCGTCGTAGAGTCTGCCGTTCATCATGACCTGATGGACGGTGTTGCTGTTGCGGATGTCGTCCAGGGGGTTCGCGTCCAGGATCACCAGATCGGCCAACTTCCCGGCCTCGATGGAGCCCAGGTCACCACCCAGACCGATGGCGTCGGCGCCGAGGATGGTGGCCACGCGCAGGACGTCGTGGTTGCTCATCCCGCCGCTCTGGAGCGCCCACATCTCCCAGTGGTACCCCAGTCCCTGGAGCTGGCCATGGCTTCCCACGCCCACGCTCCCTCCCTCCTCGACCAGATCCTTGAGCCACGCCGAGTGCCGCCGGAAGGCGTACTCCTCCTCCATGAACCATCCGCCCGGTCCAGGGCCCGTGGTCTGGAGACGGCGCGCCTTGTAGTCGATCTCCTCCTTGGGCGTGAAGTGGTTGAGCTTCTCGTCGCCCACCACGTTCTCGTGGGTGTAGAAGTAGTTCTCCGCCCACGGACCTCCGTACGTCACGAGGAGGGTCGGGGTGTTGGTGGTGCCCGACGTCTTGAACAGCTCCACCACGTCATCGTACGCGGGGACGATGGGCATGGTGTGCTCCACCCCCGGATATCCGTCCATGGCGTGGGTCATGTTGAGGCGATAGTCGAGCCCGCCCTCCGTCGTGGGCATGAGTCCGAGCTCACGCGACGCCATGATGAGCCACTGGCGCTGACGGCGGTTCCCGGACATGTACATCTTGAAGGTCTTGGTGTCGTAGTACTCGCTGTAGCGGCGCAGGACGGTGCGTGCGTGGTCCAGGCTCCGGATCCCGTCCGTGAAGAAGACCCCCGGCCCGGTGGAGTACACGCGGGGCCCGGGCATCTGCCCGGCCCGCACCCGGTCCTCGTACGTGAGGACGTCCGTGGTGCTGGTCTGCGGATCGCGTGTGGTGGTCACCCCGTAGGCCAGGTTGGCCAGGTAGATCCACGGGCGCTGCCAGTGGAGTCCCCAGAGGTTCCACATGTGGGCGTGGGTATCCACGAATCCCGGGACGATGGTCTTGCCGGTCACGTCCAGGACGCGAGCGCCCTGCGGGACCTCTCCGCCTCCCGCCCCGACCCGGGTGATGCGGTTGTTGGTGACCACCACGTCGGCGTTCTCGATGACCTCGTCGCCGCGCATGGTCACCACCCGGGCGCCTCGCAGCACCACCGTCCCCTGGGGGACGTCGCGCGTGGCGGACACGGCGATGCGCCGCTCCTCCGGCCGGTAGTCGTCGTTCCCCCGGGCCGCGTCCATGTCGTACGTGACGAAGGCGTTCCCGATGGACCAGTGGACGGTCCGGCCGTCGCCGCCCCAGGTGGGGAACTCACCGCCGATGTCGCTGAGCTTCCACACCGGAACGGCCGCGGAATCGGGCTTCGATACCATCACCACGGGGGCGTTGACCCCCGTTCTCGGGACGGTGACGGCATAGACGTCCCGTCCGAAGTGGGCCAGGGCGAGATCGCCCCGGGGAGCCATCATGATCAGGCCCGCCGACATCTCGGGGACCCGCGGCTCCCGCGCCTCCTCGTCCAACTCCTCCACGCTCTTCGGGAGGATGATGTCCGAGTTCTCGGATACCGACCATCCGCCGGCCTCGATGGGGAAGCGCGCCGTGACCCGCAGGTGCTGCTTCGGGTCCGTGTCGTCCCAGCGCGCGGACATGAGCGCCACCGTGGGCGGTCCCTCGCTGGGGGCCCCGGGGGGCGCCACTCCGGGCGCCCTGCCGTAGTAGTAGATCCGCTCGGCGTCCTGCGTGAAGTGGGGGCGCGAGCGCCCGTTCACCGGCCCGATCACCGTGGCGTCGCCTCCGGCCGCGGGGAACCACACGAACTCGGCGTCGAGGCCGGAGAAGACGAAGGGGTCGATGGCTTCCTCCAGATTCCGCGCCGAGGAGCGCATGGCGACGATACGGGCGCCGTCGGGAGACCATGCGAGCTGCTGATAGTACGCCGACGCCCGGGTGACCGGCCGCGCCGAGCCGCCTCGTGCCGGGGCACGCATGACGTGGCCCTGGCCCGTGGCGTCGTCCCACGTGACGAAGGCGACGGCGGCGCCGTCGGGAGACCAGACGGGCTGGTACTCGCCCACTTCCTGGTTGGTGAGACGCCGGGGGTCTCCGCCGGTGGCGGACGCCACGTAGATGCGGTCCAGCGCCGAGAACGCCACCATGCTCCCGTCGGGGGAGGGGACCGCGTCACGGATCTGCTTCACGGTGAACGTCGGCGTATCCTCGATGGGATACTCGAAGGAGACCTCGGGGCCCACCGCCACCTCGGCTTCCACCGTGAACGGGATCTCCGTGGGATCGGAGCCGTCCAGCGGCACGCTCCAGATTCCGCCGCCGTACGACATCACAACGGCGTCGGACGCGGGCGTGAAGGAATATCCGGGAAGGACGTCCATGTTGGCGACGGATTCCTGGTCGTCGCGCTGTACCGGGTAGGCCAGCCACCGTTCCTCGCCCGAGGCGAGGTCACGCAGTCGGATCCCCGTGTCGGCGTCGTGGCGGGTCCCGTAGGCGAGCCACTTCCCGTCGGGCGAGACCGCCGGGCGGAAGGCCGAGCCGTACCGTGCGCTGATGGGCGTCTGCGTGCCGGTCTCACGGTCGTAGAGGCGGAGCTGGAATTGCGGGAAGACCGCGTTGTAGCTCCACGCGCCCATCCGCTGGGCGTAGTACACGTACCGCGGCTCCGGCCCGAAGGCGGCGCCCATCATCCGTTGGGCGCCCGACCCCCCCACCATCTCGAGCCCCGTGCCACCGTCGACGTGGTAGAGCCAGAGCTTCTCCAGCCCGGTGAGGAGCTGCGAGCGGGACACCACGATGTAGCTCCCGTCGGGAGTCCACTCCGGAGAGAGGAAGGCACTCCCGATCCCCTTCGAGATTTGCCTGGGCTCTCCTCCCGCCGCCGGGAGGACCCAGATGTTCTCGTCGCCACTCCGGTCGGACACGAACACCACGCGCGCCCCGTCGGGGGAGAAGCGGGGCTGCATGTCGTGGGCCATCCCCTGGGTGATGCGCGTCGCCGTGCCTCCAGCGGCGGGGATGGTGTAGAGATCCCCCAGGAGGTCGAAGACGATGGTGGAGCCGTCGGGGCTCACGTCCAGGGAGATCCAGGTCCCCTCGCTGGTCGTGAAGCGGGCCCATCGAGCCGGCTCCAGGGGAAGGCCCCGGTCGGGGTCGGGGGACGAGTCCTGGGCCAGGGCGGGGAGTGCTACTCCCGCCAGGAGCGCCAGGGTGGACAGGGTGGTGCGGGTGCGATAGCGCATGGACGGACTCCGAAGTCTCTGGGATGCCGGACGCGAGGCCTCTCTCGGGTTCCCGATGGGGTGCCCAAGATAGACTGCCCCCGCCCGGGCGGGCCAGAGAAAACTACGGGGTGGAGGGGCAGGGGTTTCGGCGGGTGGGACTCGCGGCCGCCGCGGACCGGATCAGGGGATCGAGTCGGTAGCGCTCGTACCGGCCTGCGCTCCGGTCAGTGCGCGCAGGTCGTCGATTTCCGGTAACTTGGCCTCGTACCCCGCGATCAAGAGTCGGCGCACCGAGATGACTCTCGCGACGGACTGCAGAAATCCGGGATCCCGCAAGAGAGCGCTTGGATCCCCCACGACCTTCGTGGGAGGGAA
>JAOUPR010000082.1 GCA_029879725.1 Gemmatimonadota bacterium | reverse complement strand
GGACGAATTCCGCACCCGGCTGCTCTGGACGTTTTCCCAGTTTCTCGGTGCGTTCGCGGACCGGGCGCCGGTGCTCCTGGTTCTCGAGGACCTCCACTGGGCGGACGAGTCGTCCCTCCATCTGCTCCACTTCGTGGTCCGTCAGGTGGGAGATCGGCCGGTGATGATCCTGGCGACGTTCAACGACGCCGAGCGGGAACGGTCGCCTCAGTTGGTCAAGCTCGACCGCTCGCTGGTCGGCGCCCGCCTCGCCCGGAAGCTTCGGCTCAATCCCCTGAGTCGTGACGAGGTCACCGAATTGGTGTGCCGCACGTTCGAGGTGGAGGTGGGTCAGATCCGGGAGTTTTCCGCGCTCCTCTTCGGCTGGACCCGGGGTAACCCCTTCTTCGTCGAGGAGGTCCTCAAGTCCCTGGTCGCTTCGGGAAAGCTCACGAGTCGGCAGGGCGCCTGGGTCGGGTGGAACGCCGACGACTTCGGGCTTCCCAACTCGATCCGGGACGCGGTGCTCGGGCGGCTCGACTCGTTCAGTCCATCCTCCCGGAGGGTGGCGGAGATCTGCGCGGTGGTGCGGGGCCCTGCTTCCTACGGGATCGTCGCCCAGGTCAGCGGGCTCCCCGAGGCGGAGCTGCTCACTGCCCTCGACGAGTTGGCCACCCACCGGGTGTTGTTCGAGCAACAGAGCGCCCTAGGCGTGGTCTTCGACTTCGTCCATCCGCTCGTACGGGAGACCTTGTACGTGGAGTTGGGGCTCCCTCGCGCCCGCATCATGCACGGGACCATCGCGGTGGCCATGGAGAGGTACTGGGGACAGGCGGCCATGGACCACGCCGACGAGCTCGCCTACCACTTCGCCCGCAGCGACGCGGGAGAGCTCACCGACAAGGCGCTTCTCTACGTTGCGGAGGCGGGGCGGCGGGCACTCGCCCGGCACGCGGACCGGGAAGCGCTGAACTACCTTCAGGCCGCCTGTGACATCGTGGGGCCGCACCGCCAGGACGGCCGGGAGGAGATTCGCGAAGGCCTTCTCCGCGATCTGGGTCGGGTGCTCGTGCGCCTTGGGGAGTACGTTCGCGCCACCGAAGTGTGGGGCGAGGCGCTGGGTCACATCCAACCGGGTGCGCCAGGCCGCGCGTCGATGCTCCGCGACATCGGTCTCGCCCATTTCTGGAACGGGCGGTACCGGGACGCACTGTCGTACTACGATGAGGGCCTCCGAGCGGCTTTCGAGTCGGGGAGCGAGTTCGACGCCGTGAGGCTGCGGCTCGCTCGTTCGCTGTGTCTTCAGGAGTTGGGCAGGGGTGTGGAGGCTCTTCGGGATGCCGAGGCCGCGCTGCCCCTCGCGGAACTGCTGGGCGATCACCGGCTCCTGGCCCGGGCTCATCGCGCGCTGGGACTCCTCTACACGTGGACCGGCCCCCCCGATCGGGCTCGCGCCCACGGCACGACGGCCGTCCGCCTGGCTCAGGAGGGCGGGGACCTGGGAGCCGAGTTCTGGGCCCGGTGGGGACTCACGGTTCTGGCCGGCCTTCGCGGCGACCAGCGGTCGATGGCAGAGGGTATCGTCGAGTGCGGGCGCATGGCGTCGAACCTCCACTCGCCGGTTCTTCAACTCTGGGTCGCGGAGTTGTCCATCGAGGGGTCCTATGCTTCGGGGCGGTGGGACGAGGGTGTAATGACCGGCGAGCACTCCATCGTGCTGGCGCGCGCCCTGAATCAGCGGACCCTCCTCCCTCGTCTCCTGGTGTGGACCTCCCTTCTCCATATCGGCCAGGGTGATTTCCCGAAGGCCCGTGCCCTTCTCGACGAGGCCGTGGAGTTGTCGGGGATCGAGGGCTCCGGGGACCAGGGGGCGGACGGGGTCGACGTGCACCTCGTGGTTCCCACCTACATCGGCCTGGCACACTACCAGGTGGCCATGGGGAACTACCGCAAGGCCATCGGCTACGCGGAGCAGGGCCTCCGCATCGCCGAGGGCACCGGATACACGCTCTGGTCTCTTCATCGGCTTCTGCCCATCCTGGCCGAGGCGTATCTGTGGGCCGAGGACTCCGAGCGCGCCGCTGAGGTGGGGGAGAGGATGCGAGAGCATGCCTGCGCCCTGGATCACAAGCTGGGCCTCGCGTGGGCCGACGCATGTTCGGCCATGGTGCGGTGGAAGCAGGGCGATCCTCAGGGCGGCGCGGTGCTCATGCGGAGCGCGGCGGAGGCACTCGAGGAGATCCCCATGGTCCCCTACGCGGCGAGGGTGAGGCGGCAGCTCGCGGGGAGGCTCGCGGAGATCGGCGACATCCGCGGGTCTCTGGAGGAGTTGCGGCGGGTCCACGACATCTTCATTCGGTTGGGGGCAGAGCTGGAGCTGGAGAAAGCCCGCGACCAGTTCCGCGAGGTGGGGCATCGCCCGCCCCCCATGCTGCCCGAGTCGACCTTCCTGGGTCTCACGGAGCGGGAAGCCCAGATCGCCCGTCTGGTGGCCGAGCGGAAGTCGAACAAGGCCATCGGGAAGGAACTCGACATCTCCCCGCGCACGGTGGGCACCCACCTCTCGAACATCTTCCCGAAGCTCGGGGTCTCGTCCCGGAGTGAGTTGGGCGACCTGGTCCGCGAGAAGGGACTGCTCACGCAGGCGGGGTGAGGATCCCCTGATTCAGGTGCCAGTGCTCCTGAGCGAGGATCTCTGCATCCTCCTCGTCGTGGCTCACCAGCACGATGGGTGTGTCTCGGTCCCGGGTAAGGCGCCCCACGAGAGTGGCCACCTGGATGCGGAGCGGCCGGTCCAGGGCCGAGAACGGCTCGTCCAGAAGGAGGATCCGTGGATCGGCGAGCAGCGCGCGGCCCAGGGCCACCCTCTGGCGCTCCCCGCCGGACAGGTTGCGGGGGCGCCGTTCCAGAAGGTGCGCCACCTCGAGAACGTCCGCGGTGGCTTCGACCTCCTGCGCGGTCGAGGCGCCGGAGAAGGCCAGGTTCTCCCGAACGGAGAGGTGCGGGAAGAGGAGCGCATCCTGGGGGACCCACCCGACTCGCCGCTCCCACACGGGAAGACGGACCTTCGCGTTGTCGTCCTGCCACGCCTCTCCCTGTACCGTGACGAATCCTCGCGCCCGTCGCTCCAGCCCGGCGATGGCCCTCAGCAGCGTGCTCTTTCCGGCACCCGACGGCCCCACCACGGCGATGGCTTTGGCGGCGGTCGCCATGCGCAGGTCCAGGGCGGGGTGCCCCACGGGTACCTGGACGTGGAGGTCCAGTACGGCAGGAGAGGCCGGCGTCATGTTCTGTGTTCCATGCGTCGGCGCTGACGCCGGAGCAGCCCTTCGTACCCGAGGAGCGCACCCACAGAGAGCGCCACGCTCGCGGTGACCAGGAGCCACGTGGTTTCCCTCCCTCCGGGGGACTCGAGGAGGCTGTATACCGCGAGGGCTATGGTTCGCGTCTCGCCTTCCACGTTTCCGGCGAGGACCACGGTGGCCCCGAATTCGCCCAACGCCCGCGCGAAGGCCAGCACCGCGCCCGCCACGATCCCCGGCAGGGCGAGGGGAAGCGTGATCCTCCTGAAGGTCGCGGCGGGGGGCGAGCCCAATGTCCAGGAGAGCTCCTCGTAGTGGGGGTCCACCGCCTCGAAGGCGCCCCGGATGGCTACGACGTACAAGGGGAGCCCCACCACCAGGGCGGCCAGGACGGCCGCGGGGAGGGTGAAGGGGAGGTCGATCCCCAACGCATGCATCCACCCACCCAGGACGCCCTGTGTCCCCAGGAGTGACAGGAGGAGGAATCCGGTCACGACGGGAGGAAGGACCAGGGGGATGAGGACCGCCGTGGTGAGGATGCTCTTTCCGCGGAACTCGTGTCGCGCCAGGATCCAGCCGAGGAAGATGGCCGGACCCAGGCCGGCGAGGGTGGCCGCCAGCGCCACCAGTAGGGAGATGCGTACCGCGGAGGCCACCGAAGGTCGTTGTTCCGGGGGGGCCTGACGAATCGCCTGGGAGTCGGGCTCGGGGGGGGGAAGGAATCCCGCGGCCGCGAAGAGGCGCCGGCCTTCCGGGCCCGCCGCGAACGCCAGGAAGTCCTCCGCCAGGGGCGCTCGGGCGGACTCCGCCAGGATCGCGCCCGTGTACGTGACCGCGGCGTGGGCATCCTGCGGTATCGTCCATGCCTCACGGACTCCCTCGCTGATGGGCAGGTCCGTGGCGTACACCACCCCGGCCTGCGCCTCTTCCGTGGCCACCCACTCCAACGCGCTGCGGACCGACCCGGCCCTAACCGTCTTCTCCGCGAGCGTGTTCCAGAGGCCGAGTGCCTCCAGAGCCTCCTGCGCATACCGGCCGGCCGGTACGTTCTCCCCCGCGAGGGCGATCCGGGTCACCCCTTCCCAGGTGGAGGGGTGCGGGCCCGGCGACCCCGGCGACCCTGCGGGGACCACGACGACGAGGGCATTTCCCGCCAGCGTGGTCCTGGATCCCGGAAGGATCCCCTTCCGTTCCTCCACCCAGTCCATCCACACCGCGTCGGCGGAGACGAAAACGTCGGCTCTTCCCGTCTCCATTGCCTGGTGCGCGAGTCGCGAGGTGGCGTCGAAGGAGAAGTCGACCGGCACGCCGGTCTCCCGGGTCCATCGCCTCGCGATTCCGGGCAGGACTTCGCCCAGGCTGGCTGCGGCCAGCACGAGGATGGCGTCGGACCCTTCGTTCCCCGACGGTTGAGCGAGCGAGTCGGCCGGAGCGAGCGCGGCGCACGCGACGACGGCCCAGGTGATGGGCCCAACCCACGCCGGGTGCGCGCGAAAGGCGAGCCTTGCCCGGAAAGCCGTTCCATGCCTTCGTTGGTCCACTTCGTGTTCCCCTCCGGAGAGGATCGAAATGAAGAGGTTCGCCACCCAGGGGATCGTCCGTGAAACGGAGATCACCGCTCGCGGTTACGAGCTCGATCAGTATGGTCACGTCAACCACGCGGTCTACCTGAACTATTTCGAACACGCGCGGTTCCAGGCATTTCGCCAGGGAGACTTTCCCCCAGAGAGGATGGCGGAAAATGGTTGGTCTGTCTATGTGGTTCGGATCGAGGTGGATTACCTCAAAGAGGTACGCATGGGAGACCATATCCGGGTCCGGACGTGGTTGAGCGAGACTCGCCGCACGAGCATGGTCATCGAACAGGAGATGTGCCGAGCCGCCGAGCCGGAGATGGTGGTGGCCCGCGCCCGCGTGGTGGCCGTCTGGATCGGGCACGATCGGCGGCCTACCCGTGTTCCCGAGGCGGTGATCCGCGTGTTCCAGCCGTGAGGTCGTTCGGCCGCGGGGGAGCACGCCACCGGGAGGTTCTTGACGGCGGGTGCGTCCCTGTCGATCCTGCGGTTCCTCTTGATTCCTCCATTCCATCAAGGCGGTGAGTCGCATGTCTACCCGACGGTTCCGGTCCGGCCTTCTCCTTCCGATTCTCGCGGGGCTCCTGTCCGCCTGCGGTACCGGCGACGAACTCTGTGCTCCAGACAACGGGGGACTCAGCCTGCCCGAGGGGTTCTGCGCCATCGTGGTGGCCGATGCGGTGGCCGGCGCCCGGCATCTCGAGGTGGCCGCCAATGGAGACGTCTTCGTGGCCCGCCGCAATCTCCGCGAGAGTCGCGACGCTCCTCTGGTTGCCGGAGGCGTGGCCGTCCTGCGTGACACGGACGGAGACGGGGTGGCCGACCGCAGGGAGCTCTGGGGCGAGAACGGGGGGAACGGAATCGTCCTGGACGGAGGCTTCGTCTACTTCGCTCCCGACGACGCCGTGCTCCGATATCCCATCGAAGAGGGGTCGATGACTCCATCCGGGGCACCCGACACCATCGTGTCGGGCCTCCCCGCCGACCGGAACCACGCGGCGAAGACCATCGTGATCGGCCCGGACCGGAGTCTCTACGTGAACATCGGGTCACCCTCCAACGCGTGCATGCAGCAGGCGCGTACGGCCGGCTCACCGGGGATGGACCCCTGCCCCGAGCGTGAGACCCGCGCCGGTATCTGGAGGTTCGACGCGGACGCCGTCGGCCAGACCCAGGAGGACGGCGTTCGCTTCGCGGCCGGTCTACGGAACACCGTGGCCCTGAGGATGCACCCCACCACCCACGTCCTCTATGGGGCGGTGCATGGTCGGGATCAGCTTCACGACATGTTTCCGGATCGCTTCACCGTCGATCAGAGCACCGAGAAGCCGTCCGAGGAATTCGTTCGTCTCGACGAGGGTTCCGACTTCGGGTGGCCCTATTGCTACCACGATCCGGAGACGGGCGAGAAGTATCTCGCCCCCGAGTTCGGGGGGGATGGCCACGAGGTCGGGCGTTGCGGCGAGATGGACATGCCCATCATCGGGTTTCCGGCCCATTGGGCCCCCAACGATCTGGTCTTCTATCAGGGGAGCCGGTTCCCGGCGCGGTACCAGGGCGGAGCCTTCATCGCCTTCCACGGGTCGTGGAACCGGGCCCCGAATCCCCAGGACGGATACCGCGTGGTCTTCGTTCCGGCGGAGGGCGATCATCCCGGCTCCACCTGGGAGGTCTTCGCCGACGGCTTCCGTTCGGCGGCCGGGGGCTCGGAGGATACGATGACCCGTCCGGTGGGACTGGCCCTGGGCCCCGACGGGTCGCTGTACATCTCCGACAGCGTCCGCGGGCGGGTGTGGCGCGTGGTGTACCGGGGGTCCTGAGGATTTCCGTGTCGGAGGACGCTCCGGGCGCCGGTGGGTGGGCGAGGACCGGATTCCGGTGATCCAGGTTCCCGCCTGGACGGGCAACGACGTCGTCGACCTCACGGCCCGAAGGATCCGGGCTCTCGCGGATAACCCTCGGTTTCGGAAGCGTGTGCTGGCAGCCAGCGAAGAGGACTGGCTCGCTACGCGCCCGGGATCCGTGGACCTCTGGGCCGTCTGGTCCGCCAAGGAGGCGGCCTTCAAGGCGGTCTCCAAGTTGCTGGGGTCGCCTCCGGTCTTCCGGCACGCCGCCTTCGTCACGGAATTGGAAGATGCGGGGAGGGCCGATCTCACCGCGTTCCTGGGTGCCGTCTCCTGCTCCGTGACCGGGTCGCCGCCGGAGTTGGCGTACTCCCTCGTCGGAACGGTGCGGCATGGCACCGACACGGTCCGCGTGTGTGTCTGGGTGGCCGCCACCGCGGTCCACGCGGTCGGTGTGGCGAATACGCTGCGGTCCGGGCGCCCGGCCACGGATCGTCTTCCTTCCACACGTCCGTTCGGCCTCGCGTGCTCCTGCAGCGTGTCGGGTGGGTCCGTGTCCGGGGTTCCGGTCCTCTCGGCGCGGGAGTCCGCGCTCGTTCGAACTCCGTGGTCCGCCTCCGTGCGGACGTCGGCCAAGGAGGGCTTGGCCGCTGTTCTCGCCGTCGACCCCGGGCGTATCGAGATCTTGTCGCGTCCCGTCGGTTCCGCGGGAGGGCATCCTCCATACGTGGTGGTGGACGGGAGGGAGGCACCGGTGGACGTGAGTCTCTCCCACGACGGGCCGTGGATCGCCTGGTCGTGCACATACGACAGCAACACAACAGAGGAATGATCGATGCAGCCACGTGAGCGTTTGAGGAATCTCCTGGTGTCGCGGTCGGTACGGCTCGGTGATTTCACGCTGGCCAGCGGCGCACGTTCGGCCTACTACGTGGACGCGCGGCGGACCACGATGACCGCGGAGGGTCAGGCCCTCATCGGAGAGGTCGGGTTCGAGGTGCTGCAGGGGACGGGTCTGGAATTCACCCACGTCGGGGGGCTGACCATGGGGGCCGATCCGGTGGCCTACGCCATTGCGCACCACAGCTGGAGGGTCGGCGATCCTCGAGATGCCTTCTCCGTGCGCAAGGAGGCGAAGGAGCACGGGACCGGGCAGAGGGTGGAAGGTGGGTTGCCGCCGGGTGCTCGCTGTGTGGTGATCGAAGACTCGATGACGACGGGGTCCAGCGCGCTCAAGGCCGTGGAGGCTCTGCGCGACTTCGGGGCGGAAGTGGTGGCGATCCTGACCGTGGTGGATCGGGAGGAGGGTGGGCGTGAACGGCTGGCGGAGGCGGGGCTCCCCGTGTTCGCCCTCTTCACCGGACCGGAGCTCCTCTCCGCGGCACGGGTCGACTAGAACCGCCGGACGAGGGGGATACCCATCCCCCCCGTCACCGGTCGGTCAGTCGAGGAGGCGGAGAGGCATCACCAGGCAGAGGAGATCCATGGCGTCACCGCCCGAAGCCACCGGCTCGATGGTGGCGGCGCGCTCGGGGGCCTTGAAGGCGATACACACTTCCTCGGTGGGCATGTACTTCAGCACTTCGAGGAGGTAGTTCGCGTTGAATCCGATCTCGAGCGCCTCTCCGGCGTAGTCGAGTTCCAACTCGTCGTGGCCTTCACCCAGGTCGGGAGTGAGCACGCTGAGGTGGACGCGGCCGTCTTCGAAGGTGAGGCGGATCCTGTGTGTCTGATCGGAGGCGACCACGGCCATGCGGCGAACCGCGGATTCCAGGAGCTTCTTGGAGACGATGGCCTTCTTG
This sequence comes from Gemmatimonadota bacterium, assembly GCA_029879725.1. Lineage (GTDB taxonomy): Bacteria > Gemmatimonadota > Gemmatimonadetes > Longimicrobiales > Gaopeijiaceae > JAOUPR01. The sequence goes on along the minus strand of JAOUPR010000082.1, from coordinate 9,754 downwards.
TCGTTGTCCTTCGGAATCACCTGCTCGTAGTTGGGATACGTCCCCTCGATCAGGCGAGTGAAGATCTCCGCCGATCCGGACCGGAACCCGAGATGGTTTCCGTCGCGGGAAACCTCGAGCGTATCGTCGTCCTTGAACAGCCGCTGTACCTGCTGCAACGCCGCCGGAGGAACGATGAAGTCGGCAGAGGGAACGTCGGAGGACTGCGCCGGAATGCTCATCCTGGCCAGTCGGTGCCCGTTCGTCGCCACCATGCGCATGGCCCCATCCCGGAGCTCCCACAGGACGCCGTTCAGGATGGGACGGCTCTCCTCCGTGGACACGGCGAAGGACGTGTGGTGGATGAGGGAATGGAGGTCCTTTCCCTTCACCGTCCAGGCATCGTCGAAGGAGATGGACGGCAGGGTGGGGAACTCGTCGGCCGGCAGTCCATTGAGCTTGAACCGGCTCCGGCCGCAACTCAGCTCGATCTGGTCACCACGGGTCGCGACCTCGACGGGTGCGTCGGGGAGCTCGCGGGTGATCTCCTGTAGCTTCTTCCCGGGAGCGGTGAGGCTTCCGGCCTCCTTCACGTCGGCAGGGACCTTGATTCTCACGGCGACATCCAGGTCCGTTCCGTTCATCCAAACCGAATCGTCCCGCGCCTCGAAGAGGATGTTCGAGAGGACGGGAAGAGTGGTCTTGGACGGGATGCTCGCGGAGACGGCGGCAAGGCCGGCGTGAAGGTTCTGTCGGGTGATCGTAAAGTTCATGGAACCTCTGCTCGTGACGGCTGGCAACAAGGGGGGGTTTCCACAGAATTCTAGATACTAAGTGACTTGGTTAATAAAAAACATAGCAGTAGTAGTAGGTGTGGAGTTGTGGGTTGTGGGGGTCGTACGCTCCGGGAGCACTAGGGGCACAAGGAGTTGAACGCCGCTGACGCCCCGTGGAGTAGTTGTGGAGAGGGCCGGGATTTCCCCACGGGCGTGGTGGAGAGGAGCTCGTGGTGTGGGAAAAGGAGCGATTTCCACCCGGAATGTGGACGGGTGTGGAAAGCGTGGTTCGGGATCAGGAACGCGCCTGGTTGGCCTGGTCGCGAAGGTGGTGGACGTCGCGGCGGAAATCGGGATCGGTGGCCATGTCCTCCTCCACCTTGCGTATCGAGTGGATCACGGTGGAGTGGTCGCGTCCGCCGAAGAGGGTTCCGATCTTCACCAGGGGGACGTCGAGGACGTCCTTGATCAGATACATGGCGACCTGGCGGGGAACGGTGAGGTCGCGGGTACGACGCTTCGAGGTCAGCGCCTCGGGTCGGACCCGCCAATGATGCGCCACCATCTCTCGAATCCGCTCGGGCGTGAGCCGAGTGTCGGTGCGGGACTCGTCGAGGACGCCGCGCAGCGCCGTACGGGCGAGGTCGGTGGTGATTTCCTGGTGGGTCAGGGAGGAGTACGCCAGGAGCTTGATGACGGCGCCCTCCAGCTCCCGCACGGACGCGCTGCAGGAGTGGGCGATGAATTCGATGACGTCGTCGTCGAGGGAAAGACCGTCGTCCGCGGCCTTCTTGCGGAGGATGGCCATGCGGGTCTCGAAGTCCGGTGGCTTGATGTCCACCACGAGTCCCCACTCGAACCGGGAGATGAGGCGCTCCTCGAGTCCCGGGAGTTCCTTCGGCGGGCGGTCGCTGGTGAGAATGATCTGGCGCTGGGCGTCGTACAGAGCATTGAAGGTGTGGAAGAACTCTTCCTGTGTTCGTTCCTTCCCCTCGAGAAAGTGGATGTCGTCGACCAGGAGAAGATCCATTTCCCGATACCGGCGCCTGAAGCCGGACATGGTGCCTTGTTGGATGGAGCCGACGAGCTCGTTGGTGAACTGCTCCGACGAGACGTAGGCGATGCGGTTACCGGAACTCTCCGCCAGAAGGTGGTGGCCGATGGCATGCATCAAATGCGTCTTTCCCAGGCCGACTCCGCCGTACAGGAAGAGGGGGTTGTACATCCGCGCCGGCTTCTCGGCTACGGCCCGGGACGCGGCGGCGGCGAGTTGGTTGTTGGCGCCCACGACGAAGCGATCGAAAGTGTAGCGGGCGTTCAGCGAGGGCGGGGGGACCGGGGGGCCGGTTACGGTGAGGTCCTGTCCCGACCGCGGGGATGCCGAGGTTCCGGCCGAGGTGGGGGAGGCGGTCAGGTGGATATCGGGAACGGAGATGGGAGCCTGGGTGGCGGTGCACTCCACCTTGATCGTCAGGGGATGTCCGATGACCTGCTGGGCTGCCGCGGAGAGCGCCGGTCCGTACTTGTCTTCGATCCACTCCACGTGGAAACGGGAAGGGGCTTCGATGATGAGTTGATCGCCGGCGAGGGCGGACGCACGCGTCCCGGCGAGCCAGGTGCGGTAGCTCTGATCCGGGAGGGTGGTGCGAACGACCTCCAGGATCCGGGTCCAGGTTTCGGCGGCGGTCAGTTCCATCTTCCGGACCTGGGAAGAGCCGAGGTGGGGGCGCCGAGGAGAAATCGATGATTCGGGGACATCCCGCGGGGTTTGGCTGAAGCGTTTGACCCGCACAGGGAGGGGCTCCCTGAGGGGGGCCGAAGGTAGAAGGGGAATGTGGAAAAGTCAATCGAGGGCTCGCCATGGCACATCCGGAGCGGCCGGTTGACTTGACCCTGGGGTTGAAACTACCTTTTCAAGCTCGTTTCTAGACGAATGAACCTCACGGATCGGGCTGTTCGTAATGAAGCCGACATACAGGCCACGCAATCGAAAGCGGGTCAACAAGCACGGATTCCGTGCTCGCATGAAGACCCGCGGGGGTCGGAAGACGCTGGCAAGGCGTCGCGCCCGGGGGCGTGCGTTGCTGGTGGTGACGACCGGCAGCAAATAGAGAACGGTGGCCGTGTCGGGGAGAAGCTTCCCCGGGACGCCCGGGTCCGTCAGCGCGCGGATATCGGGACACTGCTCAAGCGGGGGAAGCGGGAGAGGACGTCTCATCTGGATGTCTTCTTCGCGCCTTCCCCCGTTTTGCATTCCAGGTTCGGACTGGTGGTACCCAAGCACGGGCGCCGGATCGTGGACCGGAACCTGCTCAAGCGGAGGTTGCGTGAGATAGGCCGGAAGAGGATTCTCGGGCGTCTCGATGAGATGGGCGTCGCGGTGGATGTGCTCGTGCGTGCGCGCAGGGACGCGTATGGCGTCGGATTCGGCGAGTTGGAGAGGGAGTTGGTGGAGTGGTTGGAGGCGTGGGCAGGGAGGGCGTGACCGCGCGGATGCTCATGGGGGTCGTCCGCTTCTATCGGACGGCCATCTCCCCGTGGACGCCGCCGTCCTGCCGGTACACGCCTACCTGTTCGGAGTATGCGTTGCAGGCGCTCGAACTACACGGGGCGGCCAGGGGGAGTTGGCTCGCCGCGAGGCGCGTGATGCGGTGCCATCCTTGGGGTGGACAAGGGTTCGACCCGGTCCCCGGGTGGGACGCGACGGAGCGGAATGACACGAGCGGCCGTGAGGGCCGCGACACTGTGGACGATATATGAAGACTGAAGTACGCTTTCTCCTGGCGATCTTCCTGATGATGGGCGTGTTGGTCGGTACCAACATGTTGTTTCCGCCGGTGGTGCCCGACGAGGTTCCGGTGCCGGATAGTGTGCCCGCGGTGGAGGCGGGGGCGGCGGAGACGGGTGGCGTGGGCCCCGTGCCCGGGGAAGGCGAGTCGGTCGATCCGGTGATCCCCGGGGTGGAGACGCGCGGACCGGCGCTGGAGGAAGGGCAGGTTGGGGGAGTGGCGGCCCGGGTGTCCGTGGAGGGTCCCCTGTACCGTTTCGAGTTCAGCTCGGTCGGAGCCTTGATGGTTTCGGCCGAGATGCGCGGATTCCCGTCATTCACCCACTCCGGCGAAGTGAATCTGGTGCCGGGGGGAGCGAGTGGGTATCTGGGGCACAAGCTCACCGTGGGCCGGGACACGTTGGATCTCACCCGCGTACGGTTCCGGGTGGAGCCGGAGGGCGGCCTGGTTCTCGAGGAGGGAAGCGGTCCGCAGATTCTGAGATTCATCTACGAGCATCCTACGACGCCGTTCCGATTCGCCGTGGAGTACGAGTTCACTCCGGAGTCGTATATCGTGCACGTGCGGGGCGCCGTGGCGGGGGTGGACCGGCCTCTGCTGGTGACGGATCTGGGTGAGGGTCTCGCGTACAGCGAGGCCGACTCGGTCGGCGAGGCCCGGTCCATGGCTTTCGTCGAGAATCACGTGCGAGACGGGATCAGATCGACTCTCCTCGATCGTGGCAAACCCGGACTTCAAGACGGGCCGTTCGTGTGGGTGGCGTTCCGGAGCAAGTTCTTCGTTTTCGCACTCCTGGCGGGAGAGAGCGAGCAGGCCCTCCAGGACACGGATCTTCTCGGCGGGCTCATGATCGGACAGAGCGAGCTTCCGGACCGGGTGCGGATCGGGGCGGCGCAATCGGTTTCGGGAGATGGTGCGTTCGCCTACCGGCTGTTCATGGGTCCACAGGAATACGGACGCCTGTCGTCGCTGGGGCAGGAGATGGAGGAGGTGAACCCGTACGGGTGGAAGTTCATTCGTCCCCTGGTACGCCCCATCGTCTCGGTGATCATGACGGTGCTCGGGTTTCTCCACGCCACGCTGTCGTTGAGCTACGGGTGGGTGCTGGTGGTGTTCGGCGTGATGATGCGGGTGATCCTCTGGCCGCTGAACCACAAGGCCATGAAGGCCCAGCTCAAGAACATGGCCGTGCAGCCGATGATCCAGGAGGCGCAGGCGCGCTACAAGGACAACCCGGAGAAGCTCCAGAAGGAGATGTTGCGGCTGTACAAGGAGGAGGGGTTCAACCCCCTGGGTGGGTGCCTCCCCATGCTCCTTCCCTGGCCGGTGCTCATCGCGCTCTTCTTCGTGTTCCAGAATACCATCGAGTTGCGCGGGGTTCCGTTCCTCTGGCTTCCCGACCTGTCCGCGGCGGACCCGCTCTTCATCCTGCCGGCGTTCCTGGGTCTTTCCATGTTCCTCATGCAGTGGGTCAGCATGCGGGCGTTGGACCAGCCGAATCCCCAGATGAAGATGATGATGTGGATCATGCCCATCATGATGGTGTTCATCTTCCTGAAGCTGCCGAGCGGGCTCAATCTGTACTACGCGACCACGAACATCGCGACGATCCCCCAGCAGATCTGGATCAACAACGAACGGAAGAAGGTTCGGGGTACGGTAGCGACGAAGGCGACCAAGTAGGGGTGGCGGGGGCGCGAGAGACGCGCCCGCCTGCTGCTTCCGGAGGCGCTGGAGGACGATGCGGTGACACTCGAGACCATAGCCGCGGTCGCCACGGCGCCCGGTGAGGGCGCCGTGGCGCTGGTCCGGATATCCGGTCCGGATGCGTTGGCCGTGTTGGAGAGTCTCCTTCCCCAGGGAACCCCCACTCCGGCCGTGCGCGTGGCGACCCGCCTCTCCCTGCTGGACCCGGTGTCGGGATCGCCTCTCGATACGGCGGTCGTGACCCGTTTCGCGGCTCCGGCGAGCTACACCGGGGAGGACGTGGTGGAGCTTTCCGTCCACGGGGGCTGGATCACACCACCGCTCGTCCTGGAGGCGTGCCTGCGGGCCGGATGCCGGGAGGCCGAGGCGGGAGAGTTCACGCGCCGGGCCTACCTGAACGGGAAGCTCGACCTGGTTCAGGCGGAGGCCGTGGCCGACGTCATCGGAGCTCGGAATCGCGCGCTGCACGCGGCCGCGTTGTCTCAGGTGGAGAGAGGTTTGTCCCGGCGGATCGGAGATCTGCGGGAACGCCTGGTCGGGGTGGAGGCGCTCCTGGTGCATCATCTCGATTTCCCCGAGGAGGACGATCCGCCGGTTCCCCTCTCCCGCATCGTGGCCGAGGCCGCCGGACTGGAGAGCGACATGGAGATTCTCCTGCGAACGGCGCCGGAAGGCGAGCTGCTGCGCGATGGTGCGGTGGCGGTGCTGGCGGGTGCGCCGAACGCGGGGAAGTCGTCCCTCTACAACGCGTTGGTGGGAGAGGAGCGGGCCATCGTGACCGAGGAGCCCGGAACGACGCGGGACGCCCTCGAAGCACGGGTACAACTCGGTGGGTTTCCCTTCCGCCTGGTGGACACCGCGGGGTTGCGGGAGGCCGAGGGGAAGGTGGAGGAAATGGGAATCGAAGTATCCCGGCGCTATCTGTCCGGAGCGGACGTGATCCTGTTCTGCGAGGACGTGGGGGAGCCCACGCCCGAGGGGGCCCGGGCATTCCTGAAGGATCTGGACGGGACGCCGGTGGTCCGTGTGTCGACCAAGGTCGATCTCGGGGCGGACTCCTCGCCGGAGGGGGACGCCGCGGGCGGTTGGTCGTGCGCGGTGGGTGTCTCCGTGGTGTCGGGGGAAGGCCTGGATGTCCTCCGGGCGCGGATGGCGGAGCTCGTGTTCGGGGGGCTGGTGGGGGTGGGGGGCTCCGTGCCGGTACTCACACGCGCGCGCCACAGTGTCGGGGTGCGGTCGGCGTTGGCCGAGGTCCGGTCCTTCCGGGAGGAATTGGAGGGCGGGGTTCCGGTGGAGATCGCGGCCACGCGGTTGCATTCGGCGAAGACGGCGTTGGAGGAGGTGTTGGGGTTGGTTACCATGGACGACGTCCTGGATGTCGTGTTCAAGGAGTTCTGTGTTGGGAAGTAGACAGGTCGTCAGGGGATTCGTCGTGACCGGGATCGTGCAGGGGGTGGGGTTCCGGTGGTGGACCAGGGAGACCGCTCAGCGGCTGGGTCTGTCGGGGTGGGTCCGGAACCGCCCCGGGGGAGAGGTGGAGGTGCACGCAACCGGACCGGAAGACCTCGTGGCCGAGTTGGAACGTGCCCTGGCCAGGGGTCCGTCGGGGTCTCGGGTGGACTCCGTTGCGCGGCTGGAGAGCGCGGAAGGGGCTGGCGCGGAGCCGGGCTTCGTGATTCGGTTCGAATAAGATGCGCTACGTAAGCTGCGGCGAGTCCTCGTGAACCTGGCCTACGATGTGGTGGTCGTGGGCGGCGGCCATGCCGGAACGGAGGCCGCGGCCGCGGCCGCACGCCTGGGGGCCCGGACGCTCCTGATCACGCCGGACCTCTCCCGCATCGGGGAGATGAGCTGCAATCCCGCCATCGGGGGGGTGGCCAAGGGGGTGGTGGCCCGGGAGGTGGATGCCCTCGGTGGCGTGATGGGGCGAGCCACCGACGCTGCCAGGATCCAGTTCCGCATGCTCAACCGGTCCAAGGGTCCGGCGGTATGGGGACCCAGGGCCCAGTGCGACCGGAGGCTCTATCCCGCTGCGGTACGCCGGATCCTCGACGAGCTCGGATCCCTCGATCTCTTCCAGGAGATGGTCGCCGACCTGTTGGTGGACGGCGGGCGCGTGGTCGGCGTGCGGACTCGAGGTGGGATCGAGGTGTGCGCAGCGAGCGTCGTGGTCACCACCGGAACGTTTCTTCGCGGGCGGATCCACGTGGGCGGAGACACGGGGGTGGACGCGGGCCGGGCGGGGGAGGCTCCCTCGGTGGAGTTGGCCGAAGGTCTGGAGGGGCTCGGGTTGGAGGTGGCCCGCTTCAAGACGGGAACACCTCCCCGGGTGGATGGGCGCACGGTCGACTATGCCCGCCTCGAGCGGCAGGACGGGGATGCGCATCCGGCCCGATTCGCCAGCTATGTCCAGGAAGTGATACCCGAGCAGAGACCCTGTTGGATCACCTGGGCGGGCGAGGACCTGAAGAACGTGGTTCGCGAGAACCTGGGCCGGAGCGCTCTCTATGGGGGGAGTATCTCGGGGAGGGGTCCCCGATACTGTCCGTCCATCGAAGACAAGGTGGTACGCTTCCCGGAGGCTCCCAGGCATCAGGTGTTCCTGGAGCCGGAGGGACTACACACCTCCGAGCTCTACGTGAACGGCCTTTCCACGTCCCTCCCCGCCGACGTGCAGTTGGCGTTCCTCCGGACGCTCCCCGGGATGGAGGAGGTCTGGATGACCAAGGTCGGGTACGCCATCGAATACGACTACTTCCCACCACACCAGCTTCGGCACACGTTGGAGTTGAAGGAGGTCCCCGGACTGTTCTTCGCGGGACAGATCAACGGCACGACGGGGTACGAGGAGGCGGCGGGGCAGGGTCTGGTGGCCGGTGCCAACGCGGCGCTGCGGGCGAAGCGGGAGCCCCCCTTCGTGTTGGAACGGGATCAGGCGTACATCGGAGTGCTCATCGACGATCTGGTCACCCGGGGCGTGGACGAGCCGTATCGCCTCTTCACCTCCCGAGCCGAGTTCCGGCTCCTCCTTCGCCAGGACAACACTCCCCGCCGCCTCGGGCCTCTCGCCGCGGCGCGCGGGCTTCTCACGCCCGAGCAGGCGGAGGTTCTGGAGGAGAGATTGAAGGAAGAGGATCGGGTGAAGGCGTGGTTCGAGGAAACCGCCATTTCTCCGGAGAGTGCCGATCCGGTACTACGGGTCGCTGGATCCAGTCCCATTCAGGAGCCGACCCGGGCGGTGGAGTTGCTGAGGCGGCCCGGCATCACCGGCGAAGCGCTGGCGCGGGCCGGGAAGATGCCGGAAGGAGGGTCCCTCGATGGAGTGCTCGCCGCCGTGGAAGTGGACCTGAAGTACGAGGGATACGTGGAGCGGGAGAGGGAGCGGGCCCGACACCTGCGGGACCAGCACGACTTCAAGCTTCCCGAGGGCGTTCCCTACCGGGAGTTCGTCACGCTTTCGTTCGAGTCGCGGGAGAAGCTGGAGAAGGTGAGGCCGGAGAGTCTGGCCCAGGCAGGACGCATCCCCGGCGTATCCCCGGCGGATCTCCAGAACCTCATGATGGAGGTTCGGAAGTGGCGGCGGGAGAGGTCCGCGTAGCGTCGTTTCCTTACCGAAACTCTCGGGGTCGACTGCACGCTGGTGGATGTCTTTCCGTACAGTATCGTGGTGGACGTCCCCTTCCCCCCACAATCGGCCGACCCTCCTCCCCACCCCAGAGGAGCCGTGACGGCAGAGAACTTCTCGGACGCCATGATGTTTCGACCGGGAAACCAACTCGTGTCCAATGCCCCGGAAGGCACGTATGCCGTTCCTGTCGCCGTGGATGGATTCGAGAACCGGGTGAGAACGGGGGTCGCCACGAGAAGTGGTGTCTGTGGTGGGTTCGAAGCCGTTGGGTTGAGTGCCGAGATGGTTCCGGCGACGCCATATCGAGGCCGATCAGGGCTCGGGGCAAGAGAGGCTCGGTTCCCTCGTGCGGCGAGTGGGTCCGGCCGAGCCTGCCGATGTTCCACGTGAAACACAGCTACGTCCGGGGTTCCGAGGGTGGGTGGACCCCCGCCTCTCCCCACCGGGTCACGAGTGCGGCCGTTTTCCTCGTCGGGGTCTGGTCACGAAGCGGAAGGGCTCGAGAAGACCGGCGGTAGGTTGGCGATCGGAGTTCTTCCGTCCGTGGGGTGTTCCACGTGAAACACTCCCCGGGGTCTTCCGCTACTTCCGCAACAACTCGAGGTGGAGCGTCGCCTCTTCCTTGGTCCCATCCAGGTTGAAGTCGAACTCCGTGTTCCCGTCGAGAACGAGAAGGGAGTCGCCGCTGAATGTGAAGGTGGAGACCGCGGTGAGCGTGTCCGGGTGTTGGTGTTTCATCGTCAGCACGTTCCCGGATACGGAGAGTTGTCCGATCTCGGCCGGAGCTGCGCGGCCCATGAACACGAGGATGGCGGTGTACAACCCCGACTCCTGAACGTTCAGGTCGAACGTCGCACCCTCCATCCTCGTGTTCA
>JAOUPR010000081.1 GCA_029879725.1 Gemmatimonadota bacterium | reverse complement strand
GCCGCTTCCGTTCCGTCGGGCGCTCCCTGGATGGAGGGCGGGGTGAAGAGGGGACCGTACCGGTAGTGGGAGAGGATCTCCTCGGCTTCGGCGCGCAGTGCGGGCGTGAAGTCGATGAGGTCGTCCTTGGTCAGCCCCTGCATCTCGTACGCCGCCGGGCGGGTGGGGAAGGGCTGGGTGGGTGAGGTGTGCTCACCGGGGACATCGGACTGGGGGACCGGGCGCTCCTCTATGGGCCACACCGGCTCTCCCGTTGCCCGGTCCAGGACGTAGGCGAAGCTCTGCTTGGTGGTCTGTACCAGCGCCTTGATGGGGCGTCCGTCCACGGTGATGTCCACCAGGTTGGGTGCCGCCGGGTTGTCGTAGTTCCAGATGTCGTGGTGCACCGTCTGGAAGTGCCAGCGCCGCTCGCCGGTCTCGAGATCCAGGGCCACGATGGAAGTGGAGAAGAGGTTGTTCCCGGGGTGGAAGCCGCCGAAGTAGTCGATGGTGGGCGGGTCCGTGGCGATGTAGACGAGCCCCAGCTCCGGGTCGGCGGACATGGGCGCCCACGTGGAGACGTTCCCGGTCCACTTCCAGGCGTCGTTCTCCCAGGTGTCGTTCCCGAATTCACCTTCCTGGGGGATGACGTTGAAGGTCCAGAGGTGATTCCCGGTCTTCCCGTCGTAGGCGAGGATGTTCCCCGGGACGTTCTCCTTGCGGGTCTGGTAGTACCCCTGCTCGTGGGAATTCCCCACCACCACCACGCCGTTCACCACGATGGGCGGCGTGGAGTTGGTGATGTACCCGATCTCGGGAGGGAGCCCTTCCGCGCGGTCGTGGGGCCAGGGACCCAGGTCGTCCAGGAGGTCCACCACGCCGTGGTCGCCGAAGCCCTCCACGGGGCGGCCGGTCTCGGCGTCCAGCGCCCAGAGGAAGAACGCGGGGGTGATGAGGTAGATGCGGCCGCGCCCGTCCACCACGTCGTACGCCACGCCCTTCCCGTAGTTCTGCCGCATGGAGTCGCGCCAGCGCTTGGTCTCGGGCTCGCGGAATACCCAGAGCGTCTCGCCCGTGGCGGGGTCGATGGCCACCGCCGACCGCCGCGAACCCGCCACGCTGAAGAGCTTCCCTTCGGCGTAGATGGGGGTCGCGCGCAGTAGGGGATCGGGGCCCGGGGAGAAGTTGTCGCCCCGCCATACCCAGGCCACCTCGAGGTCCGCGAAGTTGCTCGCGTCGATCTGGTCCAGGGGGGAGTAACGGGTGCTCCACATGTCGGCACCCCAGGTGCGCCATTCGCCCTCCGGGGCGCCCCGTTCCTGCGCCATACCCGGGGAAGCGGCCACGATGAGCCCCGCCAGCAGGACCCAGGAGAGGATCGGAGTGTGATTGTTGCCGAAACGACGCTGTCCGCCCATGACCATCCTCCATTCGAGATCGAGCCGCCCGCACCCTCGATGTTTCACGGTGCCGAGGGTAGCCGCTGGCGAATGGGACGGCAAGCGTACGGACGGTGGGGAATATCCCCACCGCACCTCGCTTCATCCTCCCGACATCCGCGGAAGTCGCCGTGAGAGTAGCTTCCAGTCAGGAAAAACAGGCGAAAAGGACGACTTCGTTGAACCTCTTCGGGCTCACATTCCGGCACGGAGTGCACCCTCCCGACTCGAAAGAGTTGACGGAGCACATCCCCATCCGACGCATGCCGTTCATGCGCCGCATCGCGCTTCCGCTGCGCCAGCACGCGGGGAAGCCGGCGCGCTGCCTGGTCAAGAAGGGCGACCGGGTGGAGCGCGGCGACAAGATCGCGGAGGCCGACGGCTTCGTCTCGGTGCCCATCCACGCCTCGGCCGCGGGGACGGTGGCGGACATCGACTGGTGGCCCCACCCCGATGGATCCATGGCCGAAACGGTCATCATCGACGTGGACCCACACTCCCCGCAGATCCCCCGTCCGCGCATGGTCCCCAAGTGGGAGGGATTGAGCGCCGACGAGGTACGCAAGGCGGTGCAGGAGGCTGGGCTGGTGGGGCTGGGCGGGGCCGCGTTCCCCACCCACGTGAAGCTCTCGCCGCCGGCGGATCTCCCCATCGACTGGCTCCTGGTGAACGGGGCGGAGTGCGAGCCGTACCTGACCACCGATCACCGGGTCATGGCCGAGCACCCCGACCGCGTGCACTTCGGGATCCGCATCATGATGCAGTGCCTGGGGGTGAAGCGGGCCGTGATCGGGGTGGAGAGGAACAAGCCCGACGCCATCGCGGCCCTGCAGGAGACCATCCCCGAGGACCTGGACGTCACCGTCCAGCCCCTGGTGGTGAAATATCCCCAGGGCGCGGAGAAGATGCTCATCCAGGTGGTGACGGGTAAGGAGGTTCCCTCCGGAAAGCTTCCCATGCACGTGGGCGCGGTGGTGCAGAACGTGGGGTCCATCGCCACCATCGCCGAGATCTTCGAGACCGGCCAGCCTCTCATCGAGCGGGTGGTCACGGTGACGGGGAAGGGTGTGGGGCGGCCGTCGAATCTCATCGTTCCCGTGGGGACGCTCCTCAGCGACGTCCTGGACTACTGCGGCGGCCTGACCGACGACGCGGCGGAGATCGTGTTCGGGGGGCCCATGATGGGGACGTCGCAGCCCGACATGCGCACGCCCATCATCAAGGGGACCACGGGGATCGTGGTTCTCACCCGCGACCAGGTGAAGCCCAAGGTCACGTATCCATGCATCAAGTGCGGACATTGCCTCGACGCCTGTCCGGTGTTCCTGAATCCGTCGCAACTCGGTATCCTGGCGCAGGCCGGGCGATACGACGAGATGGAGTCCCTGCACCTGGGGGACTGCATGATCTGCGGATCGTGCTCCTACGTGTGTCCCTCCAACATCCCCCTGTCGCAGATGTTCGCACTCAGCAAGAACGCGCTGCGTAAACGCAAGACCACGAAGGTGGCGTGATGGATCGGCCGCGCTTCGAGCTCACGGCGTCACCCCACATCAAGGGGCCCGACTCCACACCGCGTATCATGTGGTCGGTGGTGGGGAGCCTGGTCCCGGTGGTCGTGGCGGCGAGCTGGTACTTCGGGGTCAGCGCCCTCCTGGTGATCACGGTGGCCACGCTGGGAGCGGTGGGGACGGAACGCGTGCTCGGGCCCGGGGGGACGCTGCGCGACGGCTCGGCGGCCATCACGGGCCTCCTCCTGGGACTGACCCTGCCGGCGGGGATCCCCCTCTGGATGGCTCTGCTGGGGGGAATCATCGCCATCGGGCTGGGGAAGATGGTGTTCGGGGGTCTGGGGCAGAACGTGTTCAATCCGGCGCTGATCGGCCGTGCGTTCCTCCAGGCGGCCTTTCCCGAGGGCCTCACCACCTGGCCGCCGGCTCCCGAGCGGTGGTTCCAACTCGCCGGGGACAACTTCGCCCTCCCCTTCATGTCCCCCGATCTCGAGCCTTTCGTGACGGGCGCGACTCCGCTGGGGCAGATGAAGTTCGAGGGGATCGGCACGGCGCCGCTGGATCTGTTCCTGGGCGCCACGGGCGGCTCCCTGGGCGAGACGGCGGCGGTGGCGATCCTCCTGGGCGGCGCCTACCTCGCCCTCAAGAAGTACCTGGACTGGCGCATTCCGGTCTCCATCTTCGCCACCGTGGCCCTCCTCTCGCAGACCGTCCACTGGATCTCACCGGAGTATCCCGGAGCGGTGTTCATGCTCTTCAGTGGTGGGCTCATGCTGGGCGCGGTGTACATGGCCACGGACATGGTGACCTCGCCCACGACCCCGAAGGGGGCGTGGCTCTACGGGCTCGGGATCGGAGCGCTGGTGGTGCTCATTCGCCTCTGGGGCGGACTCCCCGAGGGCGTCATGTACGCCATCCTCCTCATGAACGCCATGGTCCCGTTCATCAACCGGGCCACGCAACCCCGGGTGTTCGGGACGGGACGGGGGGTGGCGGCACCATGAGCGAACGGAAGCTTCCCATGGCGGGAACCTCGGATGGGGCGGGCGCGGGCGCGGTGGAGCCGGCCGGAACGGCCTCCTCCGGCGGTGTCGGCTCCGGCTCCGATGCGTCTTCCGTGCGGCTGGTGGGAACGCTGGCGGTGGCGGGCGCCCTGGCGGGTCTCGCCATCGTCCTGGTCTTCCAGTGGGCCCAGCCCCGCATCGAGATCTACCAGGCCAAGGTTCTGGCGGAGGCGGTCACCGAAGTGCTGGGCGGTCCGGAGCGGTACGAGACGATCTTCCTGGAGGACGGCGCCTTCACGGCCGCACCCCGGGGCGACACCGCTTCCATGGACCGCGTGTACGTGGGGTACGGCGCCGACGGCGGAGCGGTGGGGATCGCCGTGGCCGCCGCCGAGCCCGGCTTCCAGGACGTGATCCGCGTGCTGTTCGGATACGACCCGGCCACCGGGAACGTGCTGGGGATGAAGGTGCTGGAGAGCAAGGAGACGCCCGGGCTGGGCGACAAGATCGAGAAGGACTCCGTCTTCGTGGCGGCGTTCTCCGGTGTGGCCTCACCCATCGTCGGCGTGAAGAAGGGACAGGGGTCGGGGTTGGATGCCGAGGTGGTCATGATCACCGGAGCCACCATCTCGTCGCGGGCCGTCATCGACATCATCAACCACAGGTTGGAGGCCATCGGAGAGGCCATGACCGCGTACTGGGCGTCCCGGCCGCTTCCCGAGGGAGAGGAGGGGTCATGAAGGCTACCACCCCCCGACAGGATCTCGTGCGCGGGATCTGGAAGGAGAACCCGGTCCTGATCCAGCTCCTGGGGCTCTGCCCGGCGCTGGCGGTGACCAATTCGGTGGAGAACAGCCTGGCCATGGGGCTGGCCACCTTCTTCGTCCTCCTGGGATCCAGCGTGCTCGTGTCCCTTCTGAAGAAGTGGATCCCGAAGGAGGTCCGGATCAGCGCCTACATCCTGATCATCGCCACCTTCGTGACCATCGCCGATCTGGTGCTCAACGCCGTGGTCCCGGAGATCCACAAGGCGCTGGGGGCGTTCATCGCCCTCATCGTGGTCAACTGCATGATCCTGGGAAGGCAGGAGGCCTTCGCTTCCAAGTACCCGGTGGGGCGGGCCGTCCTGGACGCGGCGGGGACGGGGGCGGGATTCCTCATCGCCCTCGTGATCATGGGGTCGGTGAGGGAGCTTCTGGGCAACGGGTCGTTCCTGGGTGTTCCGGTGTTCGGCCCCGACTTCGAGCCGTGGATCATCATGATCCTTCCCCCGGGCGGCTTCTTCACCCTGGGCTTCATCCTGTTGGGATTCGGATGGTGGAAGGAGCGGAAGGCCCAGCAGGTACGTCCGCGGCGGTGGCCCCACGGGGTGACCACCGAGGTGGAGGAGGCGGCATGACCGACCTGTTCTGGATCCTGATCTCGGCCATGCTGGTGAACAACTTCACCCTGGTCCTCTTCCTGGGGCTGTGTCCCTTCATGGGGGTATCGGGGAGGGTGTCCACGGCGCTGCGCATGGGGGGCGCGAACATCTTCGTCCTCACCATCACCTCGGTGGTGGCGTCGTTCCTCAACGCCTTCGTCCTCCCCTACGCGCCCTATCTGCGCCTGATCTCGTTCATCGTGGTCATCGCGTCGCTGGTGCAGATCGTGGAGACGGTGATCAAGAAGGTGAGCCCCGCGCTCTTCCGGGAGCTGGGGATCTTCCTCCCCCTCATCACCACCAACTGCGCCATCCTCGGCCTGGCCATCTTCCAGACGAACCGCGGATACGGGTTCCTGGAGGGACTCTTCTTCGCCGTGGGCGCGGGGCTGGGGCTGACGCTGGCGCTGGTGCTCATGGCTTCCATCCGCGAGCAGACGGAGCTGGCGGACGTGCCGGCCATGGCGCGGGGGATGGGATTGGTGCTGATCCTGGCGGGGAGCCTCTCGCTGGCCTTCATGGGCTTCGCGGGGCTGTTCAGCTCATGATCGGCGAGGAGAAGGAGCGATGACGGGCGCGGTGGCGGCCATGGCGTTCATGGCGGGGCTCTTCGTGATGTTCGGCGTGGCGCGCCCCGCGGACGGGCACGGGTGCCACGGATGTCACGGTGGGGAGGGTGGTGGAGAATGCGGCGGATCGTGCGCGCTGGACGGCGGGCCGGCGGTGGATTCGCATGAAGAACCAGGGAGAGAGAGATGAGCAACGGGATCCGGCATCCCGGCAGACGGGACTTCCTCGCGCTGGGGATCGGCGCCCTGGCGGTGGCGACGCTCCCCCGCTCCATGCGGGGTGGTGAGCATCTGGTGCGGCGGCAGATCCCGGTCATGGGGACCATCGCCGACGTGGCGGTGCGCCACCGCGACGAGTCCTGGGCACAGCGGGCCATCGACGCTGCCCTGGCCGAGCTGCGGCGAGTGGAACGGGAGATGAGCTTCTACCGCGAGGACTCCTCGGTGGGGCGGATCAACGCCCGGGCCGGAGGAGGCTTCGCCGACGTGTCGCTGGACACCGGGGAAGTGTTGGCGGAGGCGCTGGCGTGGGCGCGGGCGTCGGAGGGGGCGTTCGACCCCTGCCTGGGTGGCGTGTCGCGCCTCTGGAACGTGGCGGAGCGTCGTGAGCCGCCCGCACCCGAGGACGTGGCGCGGATGGCCGGAAGTCGCCCCTACCAGGCTCTGGAGGTGGTGAGTGGCCACGCGGCCGCCCGCGTGGCGCTCCACGAGGTGGGGTCCGCGGTGGACCTGGGTGGGATCGCCAAGGGCTTCGGGGTGGACATGGCGGCCCGGGCGCTCCGCGACCAGGGCGTGTTCGACGCCCTCGTGAACGTGGGAGGCGACCTGGTGGCGATGGGTGTGGGAGAGGGAGACCGGCCCTGGCGGGTGGGTGTCCGTTCGCCGGGATCCGCCGAGACCATCGTGCACACCGTGGAGCTCTCCGATGAGGCCGTGGCCACCTCGGGCGACTACCTGCGCTTCTTCCAGCATGGCGGTCGCCGTTACCACCACCTCATGGACGCGCGGGAGGGAGGGCCTTCCCGCTCCGGGCTACAGAGCCTTACCGTCGTCGCGTCCACCTGCATGGCCGCCGACGCCGCCGCCACCACCGGGTTCGTGGGAGGGACGGGGCTCCTGGCGGAGACCATCCGCCGGGTGGCCCCGGGCACACGGGTCGTTCACAGCATCTGAATGGGGAGGGGAGCCATGGAGACACGTACCGCGTACTGTTCGGCCTGTGATCGGCCGGTGAACGTGGTGGTCCGGAAGGAGGCTCGGTCGTGGCCCAGCCCGGAGCAGGCGGACCCGGAAGCCATCGTGTGCCTCGAGTACGGTGAGACGTGCACGGGCGCGTTGTGCCCGCTCTTCGCGCTCCCCACGGAGCAGATGGAGAAGAACCTCGACGAGTACCACAGAGCCGCCGCGGAGGGGAGGACCGAAGAAGATGAACACTGACATCGCCTATTGTTCCGGCTGCGGCCATCAGGTCCGGCTCGCCTTCACCGATCCGCCGCCCCACGACGGGCAGGCCAACCTGAAGGACGGCGCCGAAGTGGTATGCCTCGACTTCAAGGAGGCATGCTCGGGCGGGAAGTGCCCGGCCACCGGGCGACCGGGCGTCGTGATGGGTGTCCGCCTGGCCAAGAGCCACCTCAACGACGAAGCGTTCAAGACGGTTCACGCACGATGCGAAGGGTGCGCACAGATCCAGGACCTGGAGGTCCTGACGGAGGAGTTGGCCATCTGCCCGGGATGCAACACCACGAACCGGTGGGTCACCCTGAAGCTGGCGGACGACACGGAGATCACCCTCACCAGTCGGTGAGGGGGGTCATCCTCCCCGGCGCCGTGTCCGGCCCGGCGGTGGAGCCAGTTCGGCGGGCGCGGCCTTGAGCGGCGAGACGTAGTCCGCCCGCTGTCCGCGCCCGAACGTTTCCAGGAAGGGTCCGAGGACCGCCCAGACGTCGTCCCAGGAACGGGTCCAGGGAGCCACGACCTCGAAGTGACCCGCGTCCGGGATCGACGAGTACTGGACGTTCTGCTTCTTCCCCCTGGCCGCGGCGAAGTACGCCTGGACGTGCGAGGGGGGCACGGTGCGGTCGTCCTGTCCGGAGATGAGGAGCTGGGGCGTCCGCGTGGGGAGAAGCTCCACGGGAGACACCTGGGCGAGGCGCTCCGGGACGCTGTCCAGAGGGAGGCCGCCCAGAAGGCGTACCGGGGTGTCGCCGCAGGCGCGATCCGTCATCGCGAAGAAGCCGTCGATGTCGGCGATCCCCGCCAGGCTCACGGCACCCCGGATGCGCAGAGGCTCGTTGGAGTACAGCTCCGCTCGCTCGTCGATCTCGCCGCGGGCGGCCAGCCAGAGCGCCAGTTGCCCCCCGGAGGAGTGGCCCACCGTCACGACCCGCCGGAGGTCCAGGTCGAACTCGTTGGCGATGGTCTCCAGGAAGTCCGTGCCCGCGGCCACGTCCTGGAAGATCCCCGGCCAGGCTCCGCCCGGCTGGTCGATGGTCCGGAACTCCAGGTTCCAGGTGGCCCACCCGGCGTCGGTGATGGCCGCCGCCAGGCGGTCCATGTAGTCGTTGTCGGCGATGGAAAGCCAGCAGCCTCCGTGGATGAGGACGGCCACCGGATGGGGCCCCTCCCGGTCGGGAAGCCTCAACTCACCGAAGTTCCGTGCGGTCGGGCCGTAGGAGACGAGTGTGTCGAAGGGGAGGGGCGGGAGTGCCAGCATCTGCTGGGTGGACACGTACGGGCCCTGGCCCCGGAGCGATCCGGGGAAGGCGGCGAGGACGAGTGCCGCGCCGCCGACCAGGGCCCGCCCGAGGGGAGGCCGCGTGAAGCGGAGTCGCCTCACCCGCCCGCCGACACGGTGACCTTCTCCATGACCACGTCCTCCACGGGGCGGTCTCCGGGTCCGGTCTTCGTGGCGCCGATGGCCTCCACCACGTCCATCCCGGAAATCACCTTCCCGAAGATGGCGTGCTTCCTGTCGAGCCACGGGGTCGGCACCAGGGTCACGAAGAACTGGGAGCCCCCGGTGTTGGGGCCGGCGTTGGCCATGGAGAGGAGGCCGGGCGTGTCGTGGCGCAGCCCTTCGCCGAACTCGTCGGGGATGTTGTAGCCGGGCCCGCCCCGTCCGGTGCCCGTGGGATCTCCACCCTGGATCATGAAGTCGGGGATGACACGGTGGAAGATCACGCCGTCGTAGTATCCCTCTTCCGCTAGCTTGCGGAAGTTCCCCGTGGTCTTGGGGGCGAGATCTTCGAACAGTTCGGCGGTGAAGGTGCCGTGATTGGTCTGGAACGTGACGGTGGCGTTGGCCATGGGTGTCCTCGATGGATGATCATCGGGGGTACGCACTCCCCCGAATGAGGTTCGTCCGAAAGCGTATGCGACGTTAGCCACGGACCTCCGGGTTTGCCACCCTGCAGGGTGGCGGTGTACCGTGTCGCCCATGAACGCTCCCACCTTTGCACGACTGGCGGCGCCACTGCTCTGCCTCGTTTCGCTGGCGTGTCACGGCACGCTGCGCCTCACTCCCGTCGACGCGGATCGCGTCCTCGTACACCAGGTGCTGGACGCGCCGGATCCGGGGGTCCGGGGCCCGTACGCCGTCCGCACCCTGTACTACGGGAGCGGCTCCGACCTGCGCAGGCCCGAGTACCGGGACTCGGTGGCCATCGTGACCGGCGTGGTGGACGCGTCGAAGCTGGTGGAGCTGGGGGAGTCGGCGAAGGAGCGGAACGCCTACTGGGGCTTCACGCCGGAGGAGTTTCCCCTCAATGCCCGGGTCTGGTATCCCGAGGGACCGGGGCCCTTCCCGCTGGTGCTGGTGGTGCACGGGAACCACGACATGAAGGACTTCTCCGATCCCGGCTACGACTATCTCGGGGAACTCCTCGCGTCCCGCGGATACATCCTGGCGAGCGTGGACGAGAACTTCATCAACGGAGGGATCCGGGGGGAGAACGACGGTCGGGGGTGGCTCCTCCTGAAGCACCTCGAGGCATTCCGCGGATTCAGCGAAGAGGAGGGGAACCCCTTCCACGGCAAGGTGGACAT
Source organism: Gemmatimonadota bacterium (assembly GCA_029879725.1). Lineage (GTDB taxonomy): Bacteria > Gemmatimonadota > Gemmatimonadetes > Longimicrobiales > Gaopeijiaceae > JAOUPR01. The sequence continues at coordinate 8,471 of JAOUPR010000081.1, read as the reverse complement.
GGGGAACATCGCGCTCATCGGCCACTCACGGGGAGGGGAGGCCGTGGCCAACGCGGTGGCCTTCAATCCGCTGAGCCACTACCCCGACGACGCGTCTCTCGCCTTCGATTTCGGGTTCGACATCAAGGGGGTCGTGTCCATCGCGCCGGTGGACGGGCAGTACCTGCCCACGGGGCGCAAGGTGGTCATGGAGAACGTGAGCTACCTCACCTTCCACGGTTCCCACGACGGCGACGTCACCAGCTTCCACGGGCTCCGGCTGTACGACCGGCTGCGCTTCACCGACGGGGACTTCCATTTCAAGTCGGCCGTGTACGTCTATCGGGCCAACCACGGCCAGTGGAACACGGTGTGGGGGAGCCACGACGCCGGGCCGCGCAGCGGGCGCGTCCTGGACCTGAGGGGACTCATCCCCGCGGAGGACCAGCGCCGTTTCGCCGAGATCTACGTGTCCGCGTTCCTCGACGTGATCCTCCGGGGAGACGTGCGCTACCTCCCCATCTTCCGGGATCATCGGGTGATCGGCGGGTGGCTCCCCAGGACGATGTACGTCACCCGGTTCGAGACGAGCGGGTTCCGGCCGCTGGCCGACTTCGAGGAGGACATCGACGTCACCACGGGATCGGCGCCGGGGGTACGCCTGCGCGGTGACTCCCTGGCGGTCTGGAAGGAAGGCACCCTGGAACTCCGCTCCAGCAACCGCAACAACACGTCGGCGTCGCAGGAGAACCAGGCGGTATGGCTGGGGTGGAACAACCGCATCGCGGGCGAGGACACCACGCGGATGGGCCCGCCCGCCGCGTTCGTCGTGGCGCTCCCCGAGGTGCTCTCCGGCGGATGGGCCGTGACGGGTGGACACACGCTGGACTTCGTCCTGGCGCCCACCAACACCCTTCCCGGCCCTCGCGCGGATCCGGCCGCGGCCGCATCGGAGGCGACGGCCCCGGCGCCACCGCGGAGGCCCCTGCGCGGCCCCTGGGGCGAGGAGATGGAAGAGGAGGAGGAAAAGCCTCCGGTGGACCTCACGGTTCAGGTGGTGGACGCTTCGGGGCGGGCGGCGAGCGTGCGACTGAGCCGCTACGGACCCATCCGCCGCCCATTGGAGACGCACGTCATGCGCCGCGCCGATCGGGAAGAGGGGCGATTCCAGAACCCCTGGGAGATCATCCCCCAGACGTACTCCATCCCGCTGGAGGACTTCACCCGCGCGGACCCGTCCCTGCGGTTGGACCGCCTGGTCGAGGTGCGCTTCGTCTTCGATGCCGCCGTGGCCGGTGAGGTCGTCGTGGACCGGATCGGTTTCTCGAAGCTCCACCCCGCCTGGCTTGCCGCTCGCGTGGAGGGATAGCGGCCCGCGACTACTTCCAGCGTATCCCGAGGCGGTGGGTGCGCTCGCCCAGCTCCTCGAAGTCCTGCAGGGTCCACTCCAGGGTCAGTTCGTCGTGCTCGAAGGCGAATCCCAGGGTGAAGGGACTCGCCACGCCTTCGACGATGCGGCGCATCCCCATGCGCACGATGAAGGTCCGTCCCTGGACGGGCCAGTACCCCACCTCGATCCCTCCGGACGGGATGATCTCGCCGTCGACGCGGTAGCTCAGCGCGGCGGACGCGCCCAGGTCCAGGGGACCGAACTCCATCCCGTACCCTCCGGCGCCCAGGGTGAGGCGCCGTGGCATGGAGACGGAGTCCCTACCCAGGAAGATCCCGTGCCCCACGTTCTGGACCGCCAGGGAGACCCCCAGGGGCCCCACGTCCGTGGCCATGCCCAGGTCGACGCCCAACGCCGAGTTGCGCATGGTGCCGAGGCGTTCCTCCACCACCTTGCCCACGAAGCCGAAGCGGAATCCGGAGGTCTCCGTGGTGAACCCGATGGACGCGACGCGCTCCGAGGCCGCCACGGGGCCCTCGGAGAAGAGGTGGTCGCCCCCCCCGGGGACGTCCGATCCCCTCTCCGAGACCGTCCGGTACTGGAGAGTCGCGAGGCCCATGGCCACCGTACCTCCCTTTCTCTCCATCGCCGCCGAGAACGCGGCCGACGTCGCCTCGCCGCTCCACAACTGGATGTCCAGCCCGAACCCGCTCGCGCCGTGGATGAGCGCGGGCTGGTAGAAGACCGCGTCGGCGTGGCCGGTGGCGAAGGTGTAGGAGTCTCCGAGGGCCATGGCACGCGTCGAGGCCGGAAGCTCCAGGAGGCGTGGGAGGTATCCCCGGGACTGGGAAGCCGCGGGAGCCGCCCCGGTCATCAGGACGAGCGTGAAGGCGAGTGGGCGAAGGCTGTGCATGGAGTCTCTCGTGTTCCGGAACCGGGACCGACCTGTTCGGGTCGTGCCAACCTCGGGGACGGGGCGCCGCTGGGCAACAGGGGCTCCACCGTGGCGGGCGCGGTGGGGTCTCATCGGTCGCGAAGGGGGTCGGCCCCCGCGTCCGGAGCATCGAGAACCACCGCGCGGCGGCACACGGAGCAGGAGAGCCAGATCCGGGTCCGCACGTAGGAGACGTCGGGCCGTGGATCGATGCGGCGCGAATCCAGGGGCACGGAACAGGACGGACACACGGGCGGAACCTCCCCGCCCAACGCCGACCGGATCAGCGCCGTTTGGTCCGCGGAAAACGTGGGTCTGGATGGCATGGCTGGAGGCCGTGGCTCAACAGTAGGGGTTGCCCGCATGTCCTAGAGGTGTTGGGCGCCGGGAATATCACGTATTCCCCGCCCGCCCGATACTTGTATCTTGAAATGCTACCCCCGGCTCAACCCCATAGAAGCGGTACATGATCACCAAGACCCTCTTCGTTCTATCGACGTTCACGGGATTCGCGGCGGACACCACCGGCCTCGACCCCGCCAAACAGTACGACGGATCCGCCGGCGATCTCAGCGTGGAGACCCCCGCGCTGGAGCACGCGGGGATCCGCGTGGACGGCGTGCTGGACGACGCGGCGTGGGAGTCGGCGGCGCTCCTCCACTCCTTCACGCAGTACGAGCCCGTCGAGGGAGCCACCGAGTCGCAGAGGACGGAGGTGCTGGTGCTGGTGGACCGGGACGCCATCTTCTTCGGCGTTCGCGCCTACGATGACAACACGGCGGGGATCCGGGCCACGATGGCGGAGCGGGACGAGTTCGACCGTTCCGACGACTACGTCCGCTTTCTCCTGGACACCTTCGACGATCAGCGGAAGGCATACGTCTTCACCGTGAACCCCCTGGGGGTGCAGCAGGACGGGATCTGGAACGAGGGCGGCGGGAGCGCCGGACGGAGGGGGGGGCACGGACCGCCCATCGACGACAACCCCGACTTCCTCTGGGAGTCCGATGGGGAGATCACGGAGTGGGGATACCAGATGGAGGTGCGCATCCCCTTCAAGAGCCTGCGCTTCGTCGAGACCGAGGTGCAGTCCTGGGGGCTGCAGGTGATCCGCAAGATCCAGCGCACGGGATTCGAGGAGTCGTGGGCGCCCATCACCGGGAACATCGCCAACCGGCTGGCGCAGTCCGGGAAGCTCACCGGTCTCCGGAATCTGGACCCCGGCCTCTTCATGGAGATCAACCCCGTGCTGACGGGGACCCGCTTCGGCGAGTACGACGATGCCCAGGGGGCGTTCCGGCGCGAGGATCCCACGGGGGATTTCGGGATGAACTTCACCTACGGGGTGACGTCCAACCTGACCATGGACGCCACCTACAACCCCGACTTCAGCCAGGTGGAGGCCGACGCCGGGCAGATCCAGGTGAACGAGCGGTTCAACCTCTACTTCGAGGAGAAGCGACCGTTCTTCCTGGAGGGCACCGAGATCTTCGGGATGCCGAAGCAGCTCGTGTACACCCGCTCCATCGCCAACCCCGTGGGCGGTGCGAAGCTCACCGGGAAGGTGGGGAGCCTCAGCGTCGGATACCTTGGGGCCATCGATGAGGCGTTCCCCGACGCCGATGGCCTGCGCGACCCGAACGTCCTGGTGAACATCGCACGCGTGCGCCGCGACGTCGGAGGCGCCTCCACGGTGGGCGCGGTCTACACGGACCGCACCGCTCCGACCTCGGGCGAGTTCAACCGGGTGGTGGGGGGAGACGTGCGCCTGGTGATGGCGCGCCGCTACACCCTGACCGTGTTGGGCGCCGAGTCGCGGAGCCGCGACGCCGATACCCTCTCGACATCGGTGGGACGGATGTGGTCCGCCCGTTTCGAGCAGGCGGGGCGCACCTTTTCGTTCAACGCCGAGATCGAGGACTCGCAGGACGGGTTCGACGCGGGAAGCGGTTTCTTCCGGCGGGTGGGCGAGACGCAGGTGCAGTCGCGTATGTCGTACAACTGGTTCGGCCGCAGAGGGAGCCTCGTCGAACAGGTGGGTCCGTCGCTGGAGCTCCAGGGATACTGGGACCACGACCGGTTCTGGTCCGGAGGAGGGCTCCAGGAGGGACAGGCACAGGGTGGGATGCGCGTCTCCTTCAGGAACAACATCACCGTGTGGGGCAACCACACGCTCGGTGGATTCACCTTCCTCCCCGAGCAGTATGAAGGCCTGTTCGTGGAGCAGGGAGACGGCAGTCTCGTCGCGTTCCGTCCCGACCAGTCCCTCTTCCAGGGGTTGAGGGGCACGACGCTCTCGCTGTGGTTGAACAACTGGGAACGGGTGCGTGGGAACATCCGCGCCACCTGGAAGGAAGAGCCCATCTTCAACGGGCGGGTGGCCGTGGAGCCGGCGAAGTCCTTCTCCGCGGACATGAGCGTCAATCTCTTCCCCACCCGCGCGCTACGCATGGAGCTGGGGTTGCGCCACACCACGCTGGACCGGGTGCGTGACGGGGTCCGGTATTCGACGGCCACCATTCCGCGCATGCGCGCCCAGTATCAGTTCTCCCGGGCCTTCTTCGTGAGGGGGATCGTCGAGTACTCGTCACAGGAGCGCGGTGATCGCCTCGATCCCGTTCTGGGGTTCCCTCTGGTGTGGTGTGACGTCTCCGGCTGCGCCCCGCGGGTGGGCGCGAACGTCCACGACATCCACCTGGAGGCGCTGGTCTCGTACGAACCCTCTCCGGGGACCGTGTTCTACGTCGGGTACAGCCGGGAAATGGACGATCCGGAGGCGTTCGGGTTCCGGGACATGCGGCCCACGGCCGACGGACTGTTCGTGAAGCTCAGCTACCGATTCCGGATGTGATACCCCGGTTGCCACGGGGGCCGTACGGCTGTTAAGGTAGGCGCGCTTCAGAGTTCTTTCCTCATCCGTGCAGGCGCAGTTGGCGAAAGACGCGATCGAAATCGAAGGGACGGTGCGGGAGGTCTTGCCCAACGCGACGTTCCGTGTCGAACTGGAGAACGGCCACGAAATCCTGGCGTACCTCTCGGGAAAGATGCGCCAGAATTACATCCGGGTGCTCGAGGGCGACCGGGTGAAGGTGGAGATGTCTCCGTATGATCTCAGCCGGGGACGGGTCACCTACCGGTACAAGTAGGCCGTCACCCGAGCTTCCCCTCTTCCGTTTCCTCCGGCCGGGTCCCCCATTTCGGCGAGGTCCGGCTTTCTCGTTGCCGTGAAACCCCGCCGCGCGCCCACGCGTAGGGCCGGATCACACAGGCGCCGGAATGCCTGAACCATTCTGGAGGGATCGATGAGATCGTTTGCGACATTCACCGTGGCGGGGATCGCCGGGCTGGTGGCCCTCAAGCTGCTCGCGGTCGTCCTGCTCCCCCTGCTCGGTCTGGCCGCGGGACTCGTGATGATGATGGTCAAGCTGGTCCTGCTGGTGGCGGTGGGGTACTTCGTGTTGTCCCTGCTCCGGAACCGGAAGGAGAGCCGGGCGGCCTGACGGCGTGTCGTTCCGGGGGATGTCCCGGCTCAGTTCCCGATGTGCCGGCGGAGCCGGTCGATCTGGTCCTTCTTGCCCAGCACGATGATCTCGTCTCCCGCGTCGAGGCGCGTGTCCGCCACCGGGTTGAAGACGAAGTCGTGTCTCCGCGGCCCCACCTTCCTCACCGCGATCACGATGAGCCCCGTCTCCTGGGGAATCTTGGCGTCCATCAAGGTCTTCCCCGCCATGGGGGAGTCCTCGCCGATGGTGGCTTCCTCCATCCTGAGGGAGAGATCCGACGAGCGTGTCGCGATGTCGAGAAAGGAGACCACCGAGGGCCTGAGAAGGACGGACGCCATGCGGATGGCGCTGCTCACGTTGGGGCTCACCACGTGGTCCGCTCCGGCTCTGTAGAGCTTGTCTACCGTTTCTTCCTCGTAGGCTCGCGCAACGATGGTCAGGGCGCCCGCCATGTCCCGGGCCGAAAGGCAGACGAACAGGTTGTCTGTGTCCGCGCTGAGACAGGTCACGAGGCCCTTGGCACGGCCGAGGCCCGCCTCCAGGAGTACGTGGTCGTGGGTCGCGTCTCCTTCCACGATGTGGGCCTTCGGGAACAGATCGTGAAGTTGTCGCACCCTCACGGCGTCCCTCTCGATGACCACGTAGGAGTCGGTCATCGTCTCGAGCTCCTGGATGACCTGTCTCCCGGTGCGACCGGCGCCGCAGACGATGACGTGATCCTTCATCTTCTCGATTTCCTTCATGGCCCGGCGTCTCCGAAGAACGTTCTTGAGGTCCATCTCCACGATGAGGGAGGTCAGGTTCGCGAACCAGAGACCCATCCACGTGATTCCCCCCAGGAGGAGGAGCATGGTGAAGATCCGCCCCGAGTCGCTGAGAGGGTGGACCTCCGAGTACCCCACGGCGGTGAGCGTGATGACCGACATGTACAGGCTATCCGCAAATCCCCACTCCTCGATGAGCATGAAACCCGTCGTCCCCACCACGGTGAGGGCGGCGAGCGCAACGAGGGTGAGGGCGAGGCGACGGACGAAGATGTTCATGCGGACACGGGTGGGGTGGAGGGGACCCCCGAAGCTATGGAGTGGGTGTCGGGAACGCTACTAGTCTCTTGACGCTCCGGTGGGGGGGGCTTACCCTTGGTCTTGTGTCGTCGTTCATGACGGGAAACACCTGATTTCATGCGGCATTTCAGGTACACAGAGTTTTGCTGGAAGGGGACCTGTCATCCTGGGTGCAGGTCCGAAGCCAGGGCGGCGGAGGCCGCGAAATTTCCACCCTCATTCTTCCTTACAGTAGGAGTCGCCAGATGAACAAGTCCGATCTCGTGGACGCCCTCGCCGACAGCGCTGGTATGACCAAGGCTGATGCGACCCGGGCTATCGATGCCCTGTTCGGCCCCGACGGTGGGATCATCGCTGCCGCCATGAAGCGTGGGGATCGGGTCCAGATCACCGGATTCGGTACCTTCGAGGCGAAGGAGCGGAAGGCCCGGACCGGACGGAATCCCCGCACCGGCCAGACCATTCAGATCGCCGCTACGAAGACCCCCGGTTTCCGCGCCGGCAAGGGGCTCAAGGATGGCGTGAAGTAATCGTATCGGAGTTCTGTGAAAAAGGGGCCGCGCCACCGGGTGGCGCGGCCCCTTCTTCATGTCTCCGGGCTACCTCGGGCCCCTGGGATCCTTCTTGCGAGGGGGCGGCCCCGAACGTTTGCCTCCCCCGTCCCGGGGCTCCCGGCCCCGGGGCCGGTCGTAGTCGGCCCGGACGCTCCGCCCCTTGATGGTGGTGCCGTTCACCGCGCGGATCACCTTTTCCGCCACGGACTGCTCGATCTCCACGATGGTCACGGTATCGCGAATCTCGATCTTTCCCACCTGGTTCCCCCGGATCCCGGATTCGCCGGCGATGGCACCCACCAGATCCCGTGGTGTGATCTCGTCGCGGCTCCCGACTCCCAGGAATACCCGTACCCAGGCCTGCTGGGCGGGTCCGGCGGCGGGGTCCCTCTCGGAGGCACCGGAAGACGTGCTCGTCCCGGTGGCGGCGACAGGGGCCTTTCTACGGAACAGGGCCGTCGCGGCCGCGGCCACCGCCATGGGGTCGTGCTTGGCGAAGAGCGGTTCCAGGACCAGGAAGTAGGGCGCGATGTCCTCTTCGGTGACGGCTCTCTCGATGGCGTCACGGAGGGCGGCGACTTCGTCCACCGCACGGGAAGGCGCGGGAGCCGCCCGGCGCGCCAGCGTGTATCCGGTCCGGAAGGCGATGTTGCGGAAGTGCTCCACCTCCCGGGGAAGGACGATGACCTCTCCGGCTTCGCTTCTCCCATGGCGACGGTCGAGGGAGTCGGGGTCGGCGGGGACGTCCGCGCTGACCGGCACCACGCCCGGAACGCCTTCCGCGGCCTCCCGGGCTTCGAGCTCCTCCACCGCGAGCCATACGGGGACGTCGGTGTCTCCGGGCGCTCCCGCCATGTAGCCATGAAGGGTAAGGTAGTCACCCAGATCCGCGGCGCGGTCGTCGGTGCGGCAGAAGAGGAGAACGTGACGCGCGTCGCCCTCCAGAAGGCCCGCAACCGTGGCGAGCACCGTTTCCTCGGGATGTCCGGTGGCGATGTGAAGGCCCACCTTGCCCCGATGCGTCACGGAGTCGTCGGTGCCGCCGAC
>JAOUPR010000128.1 GCA_029879725.1 Gemmatimonadota bacterium | reverse complement strand
ACCCACCGAGAACTGATTGGCGATGAGCTCGCCCACCGTGCGGATACGCCGGTTCCCCAGATGGTCGATATCGTCGGTGAACCCACGACCCTCGCTGAGGTCGATGAGGTACCGGACGATGGCGACGAAGTCGTCGGGGGTCAGGACCGTGGTGCTCTTGGGGACCTTCAACCCCATGCGCTGGTTGATCTTGTACCGGCCCACCCGGCCGAGATCGTAGCGCTTGGGGCTGAAGAAGACCCTCTCCAGCGCGACCCGGGCGGTCTCCACGTTGGGAGCCTCGCCGGGACGCAGCAGCGAATAGATCGCGTGGAGGGCTTCCTCCTCGCTGGCCGTGGGATCCTTCTTGAGCGTGTTCTTGACGAGGGGGCTCTCGCCACGGGTGCTGACGCGGTTGCTCTCGTAGATCTTGAGCTTCTTCAGCCCGAGTCCCTGGAGGATCCCCAGCACCTCTTCGTCGATCTCCTCACCGTTCTCCACCAGGACTTCGCCCGTCTCCGGGTCGACGACCTCTTCGGCGATGCCCGACCCGAGGAGCGCGTTCCACGCCGCCTCGTCCGTCTTCTTCAGCTTGACCTCGGCCACGTCGTAGAACAGCCGGTAGACGTCGGCGTCGGTGGAGTACCCGAGCGCGCGGAGCAGCGCGGTGGCCGGGAACTTCTTCTTCTTATCGATGTGCACGTAGCACACATCGTTGATGTCGATGGTGAACTCCACCCACGACCCGCGGAAGGGGATGATCCGCGCGCTGTACAGCCGGGAGCCGTTGGGGTGGGTGCTCTCTTCGAACACGACACCCGGAGACCGGTGCAGCTGGCTCACCACGACGCGCTCCGCGCCGTTGATGATGAACGTGCCCAGTTCCGTCAGCAGCGGAAGGTCACCGAGATAGACTTCCTTCTCGATGATGTCACGCGGCCGGCGCTCCGACTCGCCCTCCTCCAACTCCTCCCAGACGATGAGCCGAAGCGTCGCCTTCAACGGCGCCGCATAGGTCATGTCCCGCTCGATGCACTCCTCCACCGAGTACTTGGGCTCGCCGAGGGCGGCCTTCACGTACTCGAGGGTGAAGTTCTCGTTCACGTCCGAGATGGGGAAGATCTCCCCGAAGACGCGATCGAGGCCGAAGTCCCACTGCTCTTCGGGAGCGACCTGGGACTCGACGAGCTTTTCGAACGACCGAAGCTGCACATCGAGCAGATTCGGCATGGGCATGACCGACTTGAGCTTCGCAAAGCTCACGATCGGGCGATGATCTTTCCGCATTACCAACGTGAGTCCCCCTTACCTGGTCCGTACGCCTGCGCGCAGGACAGACGGCTCGTGTTCGACCTGGGACAAGCGCGGAAATCCCCGGACCGTGGGAGCATTCCTTCGTAGAGGAGTGCTCCCACGGCGGGGACCCACGCGTTCAGCCCGAGTTTGGCGCTGCCGGCACCAAGCCGGCTGAAGCTCTTGCGCCGTCCCTTCGTGGACAGCCAACGGCTCCCGTTGACTACTTGAGGCCGACGGTAGCGCCGACTTCCTCGAGCTTGGCCTTCATCTGCTCGGCCTGATCCTTCGTGGCCGCTTCCTTCAGGGTGCCCGGAGCGCCATCGACGAGCTCCTTGGCTTCCTTGAGGCCCAGCCCGGTGAGCTCGCGCACCACCTTGATGACCTGGATCTTCTTGTCACCCACGCCCTCGAGAATGACGTCGAACTCGTCCTTCTCCTCGACGGCGACGGCTTCACCACCGGCGGCGGCGACCGCCACGGGAGCGGCGACCGCGGTGACGTTGAACTTGTCCTTGAAAGCCTCAACGAACTCGGAGAGCTCGAGAACGGTCATGTTCCCGATGGTCTCGAGCAGCTCCTGCTGATTCGTAGCCATGGTACCGATTTCCTCCTGGTTGACCCCGGCTGATGCCGGCGATTGGGTGTACCCCTGTCTGTTCAGTCCAGGGACGCGCCCGCGTCCCTACTCCACTGCCCGGGATGCGGGCTAACCGCCGGCCTGGTCGCGCTCCGACTTGAGCGCATCCAGGAGACCGGCCATCTCCTGAAGCTTCGCTCCGAGAGCCCCCGCCAACGCGGCCATGGGCGCCTGCAAGGCACCGGCCAGCTCGGCGAGGAGTTGCTCCCTCGGCGGAAGCTTCGCGATCCGATCGACCTGCTCGGGCTGGAGAATCTTGTTCTCCAGGACACCGAGCTTGAAGACCGGCTTGTCTCCGTGTTCCTTCGCGAAATCCGTGAGCGCCTTCGCGGGCGCCACGACGTCTTCGTAGCCCAGCACCATTCCGGTGGGACCCGTGAGGCTCTCGGAGATGTCTGGAATCTCCGTACCCTCCACGGCCAGCTTCACCAGACGGTTCTTGGCCACCACGTACTCCGCACCCACTTCCCTGAGACTCCGGCGCAGCTTCGTGATGGACTTGACGTTCAGTCCGCTGAAGTCCGTGAGGTAGACCACCGGCGCGCGGGTCATGCGGTCGCGGAGGTCCGAGACGAACGTTTCCTTGTCCGTGCGTTTCATCTCAGCCTCTCCGGTAGAGGTTCGGGTCGACGGCCACGCCGGGGCCCATCGTGCTCGACACCGTGACGCTTCTCACGTACGTGCCCTTGGCGGCCGACGGCTTGGCCCGAACGATCTGATCCATGAACGCGCCGAGGTTCTCGGCGAGCTTGTCTTCGGGGAACGAGACCCGGCCGATGGGCGCATGCACGTTTCCATGCTTGTCCACCCGGAACTCGATCTTACCGGCCTTGATCTCGGATACCGCGCGACCGACGTCGAAGGTGACGGTACCGGCCTTGGGCGTGGGCATGAGGCCGCGCGGCCCCAGGACCCGGCCCAGCGGACCTACCTTCCCCATCAGGTCGGGCGTGACGACGCAGACGTCGAAATCGAGCCAGCCCTGGGTGATCTTCTCCACGAATTCGACACCGACGTAGTCGGCGCCGGCATCCCTGGCCTCCGCTTCCTTCTCACCCTGGGCGATCACCAGCACCCGAACCGACTTGCCGGTTCCGTGCGGGAGGACGACGGTGCCCCGGACCAACTGGTCGGCCTTGCGGGGATCCACACCCAGTCGGGTGGCCACCTCGACGGTTTCGTCGAACTTCGCGAAGGACATGTCCTTCACGAGCTTGACCGCCTCGTCGGGGGCGAACTTGACGCCTGCGGGCAGCTTGGAGCGTGCCGAGGCGTACTTCTTCCCTTGTTTAGGCATCCTACTCGAACCGGCTCGTTTACCCTCCCACCGCTGGCGGTTCTCAGACGGTGGTCACTCGGGTTGGTGGACGGGCCGGTGATCGATCCCTCCGCGCGCTTCGACGCTTCGCGAGGCGCGCTCGGAGGCATCATTCACCGTCCCCCTACCAGGTGTGTCCCCGCCCCTCGCCGCACGCGGTGGGAATGGGAACTCGCCCTTCCTTTGTTACTAGCCCTGTACTTCCACGCCCATGGAGCGGGCGGTTCCTGCGATCATCTTCTTGGCGGACTCGATGTCGTTCGCATTGAGGTCCGGCATCTTGGTCGTCGCGATCTCCGCGAGCTGCGCGTCGGTGATCGTGGCCACCTTGTCCCGGTTGGGCACGCTCGAGCCCTTGGGGATCCCCAGCGTCCGGCGGATCAGCACCGCGGCCGGCGGGGTCTTGGTGATGAACGTGAAGGAACGGTCCGCGAAGACCGTGATCTCCACCGGGGTGGTGATCCCCTGCTTATCCTGGGTCCTGGCATTGAACTGCTTGCAGAACTCCATGATGTTGACGCCATGGGCGCCCAGAGCGGGACCCACCGGGGGAGCCGGGTTGGCCTGCCCGCCCGGAACATGGAGCTTGATGAACCCAACGACCTTCTTCGCCATGGTCTATCGCCTCAGTAGCCCTTCAGCTGCGTGTAGTCGAGTTCCACCGACGTGGGACGGCCGAAGAGGGAAACCTCCACCTTGACCTTGCCCTTGTCGTGGTACACCTCGTGGATCGTCCCGGAGAATTCCGAGAACGGCCCCTGGATGACCTCGACCACCTGTCCGACGTGGAAGGGAATCTCCTCGCGAGAGGACGCCTCCACTTCCACCTCGATGCCCAGGATCTTGTTGATTTCTTCTTCTCTGAGCGGCTGGGGCACCTTGCCCGAGCCGACGAACTTGATCACACCCTGGAGATTGTTGATGGCATGCGCGGTCCGCTCGTTGAGGACCATGTGCACCAACACGTATCCGGGATACAACCGCTTCGTCACGGTGACACGCTTTCCGTTGCGGATCTCCACGACGTCCTGCGTGGGAACGATGGCATCCCGGATCTCCCGGGCGCTCTCGTCCTCACCTTCCTCCTCGATCTTCCGCTGGATCAGCTTCTGGACCTTGTTTTCGTGTCCAGAGTAGGTCTGAACCGCGTACCACTGCAGGTCGGCCATCAGGCTCCGAAGATCCTCATGATGAAGGCAACCAGCGTGCGCACCACGGCGTCCATGCCCCAGATGATCGCCGAGATCGCGATCACGAACACGATCACGACGAGCGTTGCGCTCTTGAGTTCGTCCCACTTCGGCCAGGTGACCTTCTGGAGTTCTACCCACGACTCCTCCATGAAAGCCTTGCTCGCCTTGATGTGATCCGTCACGGCCATGGTCGCCTACTTCGTTTCTTTGTGGGCCGTATGGGTGCGGCACCTGGGGCAGTACTTCCTGTACTCCACCCGCTCCGGATGCAGCCGCTTGTTCTTCGTCTTGGAATAGTTCCTCTCCTGGCACGTGGTGCAGGCGAGGATCGCTTTGTCTCGGGGCATGATAAAGGTCCTGAAGTGGAGCCGGCCTCATCACCGACTCACGGTGTAGACTCGGTCGGAACCGGGGCTCTCGGAGCGATCTCGCGTGAGCGCCGATCGTGGAGAGAACCCCGGTTCCGCCTCGCTGTGTTACTCGATGATCTCGGTGACGACGCCGGCGCCCACCGTCCGTCCACCCTCGCGGATGGCGAACCGCAGCTCCTTGTCCATGGCGATGGGCGTGATCAGCTCCACCTCCATCTGCACGTTGTCCCCCGGCATCACCATCTCCACTCCCTCCGGAAGGTGCGCCGCTCCCGTCACGTCCGTCGTGCGGAAGTAGAACTGCGGACGGTATCCGTTGAAGAACGGCGTGTGACGCCCTCCCTCTTCCTTCGTCAGGACGTACACCTCCGCCTTGAACTTCGTGTGCGGCGTGATCGTGCCCGGCTTCGCCAGAACCTGTCCGCGCTGGATCTCGTCCTTCGCGATCCCCCGCAGCAGCAGTCCCGCGTTGTCCCCCGCACGACCCTCGTCCAGGAGCTTCCGGAACATCTCCACTCCCGTCACCACCGTCTTCTTGTCCGACCCCATTCCCACCAGCGCAACCTCTTCTCCCTGCTTCACGATGCCGCGCTCGATCCGGCCCGTCGCCACCGTGCCCCGCCCCGTGATGCTGAACACGTCCTCCACCGGCATCAGGAACGGCTTGTCCACGTCGCGCTCCGGCTCCGGGATGTAGCTGTCGATGGCGTCCATCAGCTCCTGGATGCAGTCCGCATCCGGACCCTCACCACCCGCCTCCAGCGCCTTCAGCGCCGATCCCTTCACCACCGGAATGTCGTCGCCCGGGAAGTCGTACTCGCTCAACAGCTCCCGTACCTCCAACTCCACCAGCTCCAGGAGCTCCTCGTCGTCCACCATGTCACACTTGTTCATGAACACGACGATGTACGGCACGTTCACCTGACGGGCCAGCAGGATGTGCTCGCGCGTCTGCGGCATCGGACCGTCCGCCGCGCTCACCACGAGAATCGCGCCGTCCATCTGCGCCGCTCCCGTGATCATGTTCTTCACGTAGTCCGCGTGTCCCGGACAGTCCACGTGCGCGTAGTGACGGTTCTCCGTCTGGTACTCCACGTGAGCCGTCGAGATCGTGATCCCACGCTCCCGCTCTTCCGGCGCCTTGTCGATGTTCTCGAACGCGACCGCCTCGCCTCCGAACTTCTTCGCCTGCGTGAACGTGATCGCAGCCGTCAGTGTCGTCTTCCCGTGGTCCACGTGTCCAATCGTGCCCACGTTCACGTGTGGCTTTGTCCGCTCGAATTTTGCCTTGCCCATCG
>JAOUPR010000005.1 GCA_029879725.1 Gemmatimonadota bacterium | reverse complement strand
TACTTCGGCCATCCGTTCCGGCGTGAGGTCGATGCGCACTCCCAGCGCTTCGAGGACGTCGGCGCTCCCACTGCGGGACGTGAACGAGCGGTTCCCGTGTTTCGCCACCCGCACTCCGGCGCCCGCCGCCACCAGGGCCGCGGCGGTGGAGATGTTGAAGGTGGTGACCCGCCCCCCGCCCGTGCCCGCCGTATCCACCAGGGTATCGGGGTCCGAAGCGGGCACCGGCACCATGGCGTCCCTCAGGGCCCGCACCCCTCCGGCCACCTCGGCCGGTTGCAGCCCCTTCGCCCGGAGGCCGATGAGGAACCCTGCCATGCGGGCTTCCGGAACGGTCCCGGACATGAACGCCCCCACCACCGCGCGCGCCTCGTCCGCGCCGAGGTGGACTCCGTCGGCCACCTTCTCGAGGAGGGGGGTGAGGTCGGTGTCCACGGGCGTAGCTCCGGTTGGATGGGAAGGAGTCGAAATCCTAACGGACACGCGGATTTTCCGTCAATCGCACGGCACCCTGCGCGGCTTGACATCCCCCCCCTCCCCCCTACCTTTCCGCCGTGGATACCGGGGACACCATTCGCCTCCAGCTCGTCGTGCACTACGACGGCTCCGACTTCCACGGTTGGCAGTTCCAGCCGGAGCTCCGGACCGTCCAGGGAGTCCTGGAGGCTGCCCTCAGCCGGCTGGCCGACTCTCCCCGCACCGTGGTGGGCTCGGGACGTACCGACACGGGCGTCCACGCCACCGGTCAGGTGGCCTGCGTGGACCTGCCCTCGCGGTGGCTGGCACGCGACCTCCGTCGCTCCCTCAACGCCGTCCTCCCCCGTGACGTCTGGATCGAACGCGTGGAGCACGTCCGACCGGACTTCCACCCCCGCTACGAGGCGGTGCGACGGACGTAC
The DNA here is from genome assembly GCA_029879725.1 of Gemmatimonadota bacterium. Lineage (GTDB taxonomy): Bacteria > Gemmatimonadota > Gemmatimonadetes > Longimicrobiales > Gaopeijiaceae > JAOUPR01. The sequence goes on along the minus strand of JAOUPR010000005.1, from coordinate 74,111 downwards.
ACCTATCGGGTGGGAACCGCTCCCGAAGCGGCGTCTCCTTTTCACGGCCCCTGGTGCTGGCCCGTGGAGCACGCACTCGACCCTTCCCTCCTCCACTCCGCCGCCGGACTCGTGGTCGGGACCCACTCGTTCCGGTCGCTCGCCAAGACGGGGCAACCCGAGCGGGGATACGTCTGCACGGTGCACCAGGCGTCCTGGGGAGAATGGGAATGGGGGATGGCCTTCACCATCACGGCCAACCGCTACCTCCACCACATGGTGCGCTACATGGTGGGCACCATGGTGGACGTGGCCCGGGGGCGACGCCCCCTTCTGGACCTGACCGCGCTGCTCGAGGAAGTCGAGGGGAAGGAGACGTCGCCCCCGGCCCCGCCGCAAGGGCTCTTCCTCACGCATGTGGAGTATCCTGTAGACATCCTTCCGGACCCGGTCCGGCATCCCGAATCAAGGAGCAGCGCGAAGGCATGAAGATCTTCCTCGACACCGCCGAAGTGGCGGAGATCCGCCGTGCGGCGGAAGCCGGACTCATCGACGGAGTCACCACCAATCCATCCCTGGTGGCGAAGGTCGCCGGAGACCGGGACCCGAAGGAACTCTATCGCGAGATCTGCGAAGTGGTGCAGGGTCCGGTGAGCGCCGAAGTGGTGGGGATCGACCGGGACACCATGATCGAAGAGGGACGCAAGCTGGCCGCGCTGCACGAGCACATCGTGGTCAAGCTCCCCCTCACGGAAGCCGGCTTGAAGGCATGCCGTACCCTGGTCTCGGAAGGGATCCGCACCAACGTGACCCTCTGTTTCTCCGTATCCCAGGCTCTTCTGGCGGCCAAGGCGGGAGCGACCTACGTCTCGCCCTTCGTCGGGCGCATCGACGACATCTCGGGCGAGGGGATGCAACTCATCCATCAGATCCGTCAGGTCTACGACAACTACGGATACGATACGGAGATCCTGGCCGCGTCTCTGCGACACCCCACCCACGTGGTCGAATCCATGCTCATCGGTGCCGACTGCGCCACCATCCCCCCGAAGGTGCTCTGGCAACTCTCCAAGCACCCCCTCACGGACCGGGGCCTGGAACAGTTCCTCGCCGATTGGGCGTCGCTGGGAGCGGAGATCTGACGTGAGCCGGCGGACGGCGCTCCTGGCCCTGGGCGTGGTGCTCGCCTCCTGCGCTCCGGAGGGGAGTGGAAGCGGCGACCGGGAGGGGTTGAACTCCCTGGTGACCTCGTCGCCGGGGCATCCTCTCCAGGAGGAGTGGGGCGTCCAACCTTCCTCCCCGTCGGGATCCCCGGGAGTGGAGGTGCCCCACGGAGACGGACCGGCCGTGGAACCGATGCAGGACCTCGCCGCCTCACGCCGGACGGCCATCGTCCGGGCCGCCAGCCGAGTGGCGCCCGCGGTGGTGGGCGTGAGCGTCGTGCGGACGGAACGGGTTCGCCCGCGGTCCATGTGGGAGAGCTTCTTCCTCTCTCCCGACGCCCAGCGGCGGAGCGCCAACTTCGGCTCCGGGGTGATCGTCCGCGCCGACGGGATCATCCTCACCAACGACCACGTGGTGCGGGGCGCTGAGCGGATCATGGTCACCCTTCCCGACGGGCGGGACCTTGAGGTGGAGCTGGTGGGCACCGACCCGGTGGCCGACATCGCGGTGCTGCGCACCACCGCCGAGCGCCTCCCGGTGGCACCGGTGGGAACCAGCAGCGGCCTCCTCATCGGAGAGTGGGCCGTGGCCATCGGCAATCCCTTCGGGAACTACTTCTCCGACGCGGAGCCCACCGTGACCGCGGGCGTCATCTCGGCCGTGGGGCGCAACATCACTCCCTCTTCCGAGGGAGAGGGGTTCTACCTGGGGATGATCCAGACGGACGCGTCCATCAATCCGGGGAACTCGGGCGGGCCACTCGTCAACGCGCTGGGAGAGGTCATCGGAATCAACGCCTCCATCTTCACCCGGGGCGGAGGGAGCGAGGGGCTGGGCTTCGCCATCCCCATCGACCGTGCCCTCCGCATCGCGGAGGACATCGTTCGCCACGGCGAGATCCGGCGGGCCTGGGTCGGCCTGGACGTGGAGGCGGTGGAGGCGGACACGTGGGGGCGCACGCGGGGCGTCAGCGTGGCGCGCGTGGCCCAGGGATCTCCCGGTGACGAGGCCGCGCTGGCCCCGGGCGACCACCTTCTGAAGGCGAACGGGCGGGCGCTCACCACCCCGCTCGACTTCGAGGCGGTGCTCCTGGACCTGCGCGCCGGCGACGCCCTCGAGCTGGAGATCGAGGGGCAGCGGCGGCCGGTGTCCCTCACCGCCGCCGCGCTCCCCTCCGTGGTCGCGGAGCGGGTCACCGTCCTCCAGGACATGGAGCTCATCACCCTGACCCCCCAGATCCGGGCCGAACGGGGAATCGTCAACGAGGAGGGGGCGCTCATCGCCGCCATCTCCGATGCCCTCGGGGCGCGGCTGGGTCTCCGTGCGGGCGATGTCCTCGTCCAGGTGAACCGGACCCGTGTGCGGTCCGCCGAGGACGCCGCCGGCATCCTCGAGTCCGCGCGCGGCGGGGGACCCGTGCGCATCTACGTCGAGCGGGGCGGAAGTTACGTCGTCCGCGACTTCTACTGGCGATAAGGAAGATTTCAGTGCAAGAAACCCATCTTCGATACCTGCACCCCCTGTCGGATCGGTACGCTTCCAGGGAGATGCAGGAGATCTTCTCGCCCGCCCGGCGCTTCGGCACATGGCGACGGATCTGGCTGGCGCTGGCCGAGTCCGAGCGTGAGCTCGGCCTCCCCGTGTCCGACGAGGCGCTGGAGCAGATGCGCGCCCACCTCGACACGCTGGACCTGGAGAAGGCCGCCGAGTACGAGCGCCGCTTTCGCCACGACGTCATGGCCCACGTCCACCTCTTCGGAGACGACGCCCCCGCCGCGAAGGGAATCATCCACCTGGGTGCGACGAGCGCCTTCATCGGAGACAACACCGATCTGGTCCTCCACCGGGAGGCGCTCCTCCTGATCCGGAGACGCCTGGTGCGCTGCGTGGAGGCCCTGTCCGACTTCGCGCGCCGCCACGCCGACCTCCCCACCCTGGGGTACACCCACTTCCAGCCCGCCCAACCCACCACCGTGGGGAAGCGAGCCACCCTCTGGATCCAGGACTTCCTCCTCGACCTGGAGGAGTTGGAGTTCCGTCTCGAGACGCTCCGCTTTCGCGGCGTCCGGGGCACGACGGGAACCCAGGCGTCGTTCCTGGAGCTCTTCCACGGCGACCACGACAAGGTGGACCGCCTGGACGCGGCGGTGGGACGCCGCATGGGCTTCGAGGAGAGCTACCCGGTGAGCGGGCAGACGTACACGCGCAAGGTGGACCACGCCCTCCAGTCCACCCTGGCCGGCATCGCCGTGTCGGCGTCCAAGCTGGGGCACGACCTGCGACTCCTCGCCCACCTGCGCGAGGTCGAGGAGCCGTTCGAGAAGGAGCAGATCGGGTCGTCGGCCATGCCGTACAAGCGCAACCCCATGCGCGCCGAGCGGATCTGCGCCCTCACCCGCCACGTCATCACCCTGGCCCAGGATCCGGCGTTCACCGCCGCCACCCAGTGGCTGGAGCGCACCCTGGACGATTCGGCGAATCGGCGGCTCTCCATCCCCGACGCGTACCTGGCGCTGGACGGGGCGATGGTCCTGGTCGAGAACGTGTCCCGGGGCCTCATCGTGAATCCCCAGGTGGTCCGCCGGAACCTGGAGGAGCACCTCCCGTTCATGGCGGCGGAGACCATCCTCATGGACGCCACGTCCCGCGGAGGGGACCGCCAGGAGCTCCACGAGCGCATCCGGCAACACTCCATGGAAGCCGCCCGGCGGATGAAGGAGGAGGGCGCCGACGCCGACCTCCTGGACCGGATCGCCGGAGACACGGCCTTCGGCCTCTCCAGGGAGGAACTCACCGCCCTCACCGACGCCCATCGGTTCGTGGGGCGGGCCCCCCAACAGGTGGCACGCTTCCTGGAGACGTGGGTGGAGCCCGCGCTGGCCCGCTACTCGGACGACGCCGCCGGCATCGCTCCCCCGGAGGTCCATGTCTGACACGGCTCCCGTCCTGACGTCTCACCTCCCCCTCCCCCTTCTCCACCGGGGGAAGGTGCGGGACGTCTACGAGGTGGACGCCGACACGCTCCTCATGGTCGCCAGCGACCGGGTGAGTGCGTTCGACGTGGTCATGGGCCGGCCCATCCCGCGCAAGGGAGAGGTCCTCACGCTCATCACGGCGTGGTGGCTCTCGGAGCTGGACGGGCGCCTCGACCATCACCTCCTGGCGGTGGACCCCGACGAGATCGTGCGACGCCACCCCGCCCTCGCCTCCAGCCGGGACGGTTGGGCCCGCCGGGCGATGCTCGTGCGCCGCACCACCCCCGTCCTGGTGGAGTGCGTGATCCGGGGGTACATCGCCGGGTCCGCGTGGAAGGAGTACCGCACGGGCGGTACGCTGGCCGGAGAGCCCCTCCCCCCGGGGCTCCAGGAGAGCAGCCGCCTGGATCCCCCCATCTTCTCGCCCGCCACCAAGGCCCAGGAGGGGCACGACGAGAACATCCCCTTCTCCCACGTCGTGGACACACTGGGGGCGGACGTGGCGAACCTCCTCCTCCGGCGATCCATGGAAGTCTATGAATTCGGGAGGGACCGGGCGGCGCAGGCCGGGATCATCCTGGCGGACACCAAGTTCGAGTTCGGATTCGACGGGGCCGGCCGCCTCCTCCTCATCGACGAGGTCATGACCCCGGACTCTTCGCGCTTCTGGCCGCAGGAATCGTACGCCGTGGGGCGCGGGCAGCCCTCGCTGGACAAGCAGCCCATCCGGGATTGGCTCGACTCGCTGGAGGACTGGGACAAGACGCCTCCGCCGCCCGAGCTCACCGATGAGGTGGTGGACTCCGCTTCGCGGCGGTACATGGATATCTTCCAACGACTGACGGGGTCCTCGCTGGACGCCTTCACGCTCCCCCATTTCGGAGATGACGCTTGAGATTCGCGCCCGAAGGCCTGCCGTTCATCGGTGGAGCGCTCGTGCTCTCCCTCGTTCTCTGGGGCGCCGGATCGTACCAGGGGGGCGGGTCCGGATGGCGCGTCGCCTTCGCCCTGGCGGCGGCGGCCACCCTGTTCACGACGTGGTTCTTCCGCGACCCCGATCCCCGCACGCCGGAAGGTGCGGGGCTGGTGGTGTCGCCGGGACAGGGCAAGATCATCGACATCCGGGAGATGGACGAGCCGGCCTACATGGGCGGGCGGGCCCGGCGGATCACCATCTTCCTCAACGTCTTCGACGTGCACGTGCAGCGGTCTCCGGTGGACGGGACGGTGGAATACCGCCACTACAAGCCGGGCACGTACGCCGTGGCGTGGCTTGAGAAGGCGAGCGAAGACAACGAGCAGGCGTCGCTGGGTATCCGCACGCCCTCGGGGAAGGTCCTGGTCCGCCAGATCGCCGGGCTGGTGGCCCGGCGCATCGTGACGGACCAGCACGAGGGCGAAGACGTTTCCCGTGGCCAACGCATCGGACTCATCCGGTTCGGGTCGCGGGTGGATCTCTTCATCCCCCTCGACTGGGAGGTGACCACCGAGGTGGGGGCCCGCGTGATCGTGGGCCGTACCGTGTTGGCGAGACAACCCTCCGGAGACCCGTCGTGAACATCTCCCGCCCCTCCCCGAAGGAAACCCTGCAGAGGGGGATCATCATCCTCCCTTCCGCATTCACGCTGGGGAATCTTTTCTTCGGTTTGTACGCCATGGTGGCGGCCAGCCGCGGCGACCTGGCGTGGGCGGGGTGGTTCATCATCTTCGCGGGAACGCTGGACATGCTGGACGGGCGCGTGGCCCGCTTCACGCGCACCGGATCGCGATTCGGAGCGGAGTTGGACTCCCTGGTGGACGCCATCTCCTTCGGCGTCGCCCCGGGGTTCATCATGTACCACCTGTATTTTTCCGACACGCAGTGGAGCTGGACCCTCTCCTTCGTCTACGTGACCGCGGTGGTCGTGCGCCTCGCCCGCTTCAACGTCGAGCAGGGCGGCGAGGCCAAACGTGTCTTCCACGGCCTCCCCTCCCCCGCCGCGGGGATGCTCCTGGCGTCGTTCCACCCCTTCAGCCAGACCCCCTTCTTCGCGACGTACCTCGCGGGGTTCCCCTGGCACCAGATCATGGCCATCGGCGTGGTGCTCCTCGGGGTCCTGATGGTGAGTCACGTCCCGTACTCTCCCGTGCCCCGCATCGGCCTGCGTACCGCCAGGGGACTGCTGAACACCGCCTTCGTGCTGGGTTGTGTCTTCGCGGCCATCGCCATCCCTCGCTACTTCTTCTTCCCATCCCTCCTCCTCTACGCCTCGTGGGGACTGCTGAAGTCCGCGCTGCTGGGCCTTCTCGACCGGGTCCCGGGAGGAGATCCCCTCCTGGACATGGAGGACGAGGACCAGGAAGAGGAGCAGGAGGTCCGGACCCTGGACTATCGCGCCCTCGCCGGCGGGTCCGCGACCCATTCCGACCACCCCGATGAACATCTGGAGGAACACTCTTGAGCCAGTATCACCTCGAGATCCGCGTCAAACCCCGCCCCGGGCTCCTGGACCCGCAGGGAAAGGCCATCCACCACGCCCTGAACTCCCTGGGTTGGGACGGTGTCCACGACGTCCGCGTGGGCAAGGCGATGTACATCGACCTCGACGCGGCCTCCGAAGATGAGGCCCGGAACACCGCCGAGGCCATGTGCCGCAAGCTCCTCGCGAATCCGGTGACGGAGGACTTCGAGGTGACGGTGGTGGGCGTGGCGGAGGGCGCGACGTCATGAAGGTGGCCGTGATCACCTTTCCCGGCTCCAACTGCGACTACGACCTCTACAAGGCCATCCAGATGGTGGACGGCGAGGCGTCCTTCGTATGGCACCGGGACCGGGGCCTGCGGGGATACGACGCCGTGATGCTTCCCGGAGGATTCTCCTACGGCGACTATCTCCGCCCGGGCGCCATCGCCCGCATGAGCCCCGTCATGGAGGAGGTGATGGACTTCGCCGCCAAGGGGGGACCGGTGCTGGGGATCTGCAACGGATTCCAGATCCTGTGCGAGGCAGGGCTCCTCCCCGGCGCCCTCATGCCGAACCGCAGCCTCAAGTTCCAGAGCAAGGACGTCTTCGTGCGCGTGGAGCGTGCCGACACGCTGTTCACCGCGGACTACGACGCCGGCGCCGTGCTGCGCATCCCCATCGCCCATCACGACGGAAACTTCGAGGCCGACCAGGAGACGCTGCGGAGGCTCGAGGACGACGGCCGGGTGGTCTTCCGGTACGTGGACCGGTCGGGAGAGCCCACCGACGAGTCCAACCCCAACGGCTCGTGGCACAACATCGCGGGGATCGTGAATGACGGGGGCAACGTCCTGGGGATGATGCCCCACCCCGAGCGCGCCATGGAGCCGATCCTCGGCTCCACCGACGGCCGGGGACTCTTCACCTCGATCCTCCGGTCCCTCACCCCCGCCTGATCCCGACACGCGTCCCATCCAACGAGAAGAGCAAAGATTCAGTGAGCATCGTCGACGGCACGAGTCCCGAGGACATGGTGAAAGCACCCCACGTAGACCCGCGGCCGGGAGACCCCGAGATCACCCCGGAACTGGTCGCCGATCACGGCCTCTCTCCGGAGGAGTACGAGCGCGTCCTGGGGATCCTGGGGCGGACGCCCACCTTCACCGAACTCGGCATCTTCAGCGCCATGTGGTCGGAGCACTGCGGCTACAAGAACTCCAAACGCCTCCTCCGGCTCCTCCCCACCGAGGCACCCTGGGTGATCCAGGGTCCGGGCGAGAACGCGGGAGTCATCGACATCGGTGAGGGGTACGCCCTGGCCTTCAAGATCGAGTCCCACAACCACCCCTCCGCCGTGGAGCCCTACCAGGGTGCGGCCACGGGCGTGGGCGGAATCCTCCGGGACATCTTCACCATGGGCGCCCGCCCCATCGCCGTTCTCGACTCCCTGCGCTTCGGTAGGCTCGACAGCGGGAGGGTCCGCTACCTCTTCTCCGGCGTGGTGAAGGGGATCGGGGACTACGGGAACTGCATGGGGATCCCCAACATCGGAGGCGAGGTCTCCTTCGACGAAGGGTACGAGGGGAATCCCATCGTGAACGCCATGTGCCTCGGTCTGATGAAGCGGGAGGAACTCATCACGGCGTCGGCGTCGGGAGACGGGAACTCGCTCATGGCGGTGGGCGCGCGCACCGGGCGCGACGGAATCCACGGAGCGACCTTCGCCAGCGAGGAGCTCTCCGCCGACTCCGACGAGTCGAGTCGGCCCCAGGTTCAGGTCGGTGACCCCTTCACGGAGAAGCTCCTCCTCGAAGCCTCGCTGGAGCTCATCGCCAGCGGAGCCATCAGCGGAATCCAGGACATGGGCGCGGCGGGGATCACCTCCTCCGCGTCGGAGATGGCCGGGCGTGGCGGAAGCGGAGTGGAGATCGACATGGCGCGCGTCCCGGTGCGTGAGCCCGGCATGACCCCGTACGAGATCCTCCTCTCCGAGTCCCAGGAGCGGATGCTGGTGGTGGCCGAGCCGGGGCGCGAGGGAGACGTGCGCAGGATCCTGGAGAAGTGGGAGCTCGAGGCCGAGGTGATCGGACACGTCACCTCCGACGGCCGGTTCCGGGTGATGGAGGGAGATCGCGTCGTCGCGGACATCCCGGCCCTCCCCCTCACCGAGGGGTGCCCCACGTACGAACGCGAGGGCGTGGAGGGAGAGGAGGTCCAACGGCTGCGGGCCATGGACCTTTCCGGGTACATGGATCTCGACGATCCGGCCGCCACCTTCCTGAAGGTGCTGGGGTCGCCGAACGTGGCCTCCAAGCGGTGGATCTACCACCAGTACGACACCACCGTCCGGTCTTCCACCGCGGTGCGCCCCGGAAGCGACGCGGGCGTCGTCCGCATCCGAGGCACGCGCAAGGCGGTGGCCGCCACCACGGACTGCAACGGACGCTTCGGATACCTGGAACCGCGTGCCGGTGCCGAGATCGCCATGGCCGAGGCCGCGCGCAACCTGGTGTGCAGCGGAGCGATCCCCACCGCCATCACGAACAATCTGAACTTCGGGAACCCCCTCAAGCCGCACATCTACCATCAGCTCCGCGAGGCGGTCCTGGGGATGGCGGACGCGTGCCGCATCTTCGAGACGCCGGTCACAGGCGGGAACGTCTCCCTCTTCAACGAAACCGACGGCGTGGCCATCTACCCCACCCCCGTCGTCGGGATGGTGGGTGTGGTGGAGGACGTGGACCACATCACCACCCAGGCATTCCGGGAGACCGGCGACGCCGTGATCCTCCTGGGGCGGAACACCGACGAGCTGGGAGGATCGGAGTACCTCTACGCCGTGCACGACCTGGTCGCCGGAGCCCCGCCCGCGGTGGACCTGTTGGCCGAGCGACACCTCCAGAACGCCGTTCTCGCCATGATCCGTGAGGGGATCGTGCGGTCCGCCCACGACTGTTCGGAGGGAGGGCTCGCCTGCGCCCTGGCGGAGTGCGCGCTGGGGAACGGCGAGACGGTGCTGGGCGTGGACGTGACCCTCACCGACGATCTTCCCCTGGCCGCCCTCCTCTTCGGGGAGGCCCAGGGGCGCATCGTCCTCTCGTGCGCCCCGGAACACGCCGACCGCGTCGCGGCCATCGCCGACGAACACGGTGTTCCAGTCGCCCGCATCGGAACCGTGGGCGCGCCGGCGGGCACGTTCCGCATCACCACCCCCAAGGGTATCGTGGACGTGACCCCCGACGTCCTCTCGAAGACGTATTTCGAGGCCATTCCACGAATCATGGACGCCCCGGCCACCGGGGACGCCTGAGGCATGACGTCAAAAAAGCACTCCACGGCCCGCGCATCCATGAGCGACCTTCCCCTCCCGGTCCTCCGTGACCCCTGGGACGACCATCCTCGCGAGGAGTGCGGGGTGGTGGGGATCAGCGGGATCGAGGGGGCCGCCGAATTGGCGTACCTCGCCCTCTACGCCCTCCAGCACCGCGGCCAGGAATCGGCCGGGATCGTGGCGGTGGACGAGGACACGGCCCGGGTCTCGAAAGGGCTCGGACTGGTGTCGGAGGTGTTCGACGCGGAAAAGCTGGAAGGGTTGAAGGGCACCACCGCCGTGGGACACGTGCGGTACTCCACCGCGGGTGGCAACAACCTGGAGAACGTCCAGCCCATCGTGGCCCGGTACGCCCGGGGGAACCTGGCCCTGGCCCACAACGGGAACCTGTGCAACCAGCTCGACCTCCGGAATCGGCTGGTGGACGAGGGAGCCATCTTCCGCACGTCTTCGGACTCGGAGATCCTGATCCACCTCATCGCCAAGTCCCGGCACGATACCGTCGACGCCCAGGTGGACGACGCCTTCACGCATCTGGAAGGGGCCTACTCCATCGTCCTCTCGGTGGGGGAGACCATCTACGCCGCCCGGGACCCGCGCGGCTTCCGCCCCCTCATCCTGGGACGGAAGGGGAAGGGATACATGGTGGTGAGCGAAACGTGTGCCCTCGACATCGTGGGAGCGGAGTACGTTCGCGACATCGAGCCGGGAGAGGTGATCAAGATCCATCAGGGGAAGCTCACCCAGCTCCGCCCCCTCCCGGCGGCGCCGCACATCTCGCCGTGCATCTTCGAGCTGGTGTATTTCGCCCGCCCGGACTCCCACATCTGGGGGATGAGCGTGGACCGCGCGCGGCGAGCCTTCGGCCGGCAGATGGCCCGGGAGAACCCTGTGGAGGCCGACGCCGTCATCAGCGTCCCCGACAGCGCCAACTCCGCGGCCCTCGGTTTCAGCGAGGAGAGCGGGATCCCCTTCGAGTTGGGGCTCCTGCGGAACCACTACGTGGGCCGGACCTTCATCCAGCCCTCGCAGAAGGATCGTGACTTCGGCGCGCGCATGAAGTACAACCCCGTCCGGGAGGTGTTGGACGGGAAGCGCGTGGTCGTGGTGGACGACTCCCTGGTACGGGGAACCACGAGCCGCTCCCTGGTGAGGATGCTCCGCCAGGCAGGAGCCAGCGAAGTCCACTTCCGCATCGCCAGCCCCCCGGTGCGTCACCCCTGCTTCTACGGGATCGACATGCCCACCAAGGGAGAGCTCATCGGATCACGGCTGGACGTCGCCGGGATCGCGAAGGACCTGGCGGTGGACTCCCTGGGCTACCTCTCCCTGGAAGGGATGGTGGGCGCCGTGGCCGAAGCCGGACCGTACTGCACCGCCTGCTTCTCGGGGGAGTACCCGGCCCCCCTCATCGATGTCGAACGTGGCCTCTCCTCACCCGACGGGCCACCCAAGTGTTGACGGAGTAGACCCACCATGACCCGCCCCACCGTCGAGCGCCTGCGCGCGCTGCCCAAGACCGAACTCCACGTCCACCTGGACGGGAGCCTCCGCCCGGAGACGATGCTGGAACTCGCCCGCGAGTACGGGAAGGAGCTCCCCAGCACAGACCTCCAGGAGCTGGCCGGGTACATGTTGGCCAGCGATACGCGGAACCTGGAGGAGTACCTTGATCGCTTCCGCCTCACCCTCTCGGTCATGCAGCACGCCGACGCGCTGGAGCGTATCGCCTACGAGTTGGCCATCGACAATCACCGGGAAGGCGTCCGGTACATGGAGGTGCGCTACTCCCCCATCCTCCACACCCAGGCGGGGCTTCCCCTCCCGGAAACCGTGGACGCCCCCCTCCGCGGGTTGCGCCGGGCCGAGGAGGAGACGGGGATCCGCACGGCCATCATCATCTGCGGAATCCGGAACATGGAGCCCGAGACCTCCCGGGATCTGGCGGACCTCACGGTGGCGTACAAGGGGCGTGGCGTGGTCGCCTTCGACCTGGCCGGAGCCGAGTACAACTATCCGGCGAAGAAGCACAAGAACGCCTTCTTCACGGTCATCAACCGCAACATGCCCACCACCATCCACGCCGGTGAGGCCTACGGTCCCGAGTCCATCCACCAGGCGCTCCACTACTGCCGCGCCAACCGCATCGGACACGGCACCCGCCTCTTCGAGGACGCGGACCTCATGGCCTACGTGCGCGATCTCCGCATTCCCCTGGAGATCTGCCCCACCTCCAACGTGCAGACGCGCGTGGTCGAAACCCTCGCCGATCACCCGATCCGGAGGTACTTCGACGAGGGCATCGTGGTGACGCTCAACACGGACAACATCCTCATCTCGGGCACGACCCTCACGCGGGAATACGAGCTCATGGCGGAACACCTCGGATTCACATGGAGCGAACTCGTCCGGGTGGCACGCATGGGGTTCGAGAGCGCGTTCCTCTCCTGGCCGGACAAACAGGCATTCCTCCGCGAGTTCGACGCCGCCGCCGCGGGGTTGTCCGAAGGATAGGCCTCCCCTCAGGGAGCCGGGTCCTCCCGGAGATACTCCTCGGCCATGTCCACGAACTCCCGGGATCCAATGTAGAGGGGAGTCCTCTGATGGAGATCGCAGGGGACCACGTCCATGATGTCCGTGCGGCCGTCGCTGGCCCGCCCACCCGCCTGCTCCGCCACGAACGCCAGCGGCGCCGCCTCGTAGAGGAGGCGGAGCTTCCCCTCGGGACTCTTGGTGTCCCGGGGATACATGAAGACCCCACCCCGTAGCAGCGTCCGGTGGAAGTCGGCCACCAGCGATCCGATGTACCGGGAGCTGAATCCGCCTCCCACGCCCTCCTCCCCCTTCATGTAGGCCACCATGCGGCGCTGCCCCTCGGACCAGCGGGAGAAATACGCTTCGTTGATGGAGTACACCTTCATGGGGGGGGTGGGAAAACGCATGTCGGGATGGCTCAGGATGAATTCACCCAGGCTCGGATCGAGGGTGAATCCGTGGACTCCCGAACCCGTCGTGTACACCATCATGGTGGACGAGCCATAGAGCACGTAACCGGCCGCCACCTGGCGTCTCCCCGTCTGGAGGCAATCCTCCAGCGCGCCCCGTTCCCCGCCGGAGATCTTCCGGTGGATGGAGAAGATGGTGCCGATGGAGACGTTCACGTCGATGTTCGACGACCCGTCCAACGGATCGAAGAGAACCACGTAGTCCCCGGTCGGGAACTTGTCGGGGATGGGGATGAAGCCCTCGTGCTCTTCCGACGCCATGCAGGCCAGCCGCCCGGTGTGGTCCAGGGCCCGGTAGATCACGCGGTCGGCGAACACGTCCAGCTTCTGGACCTCCTCACCGTGGACGTTCTCGTCGCCCGCGGCACCCAGGATCTCGGCCAGCCCGGCCTTGTTCACCTCCCGCGAGATGACCTTGGCCGCCAGCGCGATCTCCTGGAGGATGTCGGTGAGGGCGCCGCGGGATTCCCGATTCAGGCGCTCCTGGTCGATGAGGAACCGGGAGATGGTATGGACGTGGCTCTGGGACACCGTGTGCTCTTCCTGACGGGATGGCGAAGCCGCCCCCAGCGTCGGGAGCAGGCGATTCCGTCCGGACGTTAGACAACCGCCGGGTGCCGGTCAACGTCGCCGCCGCGCGCCGTCCACGGTATACGCACCACTCCGCCGCACGCGCACCCGCACCGTCCCGACCTCGTCGGTACGCCAGATCCGGGTTCCGCTCGCTTCCAGGCGCGCCATCACCCGGGGGGTGGGATGCCCATAGCGGTTTCCGCGGCCCACGGAGAGCACCGACGTCTCCGGCATCAGGGTGAAGAGAAACACCGAATCAGTGGAGGTGTCGCTCCCGTGGTGGCCCACCTTGAGAAGCTCCACTCCTTCTCCGGATGTCCCGGAAGGAGCTCGGGGCAGCCGAGCCAGCACGGCCCGCTCCACCTCGGTGGGCGCGTCGCCCATGAGGAGGGCGTCGAACCCGCCGTAGCGTACCGCGAGGACCACGGAAGCCGCGTTGGACTCGGAGCGCGACTGCGGGGATTCCCCGGGGAGGGGAGCGAGGACCTCGATGGACACTCCGTCCAGGAGCCACGCGTGGCCGACCGCCGCCGCTACCCAGGGAACGGCGCGCCGGCGCGCCGTCTCGAGCAGGGAGACGTACGCTTCCTTGGCGGCCGCGCGACCGGGATCCGCCACCGCCCGTACGGTGAACGCCTCCAGCACTTCCGCCGCGGCACCCATGTGATCCATGTCCGGGTGGGTCAGGACGACGAGATCCAGCGTGGATACGCCGCGGCGGGCCAGGGCGCTGGCCACGGCCGACCGACCCGAACGCGCCGGCGGGCCCGCGTCCACCAGGATCCACCGATTTCCGGGGGTCCGGATGGCGATGGCGTCCCCCTGCCCCACGTCCACCATGAGGATCTCCATGGTGCCCCGTGCCTGGAAATGGAGGGCGGCGGGCCAGGCCAGAATGGCGGTGGCCGCGCCCAGCACGGCCACCCGCCCCGCGACCACCGGGCGGACCCATCCGCGACGCGCGAGACCCCACGAGAGCACCCCTCCGACCCCGCCCACCAGCACCCACGTCCGGGGGACCCAGACACTCGCCCACGAAGGAGCCGCGCAGTTCCTCACGATCCCCTCGATGATCGCGAGCACGAGGTCGACCCCCCCGGCGAGGAGGGGTGCCAGCGGGGGAGCCACGACGTCCGCCGCCACCGTGATCACGATCCCCGGGAGGGCCAGTGCCACCAGGGGAGACGCCGCCAGGGTGACGGGGATGGACACGAGGGAGACACGCTCGAAGTGCCACGCCACCACCGGCGTGGTGGCGACGGTGGCCGCGATCCCCGCGGCGAGGGCAGATCGAATGCTCCGGGGCATCCGGCGAGCCACCGGGATCTCCGCCATCCCCGATTCCCACGACCGCGCCCACAGGAGGAGCCCTCCCGCTCCCATGAAGGACAGCTGGAACCCGGGGCGCGACAACCCGGCCGGATCGGCCACCAGGAGGAGCAGCAGTACCGCGGCCAGCGGCGCTCCGCGCGCCGTCGGCCTCCCGCGGAGCCACGCCACGCTCACCAGGAGGAAGAGGAGGGCCGCTCTGCACGCGGCATCGGGAAAGCCGATCACGGCCACGTACAGGCACACCGCCACGACCGCGCCCACGCGTGCCCGCTTCCGCCCGACGGGGAGCGCACGCAACACCGCGAGGAAGAGGCCCGCCATGACGCCCACGTGGAAGCCCGAGATGGCCAGAAGATGGGCCGTGCCGCTACGCGCGAACGCCTCTCGCAATTCCGGGTCGAGCCCCTCCTTGCGGGCCAGAACCAACGCGCCCACCATGGGCGCCCGGTCCCCGAAGAGACGCTCGATCCTCCTCATCCACCCTTCCCGGACCCGCACCAGGAAGCCTCGGGCGAGGACTCCGTCCCCCCCGATCGCAGTGAGCGTTCGAACCTCCAGGGTACCCCCACCGGCTCTTCCCGGGCGCCACCCACCCCGGAACTCCGTGTCGCGTCCCACCACCACTCCCCTCGCGTCACGGGGGAGGCGCAACCCGACGGTCCGCACGCACCCCGGTAGATCGAGTTCGGCCCGCACGAACCCGTCCCGCCCGGGCGGAGCCAGCACTCTCCCCCGAACCGTCCAATCCGCCCGCACGCCCTCGGGGAGCGCGCAGCGGTCGGGATCAAGAGCTTCCGTCAGCATCCCCCCGGAGAGATACGCCAGTGCCAGGAACCTCCGGAGCGCCCTGGGGGAGATCCCCATGACCGGATGGCGAGGTGGGGATGTCGGATCGGGCGGGGCGAGGAGGAGGAGGAGGAGAGGCGCCAGGAGGAGGGGGAAGGGAGCGCCGAGAGAGAGGGTCGCGACCCCGGCGGCAAAAGCCCCGGCGACCCCGGTGACGGGCGGAGCCCGGCCGGTCAGGGGCCCTCCCCCGCCCGGGTGGCTCGCCGGGCATCACTCCGCCTCCTTGCCCTCCTGGAAGAGATCATGCTGGGCAAGATCGACGAAGCGGGCTTCCTCTTCCATGGCTTCCTGGGCCAACCGGTCACGGAGGATGCCTCGCACCTTCAGATCCGAAGCCACGCTGGAGACGAGCATGATCACCATCCCGACCAGGAGCGCTCCGAACGTCACCACGGTGAGGGGCACCCGATAGAGCGTCATGATCCCCAGGCGGAGCGTAACCTCCGTGGATCCGTTGAGGGTGGCGAACCCCATGGCGGCCGCCACGACCAGAAGCACGCCCAGCGGACCCCAGAAGCGCTTCATGGAGCCGCGACGGGGATCGGTTCGTCCACGAGGCTCCCGCCGAAGGTGGCTCCCGTGGTGCGTTCCAGAGCCACCCACCGATACGACCCCACCCACGACGGATCCCCCTCGAAGGCCACCACCTTGTTCCTGCGGGTGCGGCCCATGACGCTGTCGTCCTGGCGGGCCTCCTTCTCCACGAGGACCTCCTCCATCCGGCCCACCTCGCCCTGGTTGATCTCGGCCTGGATCCCCCGACTCACCTCGATGAGCTCCTCGAGGCGACGCTGTCCCTCGTCGGGATCGATGAAGTCCTCCTCGGGGAACCGCGTGGCCGGCGTACCGTCCCGCGGAGAGTACCGGTAGGTGAAGGCGTCGTCGAAGCGGACCGTGCGCAGGAGCGCCAGCGTATCGCGGAACTCCTCCTCCGTCTCACCCGGAAAGGCCACGATCACGTCGGTGGAGAGGGCGATCCCGGGGATGGCCGCCCGCACGGCCTCCACGCGGTCCAGGAAGGCCTCCACGGTGTAGCGGCGCAACATCCGCTTGAGCGTCCGGTCGTTTCCGGACTGCACCGGGAGGTGGAGCTGTTCGCAAACGGTGGGCTCGGTGGCCATCACCTCGATGAGCTCGGGGGTGACGTCGTTGGGGTGCGGAGAGGTGAAACGCACGCGCCGGATGCCGTCCACGCGGGCGACTTCACGGAGGAGCCGGGCGAAGCCCCAGTCCCCGGCCTGATACGAGTTCACCGTCTGCCCCAGGAGGGTGACCTCCGTGACCCCCTGCTCCACCAGTCCGCGGATCTCCGAGAGCACCTCCGGCGCCGCGCGGTTCTTCTCCGGCCCGCGCACGTAGGGCACGATGCAGAAGGTGCACCGATGATCGCACCCCCGCTGGATGGCCACCCACGCCGAGGCTCCGTGCGCTCGACGCTGTTCGAGTCCCTGGTAGTTCTCCCCCAGGTTCAGGTCGAGCACCGCCAGTTGCCGCCGACCCTTCCGGGGCCCGCCGGACGGGAACGCCGACGGGGGTGGGGCGAGTTCGTCCCCGGGAAGCGCGGCCGGCCGCACGGTGCCCAGACCATCCAGGGCCTCCGGAAGGCCCCGGTACCCGTCGGGCCCCATGACCAGATCCACATGGGGGACCTTCTCCAGGAGCGTGGAACCCATGCGCTGTGCCATGCACCCCGTCACGCCCAACACGACGTCCGGCCGCTCCCGCTTGAGCCCGTGGAGCTGGTTGACCCTCCCCAACACGCGTTGCTCGGCGTGCTCGCGTATGGCGCACGTGTTCACCAGGACCACGTCGGCATCCTCGGGGGCCGACACGATCCGGTACCCGCTCTGCTCCAGGATGCCCTCCATCAGCTCGCCGTCGCTGATGTTCATCTGGCAGCCGTACGTCTCCACGTACGCGCGTCTGGGGTGCCGTTCTCCGCTCATGGCCTCAATTCAGGGAGGAATCTCGGGACCACGCAATATACAGGTGCTCCCCGCTTCCCTGCAGGGTGGCGCTGAACACACCCGTCTCCTCGGGGCGAGGACCCTCCCACCCGACCCTCAGGTAGTCCCCCGTGAGAGCCGCATCCCCTTCCAGGACCACCCGCGCCTCCTCCCCCACCCTCCCTTCCCGGTACCGCGACCCCTTTTCCTGGGCGAGCGTGCGGAGTTCGCGGCTCCGCTCTCCCGAGATCCTCTGCGGCACAGGATCCGAACCGGTGGCGGCCGCCGTGCCGTCCCGGGGGGAATACGGAAACACGTGCAGGTAGGTGAAGGGAAGCTCCTCCACCAGCGCCACCGTCTGCGCATGGTCGTCGGCGGTCTCCCCGGGGAAGCCGGTGATGACGTCGGCCCCCAGCCCCATCGATCCCATCCGGTCGCAGATCTCGAGTGTGCGCGAGCGATACATCTCCCGCGTGTGCCACCTCCGCATCCTCCGCAGCACGGGGTCGGCCCCGCTCTGGAGGGGCATGTGGAGGTGGGGAGCCACGCGCCCCCCCGACGTCTCCATGAGCTCCAGGAGGAGGTCGTCCACCTCGGTGGCCTCCACGCTCCCCAGACGGAAGCGCACGTCGGGCACGCGCTCCAGGAGATGCGCGAGCATCCGCGAGAGCGACCAATGGGGGTCGAGATCGAGTCCGAAGTGCCCGATGTGGATCCCGGTGATGACCAACTCCGGGTGGTGCCGGGCAAGCTGGGCTGCTTCGCGAACGACTTCCTCGGGGTCCCGGGAGCGGGAAGGGCCGCGGGCCAGGCGGGTCGCGCAGAAGGAGCACTTGCGGTCACACCCGTCCTGGATCTTGAGCCATCCGCGGGTGGCGCCCTGGCGGTGGCGGAGGATCTCGCCGCCCACGGGCTCCATGTCCATCCGGTCCAGGGAGCGGCGCAACTCGATCTGAACCGGCTTCTCCGGGAGCGGGGGATCCAGCGCCAGGGCGACGGCGACGGGATCGTGTCCTTCCACGACCCCGGCCACGCCGTCCAGCGACTCGTACATGGACGCCTTCAGCGCCGCCGAACACCCGGCCACCACGACGCGCGCGTCCGGATTCTCACGATGGAGCCGGCGGATGAACCTTCGTGCCTGTGCGTCCGCCTGGTTCGTCACCGTGCACGTGTTCACCACACAGACTTCGGCGTCCAACCACGATGTCGTGCTCCGAGCCCCCCTCGCCTCGCCTTCCTGGCGCATACGCTCGGTGTCGTACTGGTTGGCCTTACATCCGAAGGTGTGGTAGTAGACCCGCAACGGCTTCCCCTCCGGATCCCATCGAGCTCAGAAGCCGGCCAACCGGAGCGAAAGACCGCCCCGCCAGAACTCCTCGGTCAGCACCGTGTCCACGCGCTTGCCCCGCTCGATGGAGAAATCCACGCCGGCCAGGACGAACCGGCCGGACTCCAACAACGTGAGGCCGAATCCCCCGGTGTACGCCGTCTCCGTGGCCATCCCTCCTCCCGGTGAGAAGGGGAGGTCGCGACTGCGGTACCCGACCCGTAGCGGCGCGGGCCGGCCGAAGAGGCGCGCGTTCCCCAACTCGATCCCCACCCCGTAGGAGGTGGCCTTCCCCGCGGTGGATGGATCGACCAGGGCCGCGCCCGTCTCGGTCCAATCCGCCATCATGACGCTGCCCGTGAGGGCGAGCCCACCGGCCAGGTTGGCCGTGGCGCCCAGGCGCCACGTGACCGGCATGGGATACACGCGCGCACTTCCCCGCGTGTCCTCCGTCGGCTCCGCGGAGAGGGAGCCGCTCCACTCGACGCTGCCCGCCGCACGGAACACGGTCCCCATCTGAGCCCCCGCACCCATGGTCACCGAGGTGCCGGAGTACCTCCACAGCCCTCCGGTGGCGAAATCCTGCACGGAGGGATCCACCTCGCCGTCGGCGAAGGTCCGGGTGAACCGGCGCAACGCGGACCCGTTGTACCGTGCCACCGACACCCCCGCCGAGAGGTACTTCCCGAAGGGCCGCGCGAACCCGACACGGATCTGCGAGACCCCGCCGTCCGCGTGCAGGGAATCGACCACGTTCACCGTGTCCAGGCCGAGCACAACGGACCCCGGGCGCTCGGCCTGGAACCGTTGGTCGAACACGGACCCGAAGGTGAGGTATCCGATCCCCCACTGGCGCACGGGGTACGCGACTCCCACGAGGGGGAACCGGGTGCCCTGCACGGTTCCGGCGTCCGCCCCGTCCGATCGGCGGTAGTCGGTCCAGCTCGGCTGAGCCGTGAAGACCGCCGTCGGAATCCCCAGTCGACCGATGGACGCCGGGTCGCTGGGAAGGAGGCCGGAGCCCATGAGCCCCACCCCGATTCCACCGAGTGCCCGCGTCCGGGCATCGAGCGCTTCCTGGACGAGCCCCAACCCCGCGGTGTTGAAGTGCGACTGCGCCCCCACCCCCGCGGGAATGAAGGCCAGGCCGAACGCCAGCACGATACGCCACCTGGTCATGGCAACTCCACCGGACGACCGGCTGTCAGAATGAGCTTCAACACGGGAGCGGCGGGAGTTCCCGGGCCCTCGAAGGAGGCGAAGGCCAGCGACACCGGCTCGAAGGGCGAGAGGAGCGCGAGCGTCGGAGACGGCGCCTTGACGGTGGAATCCGACTTCGCGAGAAGGATCGCGCGGACGAAGCCCGTCAACGGGATCTCCATCCGCTGCCCCGGAGCGGAACCGAAGGCGCCAGGACCCACGCGGTATCCGAGAATGGTCGGGGCCAGGGAGCCTCCCAGGGGAGACTTGGGAAGCGTGCCCCGGTCGTACACCGGCCGCACGTCGATCCCCACCGAATCCGTGGGCTGGAAGGCCGGATCACTGCTCCGGCTGTACAGTACCAGCGCCGCGTAGTTCACCCGGTCGTGGGTGAGGGGGAAGGGACACCCGACGGCGTCACACAACGCCGGGGGTCCGTCGAGCTGCGCCGGCACGCCGATGTCCAGAACCGATCTCCACGCCGGCACGCCCCCGACACGGATTCCGTCCGGGGGAGGCAGCGGGGACGGATCGTAGATGAAGCTCATGGAACGCGCGCCCGCGGTCACGTCGACCAGGGTGTCCGGATTCACGCTGGGCAACGCCACCAGCCTCAGGACGACCTGCCTCACGTGGAGGCGCTCCCCCGGAGTCTCGAGGGAAATGCGCGCTCCGTGTCGGACGGCCGTCGTGTCACCCCACGCGGCCACCTGGGCCGAGTCCACCGGGAACACCACGGTGTCGCCGGCGGTGGGATCCCAGACCGCGGTGCCGACGGGAAGAACGGGGCCGCCGCCCGGCTCACCCCACGCCATGCTGTCCCCGAGCGTGTCGACGGCGAGCGTCCAGTCCGTCGTCTGCGGGTGCCACCGTTGCGTCAGTTCGGCCAGCGCCAGGGTGACCGGAGCCGCGGCCGTGCTGGCGATGGTGTCCATGAACACGACGACCCGACCCGACAGGAACGTCAGCGTGCTGTCGGTCCGGGACGTCCCCGTGGTGTCACGCACGGTGGCACGATCGGGGTAGTCGGCGAAGCGGACGAGCGTGTTGGCGTCGAGCGTCCCCGCGAAGGCCTGGGCCACGACGGCGCTCCCCAACTCCACGGGTGACCCGTACCCTCCCAGGACCTCCAGTCCGGATCCGAACTGCGCCCACGGCAACTCCACCTCCACGGTCCGGATGTCGCCCGGGAAGACGGCGTCCTCCAGTGAGGTCGGCGTCTGCTCGGAGCATGCCCATGTGGTCGACGCCGCCAGCGTCGCCAGGATCCCCAGCTTCTTACGAATCAACGTGTCTCCCCGGATGACGGGATATTGTCGAACGGATGGGGGAGTAGCTCGCCCATCCTCCACTCTCTTCTACGTCCACCGGCCTCCGAAACGATCCGGAGATCCGGGGCGAACTCGCCCAGCACCTGGCGACACGCTCCACACGGCGCGACGGGATCGTCCCCGTCGGTGGAGAGTGCCAGCACTTCGAACGAACGATGACCGGCCGCCACGGCGGCCATCACCGCGGATCGTTCCGCGCACACGGTCAGACCGTAGGACGCGTTCTCCACGTTGCATCCCACGTGCACGACACCGTCCCCGGTCGACAGGGCGGCCCCGACCCGGAACCCGGAATACGGGGCGTACGCCCGATCCCGGACCGACCGGGCCTGGTCCATCAATGTATCAACGTGTGGAATCATGCACCCAGATCCGTTGCACGCGCGGCGTGAGCCCCGTGAGTACTTCGTAGCTGATGGTACCCACCATCTCCGCGACCTCGTCGACGGTGATGCGTTGATCCCCGTCGTTTCCGATGAAGGTCACGACGTCGCCCACGGCAACGTCCGGCACATCGGTGATGTCTACCACCGTTACGTCCATTGAGATCCGTCCGACGATGGCGGCCCGCCTCCCGCGCACCAGCGCCTCACCACGATTTCCCAGGCCCCGGGGCAATCCGTCCCCGTATCCGATGCACACGGTGGCCCACCTCTCGTGCCCCACGGCGCGGTGCGTGCTCCCGTACCCCAGGGGAGTCCCCGGGGCCGCGTCCCGCACGTGGACCACCCGAGCCCTCAGGGCCGCCACGGATTCCGGTCGTGGCTGGTCGGCTCCCACGCCCCCCCCGTACAGGAAGATACCAGGCCGGACCGCGTCGCACCCGTACTCCGGGCACCGCATGCATCCCGCGGAGTTCAGGACGTGCACGAGGACCCCGGTCTCCCGGGCGCGAAGTACCCCGAGCGCACCCTCGAACCGTCGCCACTGCTCGTGCACCGACCCGGCGGATTCGTCGGCCGAGTGGAGGTGGGTGTAGCACCCCGCCCAGCGGACTCCCGCCGCCCGGGCACGCTCGAGGAGTGGGATCCAGTGCTCCGCCTCCGCCGAGGGGATCCCCGCACGCCCCATCCCCGTATCGACCTCGAGATGGAACGCCGGTGAGGCACCGCCCTCCGCCAACGCCACCAGCCGGTCGAGGGTACCCGCGTCGGACACCGACACCTCCAGCTCCGCCGCCACGGCGGCCTCCAGCGCTTCCCGGGGTGCCGGACTCAGCACCAGCACCGGCCGGCGGACGCCGTGGCGGCGCAGCGCCAGCCCCTCGTCCACGGCGGCCACGCCGAAGCCCCACGGATCCATCGGCTCCAGGGCATCCACTGCCTGCAGCACGCCCAACCCGTAGGCGTCGGCCTTCACCATGGGGATGAGCCGTGCCTCCGGCCCGACCCGATGGGCGATCCGCCTCAGGTTTTCCCGCAGCGCCGAGGCGTCCACCTCGACCCACGCCCTGGTTCCCAGTTCCGTTGACATAGCCCGAGAAAGATGCGACAAACAGGGCCTGGAGCAAGCGCGCACCCTCGGGCCGACCATGAGCACGAACAACCCCCACTCCCCGACCGACGGCTTCCACTTCCCGGGTCCGGGCGTCCTCGACCGGGCGCTCACCCTGGTGCGGTTCCTGCGCGCCCAATGTCCCTGGGACGCCGAGCAGACCCCGACCAGCCTCATCCCCCACCTCCTGGAGGAAGCCCACGAGGTGGTGGACGCCATCCGGGAAGGCTCTCCGGAGGGTCTCGCCTCGGAGTTGGGGGACCTCCTCCTCAACGTGGCGTTCCAGGTCGTTCTGGGTGAGGAGGAGGGCCGCTTCGGTGCCTCCCAGGTGTACGGGGCGCTGGAGCGGAAGATGATCCGGCGGCACCCGCACCTCTTCGGAGAGGCCGAGGAACGGGAGGGGTGGGAGACCTTGAAGGCCCGGGAGCGGGCCGGCGAAGAGGGCGTCCTGTCCGGCCTCGCGAAAGGGTTGGATCCCCTCACCAAGGCCCACCGGATGCAGGAACGGGTCGCCGGCGTCGGCTTCGACTGGGAGGACTATCGTGGCGCCCGCGACAAGGTCTCCGAAGAGCTGGCCGAGGTCGAGGGAGCGCTGTCCGCGGGAGATGCCGCCGCCGTCGAGGAGGAGTTGGGCGATCTCCTCTTCGCCGTGGTCAATCTCACGCGCCTGACCGGCGTGCACTCCACCACGGCCCTCGACCGGGCGAACCGCAAGTTCCACCGGCGCTTCGAGGCGCTGGAGGCCCTGGCCCGCCAACGCGGCATCTCCCTGGAAGAAGCCGGTCTCGAGGTGTTGGACGGGCTCTGGGAGGAAGTGAAGGCGGCTCAGTAACCGGCCGTCTTGTCCACCAGGTTGCGAAGCGGCTCACCCTGGACGTACCGCTCCAGGTTGTCCAGGATCAGCTCCGTCTCCCGCTCCCAGAACGCTCGCGTCACGGCGGAGACGTGGGGAGTGATCAGCACGTTGGGAAGCCGCCAGAGGGGGTGACCCTCCGGCAGCGGCTCCGTCGCGAACACGTCCAATCCCGCCCCCCGTATCGAACCCGCTTCCAGGGCCGACACCAGAGCGTCTTCGTCCACCAGCCTTCCCCGCCCCACGTTGATCAGCACCGCCTCGGGCTTCATGGCGTCCAGCGCGTCCGCGCCGATCATCCCGCGCGTCTCGTCGGTCTCGGGAACGGCGAGGACGACGTAGTCGCTCTCCCGCAGCACGGCGTCCACACCCGCCGCCCCATGCACGAGCTCGATGCGATCACCCAGGCTCCCGCCGCCTTCCACGGGCGCGAGATCCGCTTCGCCCTCCCGAGGAACGCTCCTCTGGACGGCCACCACCCGGGCTCCCAGCGCCGCGACCCGGCGGGCGATCTCCCTCCCGATCCCGCCGAAACCGACGATCCCAATCGTGCATCGCGAGAGTTCGCGGATGGGAGCGCCCGCGACGTAGTACGGCTCGGTGGACCACCGCCCCAGGCGCTGGTTCGCCAGGGCGAAGTCCAGCCCCCTCCCGAAGTGGAGCATCATCCCGAGGACGGTCTCGGCCATGGGCGGGGCGTGGATCCCGGCGGAGTTGGTGAAGAGCACCGGGTGCGCCATCATCTCCGGGGTGAGGGAGCTCCCCACTCCCGCGGCGCCGGAGTGGGCCCACTTCAACCCGGGAGCAGCCCGGAGAAGCTCCGCGGGGATCCCGTACCCCAGGTAGATCTCCGCCGCCGCCACCGCATCGAGCACCCTCGACGATATCCTCGCGGCGCCGTCTCCGGACCCGTCGGTCTCCTCGTCCATCACCACGAGCTTCCACCCCGCGGGAAGGGACTCCCGGATACGCTCCGGCACCCACCCGGGCATGGCCCAGATGGGACGCCGGTCCATCATGTCCAGGACGATTCCGGGCATCAGGCCACCTCGCGGCGGAAGGGGCATGCGGCGGGCCGGCGCCCGCTCCTCCCGCAGGCGTCCCGGCGTGTCGCGCTGGTCACGGGTTCAGCCGGTTCATCAGGCGCGGGAAGGGAATCATCTCGCGGATGTGGTGCCGCCCGGTGATCCACCCCACGGTGCGCTCGAGCCCCAACCCGAAGCCGGAGTGGGGGAACGTTCCATACCGCCTCAGGTCGAGGTACCACGAGTAGGCCTCCTCGGGGAGATCCTCCTCGCGGATGCGTGCCAGAAGACGATCCAGGTCGTCCTCGCGCTGGCTTCCGCCGATGATCTCCCCGTACCCCTCCGGGGCCAGGAGATCGTCGCAGAGCACCGTGCGCGGGTCGGCCGGGTTCTCCTTCATGTAGAAGGCCTTCACCGCCTTCGGGTAGTTGTACACGAAGACGGGGAGGTCGTAGTCGGCGGTGAGGGCCGCTTCGTCGGGGGCGCCCAGGTCCGCGCCCCACTCCACCTCCAACCCCTTCCCCTTCAGGCGCTCCACCGCCTCGGTGTAGCTCAGGCGCGGGAAGGGGGGCTTGATGTGCTCCAGCTTGCTCGTGTCGCGCTCCAGGATCTTCAACTCTTCCGAGCAGTTCTCCAATGCCCGCTCCACCAGGTAGGAAACGAACTCCTCCTGGAGCCGCATGTTGTCATCGGAGTCGGCGAAGGCCACTTCCGGCTCCACCATCCAGAACTCGGTGAGGTGCCGGCGGGTCTTGGACTTCTCGGCGCGGAAGGTCGGGCCGAAGCAGTACACCTTCCGGAACGCCGGACACGCCGCCTCCACGTAGAGCTGGCCCGTCTGGGCCATGTACGCCTTGTCCCCGAAATAGTCCGTCTCGAACAGCGTGCCCGCGTGCTCCCCGATGGATCCGGTGAGGATGGGCGTGTCGATGCGGACGAAGTCCCGGCGGTAGAAGAAGTCGTGGATGGCCTGCTGTACCTCCGCCCGGACCTTCAGCCCCGCGCGCTGGAGGGAGGAACGCAGCCAGAGGTGGCGGTGATCCAGGAGGAACTCGACCCCGTGCTCCTTGGGCTGGATGGGGTAGTCCTCGGCCCGCGAGACGAGCGTCATCTCCTGGATGCCGAGCTCGTACCCGCCCGGCGCCCGGTCGTCGGCCCGCACCTCTCCCGTCACCTCCACCACGCACTCCTGCGTGAGTGAGCCGTGAAGCTCCCAGGTGGCCTCCTCGAGCTGACTCCGCACCAGCACACCCTGCACGATCCCGGTGCCGTCGCGCACCACCACGAAGGCCACCTTCCCGTGCCCGCGCGTGGTTTCCACCCACCCCTGGAGGGTTACCGTGTCCCCTACGTGCTTCCCGAGCTCCCTGATCTCCGCCATGGATTCGATCCCTGCTGTTCCGTGATGCGACTTCGCCCGGGACCCGCCCGGCGGCGAACGTTAGACAAGTGGGGTGGAGGTGGTCAATCATCCCACCCCGAAGAGTTCCATCCGGTCCCGGTATCGCTGGTGAAGGTGATCGCGGATCCTCCGGTTTCCGGGGTGTTCCAGTTCGGGGTCCTCCAGCACCAGCTCCCGGGCCCTCCGCTGGGCCTCGACGAGGAGTTCCTCGTCGGTGAGGAGGTCGGCGAAGCGCAGCCCCGCGTCCCGTCCGTGCTGGTTGGCGCCGAACAGGTCGCCCTGCCCCCTGAGGCGCAGATCGGCACGAGCGACCTCGAACCCGTCCGCCGTCTCGCGGAAGAGCTTCAGGCGTTCGGCGCTCTCCGCCCCGGTGTCGGACACGAGCACACAGTGGCTCTCCGCGGCACCCCGGCCCACCCTCCCGCGAAGCTGGTGGAGCTGGGAGAGGCCGAAGCGCTCGGCGTGCTCGATGACCATCACCGACGCACGCGGAACGTCGATCCCCACCTCGATCACGGTGGTGGCCACCAGGACGTCCAGTTCGCCGTCCCGGAAGCTCCTCATGACCCGATCCTTCTCGTCGGAGGGGAGCTTCCCGTGGAGGAGGCCCACCCTTCGATGGGGAAAGACCTCCTTGCCCAGTCGCGCGAACTCGTCGGTGGCCGACCTCAGATCGAGCTTCTCCGATTCCTCCACCAGGGGAAAGACCACGTACGCCTGGTGACCCCGGCCCACTTCCTCCTCCACGAAGGCGTACACCGCGTCGCGCTGGTGGGGAGACCTGAGCGAAGTGCGCACCGGTGTCCGCCCCGGGGGGAGTTCGTCCAGAAGGCTCAGGTCCAGATCGCCGTACAGCGTCATGGCCAGGGACCGCGGAATCGGCGTCGCCGACATGATGAGGATGTCGGGGCGCTGCCCGCGGTGCTCCGCCAGAGCCATGCGCTGGCGCACGCCGAACCGGTGCTGCTCGTCCACCACCACCAGCCCCAGCCGTGGGAACTCCACGCCCTCCTGGATCAACGCGTGCGTCCCCACCACCACCCTGGCCGAACCGTCGGCCACCGCTTCCAGGGCCGCTCGCTTGGCGGCGGCGGACATCCGTCCCGTGACCAGGGTGACCGGCACGCCCAGCGGCTCCAGGAGCGCCGCGATCTTTTCGTGGTGCTGTTCCGCCAGGATCTCCGTGGGCGCCATGAGCGCCGCCTGGTACCCCCCCTCCACCGCCACCAGCATCGCGAAGAGAGCGACCAGGGTCTTCCCCGAGCCCACGTCCCCCTGCACCAGCCGGTTCATCCGCCGCGAGGAGGTCATGTCCCCGGAGATCTCTCGGAGCACCCGCGCCTGCGCGTCCGTCAACTGGAAGGGGAGCGCCTCGTGGAGCGGTCGGATGAGTTCATTGGTGCGGCGGTGCTCGATCCCCGGATCCTCCTGGATGGCGTGGTATCTCACCTGGGCGTGGAGGAGTTGAAGGAAGAACAGCTCGTCAAAGGCGAGACGCCGCCGGCCCACCTCCGCGTCGCCGATGCCCTCCGGACGGTGAAGCCGCCGGAACGCCTCCGAGAGGAGCGGAAGTCCCAGCGCGCCGCGCACTTCGTCGTCCAGATACTCGTCGTGGTCCGCGTGCTCGAGGAGGGCGTCGAGATTCGCCTCCACCACGTGGCGGATGACCCACTGCGGCACGTCCTCACTCGCCGGATACGTCACGAAGACGTGGCCGCGTTCGCCCCCCTTCATCCCCTCCCGGTCGAGGACGGTGAACTCCCGCGGCTGCAGTTGGAGACCGTGGAAGAACCGGACCGGCCCCGTGGCGAGCAACACGTCTCCCTCGCGGATCTTCCGGTCCAGCCACGGCTGGCCCGGCCAGGCCAGGTTCACCATTCCCGACTCGTCCTGGACGACGGCCTGGAAGATGCGCAGCCCCTTCCGGGTGGGGATCACCCCCTTGCTCCGCACCCGCCCCATCACGGTCGCCTCTCCGCCCACCTGGAGCGACCGGACCGGCTGGATGGTGGAGGCGTCGTCGTACCGCCGGGGAGTGTGGTAGAGGAGGTCGCGGGCCGTGATGATCCCCAACCGCCCCAGGGGATCCACCCGCTTGGGCCCCACCCCCTTGAGGTACTGCGCCGGTCGGTCCAGCTGCGAGTAGCTCACGGCGTGAGTGCCGCGGGCGACGTGCGCCCCGCCGCTCCGGTCCCGGCGCCCGGCACCCGGATCATGAGGAGAACACACCCTCCACGAACGCGCCGGGATCGAAGGCATGGAGATCCTCGACGCCCTCGCCGACGCCCACCAGCTTGACGGGCACGCCGAACTCTTCCTTGCAGGCGACCACGACCCCGCCCCTTGCGCTCGAGTCCATCTTGGTGAGGACGATCCCGGTCACGTCCACGGCTTCCTTGAAGGCGCCGAGTTGCCGGACCGCGTTCTGCCCCACGGTGGAGTCGAGCACGAGGAGCGACTCGTGGGGCGCCCCCTCCAGTCTCCGCCGGATCACCCGATCGATCTTGCGGAGTTCCTCCATGAGGCCTCGGTCGGTGTGCAGGCGCCCCGCCGTGTCCACGAGCACGACGTCCAGGTCCCGGGCGACCGCGGCATCGATGGCGTCGAACGCCACCGCCGCGGGGTCTCCCCCCTGCTGACCACGCAGGAAGTCCACCCCGATGCGGTTCGCCCACGCCTCGAGTTGTTCCACGGCTCCCGCGCGGAACGTATCCGCCGCCGCCACCAACACCGACTTCCCCTCCGCCTTCAGGCAGTACGCGAGCTTGGCCACGGAGGTCGTCTTCCCCACTCCGTTCACCCCCACCATGAGGTACACCGTGGGTCCGGTGTCGGCGGCCCGCAACTCCGGGGCGTCTCCGGCCAGGATGGAGAGGATCTCGTCACGCAGCGCCCCGGCCAGTTCGCCCGGCCCTCGCAGGACCCCGCGCCGGGCCAGGCCCTCCACGTGGTCCACCAGGCGCAAGGTGGCGGGAACGCCGAAGTCCGCCGCGAGGAGGTGCTCTTCCAACACCTCCAGGGAAGCGTGATCCAGCCCTCCCGCCACCACGCGGACATCGGTGAGGGCGAGGTCCACCACGCGCTTCCAGAACCCCTTGCGGGCCTCCGGCTTCTTCCTGAACAACCGTGCCATGTGGAGATGGATGGAGAGGAACGTGTCCGCGGATCACCCTGTCTGACGCGACCTGCTATCGGAGGCCCACGCGACGGCGGATCACCCACTCCGCGGAGAGAAGAGCCATCACGAGAAGATACATCCACGGAAGCGTTCGCAGGGGTCTGGACTCGCCGCCGGCGGCCCCTCGCGTCGCGCCCTCCGGGCCGGCGATGGACGGAGTGCGCGGAAGGGGGAGCATCTCCCCCGCGTCCGAAGCCACGTCGAAACGCCCGGCCCCGCGGGGGCCGCCGCCCGCGGCGGACGCCGTGTACGCGTACGTCCCCGGGAGGAGGATTCTCCCGCCAACGGTGCCGCCCCCCGCCAGGGTGTCCACCGCCACCAGGGTGTCCCCCCGCGTGACCGCCACCACCACGGTGTCCACCGCCGCTCCGGGGACCCTCCACAAGACCGGCTCCCCGGGTGGCGTCACCCATTCGTCGGGGCGAACCTCCCCGGTTCCGCTCCCCACGCCCACGTCCTCCAGGAGCCAACCCAGCACGCCCGACCAGAGACGCCGATAGACGTCCCGGGGACCGTCCCCCCGCATCCCCCATCGCCAGAAGCCCGTGGCGCGAGTGACGGCCACCCTTCCCGAAGGACCGGAATGGAGCGTCAGGACTCCGGAAAGCGGACCCGTCCCCCGGAGTTGGGCCCCCAACACCGCGTCGCCGCCGGCGGGGTCGGCGCCACCTCCGACGGACAGGAGAGGAGGAAGGCCCTGGAGCGTGACCCCCACGAACTGCCCCGCCACGGGGGACGCCGGCACCTCCGACGAGACGTACCATTCGCCGGGAGTTCCTTCGTCCGCGGGGATCAACACGACCCGGGGTGATCGTCGCACCAGGGTCGCCACCCACTCCGGGTCGTCGGGGCCGGTCCCGTGCACGACCAGCACGTGGGCGCCCTCCGCCGTCGCCCGTACCGCCGCCGCCCCCACCGGCGCGCCCCGATCGATCCCCCGCCCGGTGGGCGCGAACCGATCCGCCCCGATGCGGAGGAACCCGCGCGTCTCCAGACCGGACGCGTCCCCGAGTACCGGTTGCAGCACGCGCGGCTCCCAGTCGGGGCGCAGGGAGATCAGGACCAGCGCGCCTTCCTCGCGATCCACCTGGGCGTAGACGGCGGCGCGGTCGTCGGCCGGATAGTCGTCGCCGTCCCGTCTCAGGGTCGCCTCGTAGCGTACCCTCCCCTCCCGCCGGGTGGACGGGACCTGCACCGTGGTGAGCGCACGCCGTCCGGGAGCCGGAAGGGCGACCCGTCGTGACGCCACCAGGCGTTCCTCCTCACGGATCTCGAGGAGCGCCGAATCGGGGCCCGGCCCGGACGAGAAGAACTCGACCCGCGCCGGCACCGCCTCGCCACGCGACGGAGGAGTCTCGAATTCGAAGGTGGTGATTCCGGCGTTCGTGCCTCCGCCCTCCACCCGCTCGAAGATGACGTGCAGTCCGGTCCGGTCGAGCACCGACTCCGCCGCGACCACGTCGTGGAAACGGAGGTCCGAAACCACCAGCACGTCCACCGCACCCGCCTCGGCCGCCCTCGCGAGGGCGGGCGCCAGCAGCGTGTGGTGCGCGGATCCTGCGGCGGCCGCCCCGTCGCCCACGGACGAGGAGAACGGGACCACACGCCATCCCGCGTCCTCCAGTTCCGCCCTTCGGGTGGCCACCGCGGTGGCCACGTCCCCGCCGGTGCTGGCGGAAACGTCCACCAGAGCCCACCGCTCCGGCTCCAGCGGCGACCCGGGCACGGAGACGTCGAGGAGAAGCGCCGCCAGAAGAGTGAGGGAGGAGAAGCGCAGCCCGGCCAGGATACGCGCGCCGGGGACGCGTACCTCCATGCGGGAGTACACCCAGCCGGCGTAGCCGGCCGCGGCCGCCATCGCGGTAATGAAGAGGAGCGCTCGGGTCATCCCCGCTTGTCCATCCGTTCGAGGGGGCGGCCACGGTACGCGGAGCGAACCGTTACGGCAACCCTCCCGAGCGGTCGACGATGGCCACGGGTGTACCCTCCACACCGTCCTCGGCCTCTACGTCCTCCACGAGCACCGTCCGGACGGGACCTCCCTGGGGAATCGACTCCAGGAGCGCGAAGCGGACGCCGCGCTCCGCCGTCCACCGCGCCATGTCGTCGGCGGGAACCGGGTCACCGGCCGGAAGATCCACGGACAACGGATCGATCTGCCGTCCCCCCCGGATCATCTCGTAGTGGAGGTGCGGCCCGTTGGCGAGCCCGGTCATCCCCACGTATCCGATGATGTCGCCCTGATGGACGCGGGTGCCCACGTTGACGCCCCGACGGAATCCGTTCAGATGGGCGTACCGGGTGATGAATCCGTTGGGATGCCTGATCTCCACGGTGTTCCCGAAGTTCCCCTTCCATGCGCGATGGATCACCACTCCGTCGGACGTGGCCATGATCTCCGTACCGCGGTCGGCGGCGTAGTCGACCCCGCGGTGCGCCCGCCACTGTTTGAGGACGGGGTGGTACCGACTGTTGGTGAATCGTGAAGAGATCCGCCGGTAGGAGAGCGGCTTCAGGAGGAATGCCCGCCGCACGGACTGACCCTCCATGTCGAAGTACGACCCCTCCCCGTCGCCGTTGGGGTCGAACCAGATCGCGTGGTACGGCGTGCCCGAATTGACCAGCTCCGCCGCCAGCAGGTGTCCCTCACGGAAGGATCCGTCGGGGCGCACGGCACGCTCGAAGATGAAGCGGTACGTGTCACCCACCCGGATCTGCCGCGAAAAGTCCACCTGCCACTGGAAGACCCCGTCGAGGCGGTCGATGAGCCGGTTCCGATCCCCCAGGGGAAGGTCGGCGAGCCCCGGGTTCCGGATCACGGATGTCCAGAGGACGTTCTCGATCTGCCCGGATACGAACAGCGTATCCAGGTACGTGGGGGTCTCCACCAACTCCGAACGCCAACCCACGGGATCCCTGGTGAGCCGCACCGTCTCGTCTTCGTTGACCTCCACGTCGATCCCGCGGACGCGGACCTCGCCCGGGAGGTACCGGAAGGTGATCTCCGTGTCCGGCCTCATGCGACGCGGGCTGGCCTGCTCCCGAAACGCCATGAGGACGGGATAGTAGTCATCCGCGTCCACGGCACCCGAGAGGAGTCCCCCCAGGGTCTGCCCCCGACCCAACTCGACCGTGCGGATGTCCTCCGCCGGACGGGCATGGATGGGATCCAGTTCCCCCACTTCCGGAGTGGGTCCGGAAAGGCAGGCGGCCGGAATGAGGGCGACCGCGAGCGCCCACACCCGCGGGCCCGGAAGCCCTCGGATGCGCAATAGGTTCAGCCCGCCAGGAGATCGCGTCACGCCCATACCTCCCAATCTAACAGATGAATGCCGTTTCGCAGCGAGTTTTCAGTCCATCTGCCGCCGGATGAAGGTGGGGATGTCGAGTTCCCCGAGGGTCTCCCGCGTGACCACCCGCTCCGGAAAACGGTTGAGGGGGAGCACCGGCTCGGCATATCCACCGCCCACGGCCGCCATACGTTGTTGGGTGTGGACCGGCACCTCCACGGGGCGGGGCATCTGCGCTGCGATGGGTCGGGACTCGGTCGCGACCTCCCGAACCGCCACCTGGGGCTCCGGCTGAGCCCGGCGGAAATCGGGACGGATGACCTTGTCGTCCTCCGCCGAGTCGAACCCGGTGGCGATGACCGTGACACGGATGCGGCCTTCCAACTCCGGATCGTGGACGGCGCCGAAGATGATCTCGGCATCCTCTCCGGCCTCCTCCTGGATGATGGAGGAGATCTCGGTGACCTCGTCGATGGCGAGATCCATCCCGCCGGTGATGTTGATGAGGACGCCACGGGCTCCCTGGATGGACACTTCGTCCAGAAGGGGTGAGGAGATGGCTTCCTGCGCCGCCTCCTGGGCCCGGTTGTCTCCCTCGCCGAAGCCCGTCCCCATGAGGGCGGGACCGCGGGCGGACATGATGGTGCGCACGTCGGCGAAGTCGACGTTCACCTCGCCGGTCACGCGGATCAGGTCACTGATCCCCTGCGTGGCGTGGAGGAGTACTTCGTCCGCCCGCTTCAGGGCATCGCGGAACGACGTTCCCTTGGGCACCACGGACATGAGGCGGTCGTTGGGCACCACGATGACGGTGTCCACGCAGCGCCGCAGCTCGGCCAATCCCTGGGCGGCGTGCCGGGAGCGCTTCTTCCCCTCGAAGGAGAAGGGGCGCGTGACGATCCCGATGGTGAGGGCGCCCATGTCCCGGGCGATCTCTGCCACCATGGGCGCCGCTCCGGTCCCGGTGCCGCCGCCCATCCCGGCGGTGACGAACACGAGGTCCGCCCCTTCGAGCGCCCGGCGAACGTCCTCCTCGCTTTCGGCCACGGCCTGCCGCCCGATCTCCGGCCGCGCCCCGGCGCCGAGTCCACGGGTGAGCTTCTTCCCGATCTGCAACGTCACCTGCGCGCGCGACACCTTCAACGCCTGGGCATCGGTGTTCATGGAGATGAACTCCACGCCCTCCAGGTCCTCATCGATCATCCGGTTGACGGCGTTGCCGCCGGCACCGCCCACTCCCACAACCTTCATGCGCGCGTTCTGGACGGGGGTCTCCTCGAACTCGAAGATCATCATGTCTCCTCCCTGGTGGGATGGGTTAAAAGAACTCTTTGATCCAGGTGCCCAGCTTGGTGAGCACTCCGGAGGTGAGGGTCGACGCTCCCTCTCCGGTTTCCGCAAAACGATCGGCGCCCCAGAGCGCCAGCCCCGTCGCCGTGGCGAACTTCGGCCGGGCCACCGAGTCGGCCAGGCCGGAGAGCCCCTCTCCAGGGCGCCCCAGCCGCACCGGCGCGGCGAAGATCTGCTGAGCCAACTCGACGATCCCCGGTAGGGCCGCAGTGCCTCCCGTCACGACGATTCCGGCGCCGAGGCGATTCAGGAGGTCCTGTTCCTGCAGTTCCCTCTCGACCAACCCGAACATCTCGTCCAGGCGCTGCTCCACGATGTGGGCGATGAGCTCCCGCGCCACGTGCCGTTGCTGGTTCGGGGACGGCCCGGGCAACTCCACGGTCTCCCTCGGATCCACGAGCTGCGCGTAGGCCGTGGCGAACCGCTCCTTGGCGCGCACGGCCTCGGCGTAGGGCACGGAGAGTCCACGCACCAGGTCCTGGGTGAGGGTCGTCCCACCGAAGGGAAGGATCGCCACGTGGCGGATCTTGCCTTCGAAGTAGGCCGCCACCGACATGGTGCTTCCCCCGATCTCGACCATGGCCACCCCGACCTCCTTCTCGTCCTCGGTCAGGATGCTGCGGGCTCCGGCCAGCGGGTCCAGCACCAGCTCCTGCACCCGGTACCCCGCGCGATTCACCGCCCGCCGGATGTTGGCGGCGGCGATGGACGCGCAGGTGACCAGATAGACGTCCGATTCGAGTCGGGTTCCCGTCATCCCCACGGGATCCTTGATGCCGCGGCGGTGGTCCACCACGTACTCCTGAGGGATGGCGTGGAGCATCTCCCGATCGGGGGGGAGCGCCACCGCGCGCGCCACCACGTGGACCCGGTCCACGTCGTCGTGGCTGATCTCCTCGTCGGCCACGGCCACCACCCCCATGGAGCTCGAGGCCCTGATGTGCTCGCCGCCGATCCCCGCGAACACCCGGTCCACGGAGGCGCCGGCCATGAGCTCGGCCTCCTTGAGCGAGGTGCGGATGGACTCGGTCATCTCGTCGATGTTGGTGACCACGTCGCCCCGGACCCCGCTGGTCCGGGCCTGACCGACCCCCAGGATGTTGAGCGTGCCCCGCCGGGGATCCCCCGAGATCTCCCCGATGACGGCGGAGGTCTTGGTGGTTCCGATGTCCAATCCGGCGATGAGGTTCGCGCGCATGACGTTTCCTTCCGTTCAGCTTTTGCGGCGGACCACGACGCGGTCCACGTAACGTAGATCGATCACCCCGGGCGGCGTTCCCGCCATCCGGGCCATGGCGTCCGCCAGAGCGGCCAGCCCTTCGCGCAGCCGTCGCGGCGCCGTGTCCACGGCGAGATGGAACTCCACCTCGGGCTGACTCCAACGGGCCACCACGGTGCGCTGATCCTTCCATCCCCACTCCGACACCATCATCCCGAAGGTGGGCTCGGCATCGGCGAATCGCGCGACGGCAGAGGCGAGGACACGCGTACTGCGCGGCGTGAGGCGTGCCCCGGGCGCCGGACGATCGCGTCCCTCGATGATGGGAAGGTCCAATGGATGGCGGGCAGGGTCGATGGGGAGGAAGTATCCCTCCGCATCCACCGGCTCGAGGGTCGGTGTGGCCACCAACCCGACGGGCTCCCGCTCGACGATGGTCACCTCCAGGGTGGACGGAAGGCTGCGGCGGACCTCGACCTCCCGGACGAGTGGATGCTGGGCCAGGAGGATCTCCCAGGAGTCGGGAGCGGCCCAGACGGACGCGCTCGCCGCCGGGGCCACCACGGACAGCGCCTCCTCGCGGGTGAGGTAGCGGAGTCCCTTGAAGGAAACCTCCTTGACCACGAACCCTTCCCAGGACCGCACGGACTCGGTCACCCGGGGCACCGTCACCCAGGCCGCCGCGAGCACCAGGGTCGTGACGAGCACGCGAAGCTGGTTACGCATGGATCGCCTCCCGGAGCAGCTCGACCAGCCGCGGTCCCACCGTCTCCACGGACCCCGCTCCCAGGGTGACGACCACGTCGCCTTCGCGCAGCGTCTCCATCACGACCCCCGGAACATCTCCCAGTTCGGGACAATATCGGACCTCGGCGCCTCCCCCACTCCGCACGGCATCCACGACCACCTCACCGGTGATGCCGGGGATGGGCGCCTCGCGGGCGGGGAACACGTCGGTGACCCAGACCGCGTCCGCCATGGCCAGCGCCTGGCCGAATTCGGTGGCGAAGTCGCGGGTCCGGGAATAGAGGTGGGGTTGGAACACGGCCACCACGCGGCGACCGGCGAAGGCGTCCCTCGCGGCGGCCAGCGTGGCGCGGATCTCCGTGGGATGATGGGCATAGTCGTCCACCACGCTGATCCCACCCACCTCGCCCAGGCGTTCGAACCTGCGTCCCACCCCCCGGAAGTCCGCCAACGCCCGCGCGACGGCGTCCCATGGCGCGTCCAGGTACCGGCCCACAGCCGCCGCGGCCAGCGCGTTGCGGAGATTGTGGGCGCCGGAGACGCGAAGTCCCAGAGAACCCAGGCGCACGCCCTCCTCCATCACGACGCACTTCGTACCCGCCGCCGACACGGTCACGTCCACCGCGCGGAGCCGGCACCCCGCCGACAGCCCATAGGTATAGGCCGCGGCGCCCAGGTCCCCCACCAGGGAGGAGGCACCGGGATCGTCGGCGCACACGATGGCGCGGCCCGGCGTTCTCAGCCCGCGGAGGAAGGTCCGGAATCCCTCCCGCACGCCTTCCGCGTCACCGTAGATCTCCAGGTGGTCGGCCTCCACGTTGGTGACGACGGCCACGTCGGGCGTGAGTGCGTGGAACGAACGGTCGTACTCGTCGGCCTCGACCACGAACACGTCGTCGGAACCGAAGCGGAGATTCCCCCCCCACTCCGCCACCCGTCCACCCACGAGCCCGGTGGGATCGAGCCCGGCTTCGGTCAGGATCTCCGTGGTCATGGCCGTGGTGGTGGTCTTCCCATGGGTCCCCGCCACCGCGACCAGCCGGCCCCGATTCACCCACGCGCCCAGCGCCCGCGCGCGCTTCACCACCGGAATCCCGCGGTCACGGGCCCGGGCCACTTCTTCGTGGGCGGGATCCACCGCCGCCGTGACCACCAACGCCGAGGCGCCGTCCACGTGGGAAGCGGCGTGGCCCACCCGGATGTCCGCACCCAAGGCACGGAGGTCGTCGAGCACCGGCGACTCCTTGGCGTCACACCCGGACACCATCCCGCCGGAGCGGAGGATCAACTCGGCCAGAGCGCACATCCCGGCCCCGCCCACGCCCATGAAGTGCACCGGAGCCCGGCGTGACAGCGACATCAGGTCCATGGTGTTCATGCGTGGCCTCCCCGGGATGCGCCGAGGATGGCCTCGATGGACGCCGCGATGTGATCCGCCGCCGCGGGCCGCGCCCGCTCCCGGGCGGACCGGGACATGCGTCCCCGGCGATCCGGATCCGACGTCAGTGCCAGGAGTTCCTTCCACAGCGATGCCCCGGTGAGCACACGCTCGTCGAGCACCACCGCGGCGCCCGCTTCCTCCAGGGCGACCGCGTTCCGGGTCTGATGGTCCGCCGCCGCGGTGGGAAGGGGGACGAGGATGGCCGGAAGCCCCTGGTTCAGGAGCTCCGCGGTGGCCATCGCGCCCGCCCTGCTCACCGCCATGTCCGCCGCCGCCAGCGCCGAGGGCATGTCGTGGATATAGGGGACCGCCTGGATCCAAGAGGGATTCCCCCGCTCCGCCAACTCCCTCTCCACCTCCGC
This sequence comes from Gemmatimonadota bacterium, assembly GCA_029879725.1. Taxonomy (GTDB): domain Bacteria; phylum Gemmatimonadota; class Gemmatimonadetes; order Longimicrobiales; family Gaopeijiaceae; genus JAOUPR01. Next base: position 36,295 of record JAOUPR010000005.1, on the reverse strand, counting down.
CATGTGTCGCGGGCCGGTGGACCACAGGAGGACCATCTCGCCGGGCCGCTCCAGGGGGAGTCCTTCCAGGAGCGCGCGGTTGAGTGCCCGGGCTCCCTGGCTACCACCCATGACCAGGACGACGGTGGCGTCCTCGACGATCCCGAAGGCGCCCCGCCCCTCATCGCGGGTGACGGCGCCGCTCCCGCGGACCGGATTCCCGGAGAGCGTCACGCGTGCCCGGGCCGGTCCCGGAAGACGGTCCGCCGTTTCCGGGAAGGCGACGTGGATCTCGCGTGCCCACCGGCTCAGAAGGCGCGTGGTCATCCCCGGCACGGCGTTCTGCTCCTGGATCACCAGGGGGATCCCCATGATCCCCGCCACGATTCCGGCCGGCCCGCCGGCATATCCACCGGTCACCACGACGACCTCCGGCCGAAGCCGCCGGAACAGCTCCGCGACCTCGATGAGGGAGCGGAGAAGTGCGAGGACCACCCGGCCGTATCCCCGGACGCGCCCACGCTGGAAGCCCGCCACGGGGAGGAGGTGATGGGGCCTCCCTTCGGCGGGGAGGACCGTCGCTTCGATGCCACGGGACGCACCGACGAACCACGCACGAACCGCCGGGCGGCGCGCTCGGAGCGCGTCGGCCAGGGTGAGCGCGGGATACAGGTGCCCACCCGTCCCTCCTCCGGAGAAGACCACCACGGGTCCCGGGGCGTCATGCACGAGCCCCCTTTCCGCCGCGGGAGTGGCGGGCGATGGACATGAGGACACCCAACGCGACCATGATCACGATGAGATTCGACCGTCCGTACGAGACCAGGGGGAGCGCCAGCCCGGTGGTGGGCACCAACGCCAGCCCCACCGCCATGTGCAGGACGGCCTGGAGCGCGATGAGCGAGGTGAGCCCCACCGCCAGGAGCTCTCCGAAGAGGTCCGGCGCGCGGCTCGCGATGCGGAACCCCACCAGGATCAGGGTGAGGTAGAGGGCCACGAGGAAGAGGACGCCCAGGAGCCCCCATTCCTCGCCCACCATGGCGAAGATGAAGTCGTTGTGCGCCTCCGGGAGAAAGCCGAACTTCTGGCGGCCCTCTCCGATCCCCACACCGGTGATCCCCCCCGACCCGAGCGCCACGAGCGACTGGTGGGCCTGGAATCCCGCCCCGGACGGATCCGACGCCGGGTTCAGGAAGGACGCGATCCGCTCGGCGCGGAAGCCCACGGCGAGCTGCCCCTTCAGGACGGGGAGCGCGAGGAGTCCCAGGAAGAGGAAGTGAGCCAGCCGCGCCCCGGCGGCGAAGATCACGATCATCCCCAGGAGTGCCAGGAGGATGGCCGTGGAGAGGTCCGGCTCCATCGCCACGGGCACGAGCATGACCGTCCACATCACGAAGAACGGCCCCAGCCCCCGGGAGAGGCTCTGGAACTGATCGAGCTTCTTCACGGCCATGGACGCGGTCCACATCACCATGGCGATCTTCGCGAACTCGGACGGCTGGACCGCCACCCCGAGGCGCAGCCAGCGTCGCGCCCCGTTGATCTCCGGGGCGATGGCCTCCGTTCCGGGAAGGATCAGGATCACCAGACAAACCACCGACAGCCACATCAACGGCCAGGCCAGGTGCTTCCACCAGGTATAGGGCATCCAGGCGCACGCGCCCAGGGCGAGGAGTCCCACCCCCGCCCCTCCGGCCTGCCGAAGGACGAAGTAGGTGTCGGGGAGGTTCTGCCGCAGGGCCAGCACCGACGAGGTGCTGTACAGGGTGACCAACCCGAAGGAGAGGAGGAAGAAGGTGACCCCCAGCAGGACGGTGGTCTCCCAACCGCGCTGCAGTCCCGAGTCCGGGAGAAGCACCGGACGCAGCGGCGCGATGTCCACGGGGCGGGCGGTCATCGGGCGTCCCCCCCGGCGAGAGACGCGAAGGTGCGTCCCCGCTCCTCGTAGTTCCGGAACATGTCGAAGGAGGAGCACGCCGGAGAGAGGAGCACCATGTCTCCCGCGCGGGCCCAGCGGCGGGCCTCCTCCACGACGTCGGCGAATCCGCACTCCAGGAGGCGCACCTCGGCCGCTCCCTCCAGCGCCGCCGCGATGCGGGGCCCGGCCGCGCCGTACGCCAGCACGACCCGGACCGAGGGGCCCATGGCGCCGCGCAGGACGGTGAGATCCTCCCCCTTGTCCTTACCGCCGAGAAGGAGGACGACCGGGCGCGTGAGGCTCTGCAGGGCGCTGCGGGTCGCGGCCACGTTGGTGGCTTTGGAATCGTTGACCCAGAGCACGCCGGCCACGTCGGCCACGGGCTCCATCCGATGCGGAAGGGACCGGGCGGACCGGAGCCCCTCGCCCAACGCTTCCACGGGCGCTCCGGCCAGACGGGCGGTGAGGACGGCGGCCAGCGCGTTGAGGCGGTTGTGTCGCCCGAGAAGGGGAAGGTCGGCCGCGGGAAGGACCGGCTCGCGCCCCTCCACGTCCAGCGTGAGGATCCCCTCCTCCACGAAGGCGTGCGTTCCCTTCCGGGGCTCGTCACCGAAGTGGAATCGGCGTCCGGGCGTGTCGCCGATGAGGGCGTCCACCTCGGTGTCGCCGGCGGGAAGCACCCAGCGCGACGTCTCCGTGGCGTTGTCGAAGAGCCGGGCCTTGTCGGCGTAGTACGAGGCCACCGAATCGTATCGGTCCAGGTGGTCCGGTGACAGATTGGTCACGACGCCGATGTCGGGCGAGAGCGTCTCGATCCCCGCGAGCTGGAAGGACGACAACTCCAGGACGTACCATGCCGGCGCCGGCTCCATGAGAGCCAACTCCGAAGCCGGCGGGGCGAAGCCTCCCCCGACGTTCCCCCCTACCCCGGCGGAGATGCCTGCCTGTTCCAAGAGGTGTCCGGTGAGCATGGTGGTCGTGGTCTTCCCGTTGGTTCCGGTGATGGCGATCAGTGGACCCGCGAAGAACCGAACGGCGAACTCGGGCTCGGAGATGCAACGGACGCCTCGTTCCGCGAGGGCCCGGAGCACCGGAGCGTCCGGGGGGATTCCCGGACTGACGACGACGTGGTCGGCGCCCGCCAGTCGTTCGAGGTCGTGCCGTCCCAGCTCGACCCGGGCGCCCAGTGCCCGGAGCTCGGCTCCACCAGCTGAAGCTGAGTCGTCGGTACGCACATCCGAGACATAGACGTTCCCTCCCTTGTTGAGTGCGAGCCTCGCGGCGGCGATCCCGCTGGCGCCGAGGCCGATGACCGCGATGTCGTTGCCTTCCAGTTCATTTCCCCTTCTCCGCCTTTCGGCCATGGGTCATCGTCGTCCCTTACCGGATCTTCAGGGTGCTGAGGGCGACCATCGCGCACAGCACGCCCAGGATCCAGAAACGGGTCACCACCTGCGTTTCCGCCCAGCCCAGCTTTTCGAAGTGGTGGTGGATGGGCGCCATACGGAAGATCCGCCGCCCCTCTCCGAACCTCCTCGACGTGTACTTGAACCACGACGTCTGCAGGATCACCGAGACGGCCTCCATGACGAACACGCCGCCCACGATGACGAGGAGGAACTCCGACTTGAGGAGGATGGCCATGACCCCCAGGGCCCCTCCCAGCGCGAGTGAGCCCGTGTCGCCCATGAACACCTGGGCCGGATGGGCATTGAACCAGAGAAAGCCCAGCGCACCTCCCGCCAGGGCCACGGCGAAGATGGACAGCTCCCCCGCGCCGGGGAGGTAGAAGAGCCCCAGGTACTGGGAGAGGTCCACGCGGCCCATGATGTACGCCAGGATCCCGAATGTGGCGGCGGCGATGCTGGCCAGGCCGGCGGCGAGACCATCCAGGCCGTCGGTCAGGTTCACCGCGTTGGAGGACCCGGAAACGACCAGCGCCACGAACAACACGAAGGCCGGGGCCCAGAAGGCGACGGACCATTCGGAGAAGAAGGGGAGGCCGGTGACCGTGGTCGGGATCGGGGAGATGGGCTGCAGGAGGAGGAAGGCGCCCAGGGCCAACCCGAAGGTGACCTGCCCCACCATCTTGTACCGGGCCACCAGGCCGCGGGACTGCTTGCGCACGACCTTGAGGTAATCGTCCACGAACCCGATGGCCCCGGTCCAGAGGAGGGACACCAGGGCGAGCACGGTGAACCAGTTCGTGAGATTCGCCCACAGCAGGGTCGACGAGACCGTCGCTCCCAGGATGATGAGTCCCCCCATGGTGGGCGTTCCCGCCTTGGAGAGATGGCTCTCCGGCCCGTAGCTGCGGACGATCTGGCCCACGCGGAGGCGGGTGAGCCACCGGATCACCGCCGGGCCGATGAGGAACGCGACCAGAAGCGACGTCACCAACGCTCCCGCCGCCCGGAACGTGAGGTACCGGAAGACGTTGAACACGATGTGGACGTCGCTGAACTGGGGGAGGAGATGATACAGCATCAGGCCGCCTCCTCACCGAAGTCGGATTCCAGAAGGGGGAGGATCCCTTCCATGGCGACGCCCCGCGACGCCTTCAGGAGCACGACCTCGTCCCCGGTGAGCACCCCGCGGAGAGAGGGATAGGCCTCGTTCCACGTCGGAGCCGTCATGAGCGCGGGGTGGGCACGGTCCCCGGCCACGCGGGCGAACTCGCCGGTGGCCACGACGCGATCGAAGCCGCGGGACAGAGCATCGTCCAGGACCTCTTCGTGGAGCGCGTCCGAAGCGGCACCCAGCTCGAGCATCGAGCCGAGGACCACCACCCTTCCCGAGCCCCCGGAGTGTGCTCCCAGGAGGTCGAGTGCGGCCTTCACGCTCACGGGATTGGCGTTGTAGCAGTCGACGATGACCGTGAGCCCGCCTACCCTTCGAGTCTCCCCGCGCATGGCGCCGAAGTCGGCGCTCCGGATCCCTCGTACCGCGTCACGGGCGGCGATCCCCACGGTGTCCGCCACGGTGAGCGCCAGCACGGCGTCGAGAACCATGTGCCGACCGGCCACGGGGAGGGTGACCCGCTGCCCGCGCCACACGAAGCTGTACGTTCCCCACATGTCCGATTCCACGTGGCGGGCACGGAAGCGCTCGTCCGCCTCCTCGGCCTCACCCGCCACCACGAGGTGGGGGCAAACCCGACGAGCCTCCACGGGGAGCTCCGGGGGAGTGTCACCCGTGACGCACACGCCCCCCTCCGCGACGTGGGCGAAGAGAGAGAGCTTCTCCTTCATCACCCCGGCCACCGTCTCCAGCTTCTCGAGATGGCTGGCGCCCACGGTGGTCACGACGGCGATGTCGGGAGTGGCGATCCTGGCGAGCAGACGGATCTCGCCGGGCTCGTTCGTCCCGAGTTCCAGAACCACCGCCTGGGCATCGGCGGGGGTGGACAGGAGGGTGAGGGGCATCCCCACCCGATTGTTCAGATTCCCCCGCGTCGCGTGGACCCTGAGGCTCTGGGAGAGCGCGCCGCGCGTGAAGTCCTTGGTGGTCGTCTTTCCCGCGGAGCCCGTGATGGCGACCACCGGGATCTCCAACGTGTTGCGGAAGTGCGCCGCCAGAGATCCCAGGGCGGAGAGGGTGTCCTGAACGGGGTACAGCGACCCTCCCGGCTCGCCCGGGACGGGGGCGGAGACCACCGCGCCGAGGGCACCCCGGGCGAAGGCGTCCGCCACGAAATCGTGGCCGTCGAACCGATCGCCCACCAGAGCCACGTAGAGATTCCCCGGCTCCACCGTCCGGGAGTCGGTGGAGATCCCCGTGAACTCGACTCCCTCACGGGCCCGGTCCGCGCGGAGCCCCAGGGCGGCGCGCACCCGCGCGTCGGTCCACACGAAGGCGCTCATGCGGCCCCCAGGCGGGCCAGACAATCCCGCACCACGGTCCGCTCGTCGAAGGGACGCTTCTCGTGTCCGATCACCTGGTACGTCTCGTGACCCTTCCCCGCGAGGACGACGGTGTCGCCGGTGGCGGCCATCTCCAGCGCGTGGCGGATCGCGTCGCGGCGGTCCACGAAGCGGTGAAAGGCGACTCCCGAGAGCCCGACGGCCAGGTCGTCGAGGATCCGCTCAGGGTCCTCGGTGCGCGGGTTGTCGGACGTCAGGATCACGACGTCGGCCAGTTCGGCCACGGCCACCGCCATGGGCCCCCTCTTCGTGCGGTCCCGATCGCCGCCGGCGCCGAAGACCACGATGAGACGTCCCCGCGTCAGGGGCCTCACGGCGGCCAGCGCTCCCCGGAGCGCGTCCGGGGTGTGGGCGAAATCGATGAGAACCGTGAATGAATCCTCGTGCACGACCTCCAGCCGTCCCTTCACGCGGGGCGCGTTTTCCAGCCCGTGGGCCACCTCGTCGAGAGTGAGGCCGAACAGGAGGCCCGCGCCCGCGGCGGCCAGCGCGTTCTCCACGTTGTACCCGGCGGGGAGCGGGAACCTGACCCGGCGGGACTCCCCCTTCCACTCCAGGGTGAAGGTGGAGCCCGAGGCGTCGAGCTCCACGTCGGAGGCCCGCAGGTCGCCGGCGGCAGCGGAGGAAAAGACGACCAGGGTGTGCCGGCCCGCGTCGATGGAGCTCCACGCCGGATCGTCGCCGTTGACGACCACGCCTCCCGACTCCTTGAGCCTCCCCACCAGGAGGAGCTTGGCCCCCCGATACGTGGCGAGGTCACCGTGATAGTCCAGGTGATCCTGGGTCAGGTTGGTGAAGATCGCCACGTCGAAGCGGACGCCGTCCAGCCGGCGCTGCTCGAGGGCGTGGGAGGACGCCTCCATGACCACGGCCCCGACGTCCTCTTCCACCAGCTGCTTCAACCATCCGGAGAGCTGCACCGGGCCCGGCGTCGTGAGCGCCTCGGTGTCGGGGCGCACCGCTCCGTCCGGCCCCGTGAGCCCCAGCGTGCCGATGGCGGCGGCGCGCACCCGGGTCGAGAGGAGATGCCGCACCAACAGGGCCGTCGTGGTCTTTCCGTTGGTCCCCGTGATTCCGACCATGAAGAGCCGCTCCGCGGGCCGGCCCGCCAACAGGTCGGCCACCAGGGCCGCGGCGCGCCGCCCGTCGGTGACCACCAGCTGGGGGACGTCCACGGGAAGGGCTCTCTCGACGACCGCGGCCACCGCGCCCGCGGCCACCGCGGAGTGGACGAAGTCGTGGCTGTCGTGCGTGACCCCCTTCCACGCGAGGAAGAGGTCGCCGGCGCGCACGGCACGGGAGTCCTGGGAAGCACCGGAAACGGCGACGTCCTCCGGGCCGTTCAGCTCCACCAGGAGCCCCGCGGACCGGAGGACTTCGCCCACCACCTTCAGGCTCGGGTGGATGTCACTCATCGCCCCGCCTCCCCAGCCTCAGGCGCACGGTATCCCCCGCCATGACCCACGACCCCGGGGCCGGGGCGGTACCGACCACCTCTCCCGACCCGATCCGAACGACACGCACACCGAGATGGTGCAGACGCCTCACGGCCACCCGGGTGGGGAGTCCGGCCACGTCGGGAAGGGCCATCCGTCCACCTCGCGCGATTCCGCCGTCACGCTCGGACGGATCCGAAGCCGTTCCTCTCTCCGACGTGGGAGGGAGGGGCGGGTCGATGGCCCGCGACGCGAAGTGGACGCGCGGAGCCTCCACCTCTCCGGGGCTCCGCCGCACGGTGCGGAGGAGCGCGGTGCGGTCCAGGGTCGTCGCCCGGGCGGCCAGGGCCGCCTCCATGGTGGCGCGGGTCACCGGCGCCGCCGTGGCTCCGCCGTAGTACGTCCCCTCGGGACGCTCCAGCTTCACGAACACCACCAACTGGGGATCCTCCGCGGGGAAGAAGCCGACGAAGGACGAGTAGTACTCGCCCGATACGTACTTCCCGTCCACGTAGGCCCGACTCGTTCCGCTCTTCCCGGCCACGCGGAACGCCCCCAGCCGCGCGGCGGTGCCCGTGCCGTCCTCCACCACGTCCACCAGCGCCCGCCCCACGGACTCGGCCGTCTCCGCGGACACCACCTGCCTCACCACCTTCGGACCGAACGACCTCACCACCTCGCCCTCCGAGTCGCGGATCTCCTTCACGAGACGCGGAAGCATGAGCCTCCCTCCATTGGCGAGGGCTCCATACGCCATGGCCATCTGGAGCGACGTGACGGAGACCTCGTATCCGATGGCCAGGGACGCGGGGCTCTGCCCCGACCAGTCCACCGGCCGCCGCAACGTCCCGCCCACCTCACCCGGAAGTTCGAGTCCCGTCGGTACGCCGAAGCCGAAATCGCGGAGGGTCTCGTACTGCGCCCCGGGCGTGAGAGCCTGCGCCGCCTTCGCGATCCCCACGTTCGACGAGGTGCGCAACGCCTGGCCCACCGTCATGCGTCCCGAGCTGTGCACGTCGTGGAGCGTTCTTCCCGCGACCTCCCACGTACCGTCCCCCACGTCGACCGTGTCACGGAGCGTGGTCAGCTTCCGGTCCAGGAGCGCGGCCACCGTGAAGGGCTTCAGGGTGGACCCGGGCTCATACGGCGTGTTGATGGCCGACAGGGAGGCCGCGCCCCCGGCCCGACTGGACACGAAGGCGAGGATTTCACCGGTCCGCGGATCCGTGACGAGCACGTCACCGCCGCGCGCCTGCGTGGTCTCCATCGCTTCGTCCAGCGCCTGCCGGGCGATCTCCTGGAGGTCCATGTCCAGCGTCAGGACGACTTGTCCGCCGACCTCGGGAGGGGTCACCACGAAGGTCTCGCCCGGGATCGGACGCCCCACGTTGTCCCGGGCCACCACCTCGCGCCCCTCGCGTCCCCGGAGGACGTCCTCGAACAATTCCTCTACTCCGCCGCGGGCCACGCCGTCGCGGACCGTACCCACCACGCCACGGGCCAGGTCTCCGTGGAGGAGGGATCGCTGCAACTCGCGCTCGAGATAGACGCCCCTCACGCCGGCTAGACGCTCACGCACGGCGGGGGTGAAGTACCCCGGCACGGATACCCACTTCCTCCGGGTGTCCGTGAACTCCGCGGCCCGGCGGGCCGACACGCCCAGCGCCGAGGCGAGAAGCTCCCGGGCGGCGGGGATGTCCGACAGTTCGTGGGGGGCGATCCCCACACGATACGTCTCGCGGGACACGGCCATGGGCATTCCGTCCCGATCCAGGATGGTGCCTCGGGGAGCGTCCACCAGGACGTCCGTCCTGTGCTGCGCTTCGGCCATGGTCTTCCAGGTTCCGGACTGGATCACCTGGACCTGCACGGCCCGGGCACTGATCACGATCGCCGCCACCAGCCATGCGGCGAGCACGACCCGTCGCCGCCAGGGCCGGGGGCCCGCGCCGGAAGCGTTTCCGCGGCGCGCCATCAGTCCGCCGCTCCGGGAAGGATGACGAGCTCCGCACCTTCGGGGGCATGCATGCCGAGGCGCGACCGGGCGGCCTCCACCACGCGCCCCCGGCTCTCCAGCATCTGGATCCTGCGCTCCAGCTCGGCGATCTCCGACTGGGCGAGCGACGTCTGCTGCCGGATCTCATCGAGTCGGGCGAGCACCTCCAGCGACCGGCTCTGCCGCCAGAGCACCAACGCCATCGACGCGAGGAGCACGGTGGTCACGACGCCGGCCCGCACCAACACCATCAAGCCCTTCATGCCGCCCTCCTCCACGCCCTCAGGCGCGCGCTTCGAGCACGGGGGTTCGCCGAAACCTCGTCGTCCGAAGGACGGACCGGCTTCCTGGTGAGGGTCTCTCCCAGGGGGCGCCCGCGGCACGTGCAGACCGGCATCCCCGGAGCACACACACAGCTGAGACTCCACTCCCGGAAAGCGTGCTTCACGATGCGGTCTTCCAGGGAGTGGTACGCGATCACCACCAGAACGCCGCCCTCGTTCAACGCGTCCCGGATGGCCGGCAGCGCGAGCTCCAGAGCCTCCATCTCACGGTTCACGGCGATGCGGACACCCTGGAACACACGGGCCTTCTCCTGCGCCGTGGGGGCGCGCCCCAGCACGGCGGCGAGGGCTCCCACCAGGTCGTCGGCGTCGTCGAAGGAGCGGTCCTCACGGCGGCGCACGACCTCCCGGGCCAACCGCCGTCCGCGAGGCTCCTCTCCCCACTCCCGGAAGGCCCGGGTGAGATCTTCTTCCGGGGCCTCGCGGAGGAATTCCGCGGCCGACGCTCCCTCGTCCTCTCCCCCCATACGCATGTCGAGGACGACTCCGCGGCGGAAGGCGAACCCCCGGCGCTCATCGTCGAGCTGGTGCGAGCTCACGCCCAGATCCAGGAGCGCGCCCTCCAGTCCCCGTGTCCGCACCTCCGGGTCGTCCACCGCCTTGTCGAACCGGCGGCGGAGGAAGCGGACGCGGTCGCGGTGCGCGGCCAGCGCCGTGCGGCACTCGTCCAGCGCCTCGGGGTCACGATCCACGGCCAGGACGCGGCACCCGGGGCAGGCGTCCAGGATGGCCCGGGTGTGCCCCCCTCCCCCGGCGGTCCCGTCCAGGTAGAACCCCTCTCCGGCCGGAGACAGGAAGCCGAGCACCTCGCCCACCATGACGGGCTCGTGATAGCGGATCGCGTCCATGGCCGTCACCCGAAGAGCCTGTGTGCGAAGTCCTCCAACCCGGCGGCCTGCTGCTCCACCGTGCTCCGGTAGGTCTCCGGGTCCCAGATCTCGATGCGGTCGATGTTCCCGCTCAGGATCACGGTTCCGGCCAGCCCACCCGCGGACTGGAGGCCCGCGGGGACGAGGATCCGCCCCTGCTTGTCCGGCGCGACCTCGACGGCGCTGGACACGATGACGCGCACCCGGTTCCACGCCTCGGCGTTGGCCCGCCGGAATTCCAGGAGTCTCTCCTGGATCTCCCCCCACTTGGCGGCGGGAAACAGCGTCAGGTAGGGCTTTTCCCATTGGAGGAGAACGAAGCGGTCGGAGTCGGCCTCCCGGCGAAACGCCGAGGGGAGACTCACCCGCCCCTTCTCGTCCATCTGGTACTCGTATTGCCCTACGAAGCCGTTCACCCGTGCCCTCCCGTGGGAAGCGGTGGGTAGAAGTGGGTACCGATGGGGAGATAATACGGCATTATCCCATACGGCGTCAAGAGCAATTATTTCGAATTATTGGGAGGGCACCGAACGCCCCGTGGTCACGAATGTCCAGCATTTAAGCGACTGATGGGCATCGGCCTGGGGAGCGCCTCGATACAATTCCGAAGAAATACCGAAAACTACCCGAAGGGCGCCGGCATACCGGTGGGACGAAGTGGGGAGGCTTCCCGGAGGGTGGGATACAACGAGAGAGCGCCGCGGGGCCTGGGCCCCGCGGCGCTCTCGGTGCTGCGTTCCGGGGAGTCCGCCCATGGCGGACTCCCCGGTGGAATCGTCAGCGACCCCGCTTGATGATCGCTTCCTGGATCTCGATGTACGTGTTGGCGTTCCCCAGGAGCTGGTCCACGTTCACGTTCACGGAAGCCGGGTAGTTACCGGACCGCTCGAAGAGGCGCACGGCCTCCTGGAACTTGGCCAGTGACGTCTGCGCCGTCTGGAGCGTCTGCGGCTCCTGCTCCTGCATGGCCAACCGGTACAGGCTGAAGCCGTGCCAGAAGTTGAGCTGCGCCACCATGTCGGCGGGAACGTCGGGAAGCTGCTTCGCCACCGTGAAGCCGGTGATGGCATACTGCCAGCGGTCCTTCTGGTATCCGTTGGCGTACGCGTCGTTGAAGATGAGACGCGCTGCCTGGAGCGCCTGCTGGGGATCCCCGGCCACGGCCTCCCTCAACAGGGGCCCGACCTCGTTTATCCGCCCTGCCTGGATCAGGACCTGACCCTTGCGAAGCTTCGCCGTGGGATGCGCGGGATCGATCTCGAGCACACGATCCAGCGCCGCCAACGCGGCGGGGATGTCCCCACGCCGCTGATGCGCGTCGGACAGGATCAGGTGCAGCATCACCTCTTCGGGATGGGCGGCGACGTACTCCTCCCCCTTGGCCACCGCGATGTCGAGTTCCTCGAGCTGGATGTGGGCCGCGATGGAGTTGCGCAGCTGGCCGACCTTCAACTCACCCTCGGGGTGGGCGAAGACCCGGTCGTACGCCCCGATGGCCTCCCGGTAGAACTCGGCGGCCTGGGGCGGCACGCCTCCGCCGTTCTCCGGACCGGCCTCTTCGACGATCTGCGCCGCCGCGGTGAAGGCGAAGTTCCCGTACTGCTCCCACAGGGCCGTGTTCTCGCCGTCCACGTCGAGGCCGACCTGGATGAACTGCATGGCGCCGACGGGGTCACCGGCCGTGGCCAGGTCGTAGGCGATCTTCATGCGGACGCTGGCGTCCCCCGGGTTCAATTCGAGATACTGGCCGTAGTACGCGCGGGCCTCGTCGTCCCGGCCGAGCTTGGCGGCCACGTACCCGGCGAGCTGGAGACCATCGTCGTGCACCGGGTTCAACTCGAGCACCCGCTCCAGCTCCACCAGCGACTCCTCGAGGCGCCCGGCATCGAAGAGGATGCGCCCGCGCTGGAAGCGCGTCCCGACTGCGTTGGGGTTGAGCTCGAGGGCGTTGTCGCAGTTCTCCAGCGCGTTGTCCCACTGCTGGCTGCGCGCGTAGTCCGCGCAGAAGGCGGCGAAGCGGATCTGCTGGATGTACTCGTCGAACTGGCTGAAGATGTGCTGAGCCGCACGCTCCTCTTCCCGGTCCGCCACCGCGACCTCGTCCACCTGGAACGACTCACCGGTCTCGATGCCCCAGAACTCGGCGTTGAGAACGAACTCCTTGTCCTGCGGCTCCGTGTACGTGGCGCAGAGCGCGAGCTGGGCATTGATCTGGGACGCAAGCTGGCGGGTCCGGATGCAATCCAGGTCCTCCATCTTCAGCTTGAACTGCTTCAGCGCCTGCTTGATCTCCTTCTCATCGACGGGCTGGTGCGTCGGCAGCGCGTTGATGAGCTCCCGCAGTTCCTTGGCGACATCCTTCCCGAAACCGTCGTCGGCATCCTGGAGCGCCTGGAAGTTGGGGATCAGAACGCGAAACCGCCCCTGAGCCCCCTCCTGCGCGTTCAACGCTTCACCCTGCCCGAAGGCGAGGGCCGCGAGCGCCAGGATCGTCATGTTCTTGAGCCGTGAAACCATGGACTGGGTCTCCCCGGGGTTTCCCCCAACTTGTGTGCCGCGTTCCGCGGACTGTCCGGACCGGTACCCGAACGTGTGTTCGACTACTAACCCACAATACGCCCCCAGGGTCCCGGCCCGCGGCCGGGATCGAAGGTGGCAAAGACTTCAATTTATGGCTAGACGAGGTTCAGGGTCAACGTCGTGCATCGCCTCTCTCCGTCCGACCCTTCCGCGACGCCGGCCTTCACCCGCCGAAGGGGCCGTCCTGCCGCTCGAGGGCGTCCCGCACTTCGGGAGCGACGAGCATGCTCCGCCCCTCGGCGTAGTCGTACATCACCTGGACCGTGGAGCCGCTGGCCAGCGGCTCCCCCTCCTCGGACCGCACCAGGTACTCCATCTCGAAGTGCTTCCGGCCCAGGCGGCACACCCGCACGCCCACGGAAAGGGTCTGCGGCCAGAGCACCCGCGCGTGCCACCGGATCCGGGCCTCGGCGAGGATGTAGTCCACATCCTCCGCCCCGCCCCGCCCCACCACCGCGCGCCAGTAGGCGGCCCGGGCCTCCTCGAAGAAGATGAGTGCCTCGGAATGATGGGCGTGGCCGCCGATGTCGATGTCACGGAACCGGACCGCCACGGGATGGAAGAAGGAGAAGTCGTTGTGAGACGGAATGGTCATGAGGGGACTCCGGGGGGCACGGGGTCGACACGGACAGCGTGCATTCTCACACCCCCTGCCGCCCGAAGAAAGTGCCTCCGGGAGATGGCGGACCCCGGAAGTGCCCGAGACTCCCCCCGACCCCGCTTCACGGATGGCGTGCGCGTGTCGTCGGTGGTAGTCTGGTGGGGGCCTCCTGCCCTGAGGCACCTTCATCGAACAAGGAGAGATCCGATGCGAAGAACCTTCGTTCATCTGAGCGTCATCGCCCTCGCCGCGTGTGGCGGGAACCCGGATTCGGGGTCCGATGGTGAGATGACGACCGCGGAGACGACCGCCCAGGCGACCGCGCAACCCCTCACTTGCGGGTACACGTCCGCCGCGGCCGAACTCGCGGAGCGCCCCAGCCCGCCCGACTCCGTGGCCTTCCAGGTGGGGGATACGCACGGGCTGCTCTGCTACGGGCGCCCGTCCGCGAAGGGACGGGTGATGGTGGGAGACCTCGACCCCTTCGATACGCCCTGGCGGATGGGGGCCAACGAACCCACTACGCTCCACCTCTCGGGTGCGGCCATGGTGGGCACCGTGTCTCTGGCGGCAGGGTCGTACGCCGTCTACGCGATCCCCACCGAGGGCGACTGGACCATCGTCGTCAACTCGAGCCTCGAACGCTGGGGGATCCCCATCGGTGAAGAGGTCCGGGCCCAGGACGTGGGGGAGTTCACCGTGACCCCCACGCCCCTCGATCCGCCGGTGGAAACGCTCACCTTCTCCTATGAAAGTGCGGACGCGGCGAACGGCGCCCTCGTGTACCAATGGGAGGGTCGGACCTTCCGCATCCCGGTGATGGTGCATTAGAGGAGGTCTGTACTACGACGGCGCGCCGACGCACGGGTAGCCCGCGCGCCACGGCTCCCACCGTCGATGCATCCGGCCCGGACGCCCCCCAGGGTGCCCGGGCCGGTCTTCATCTAAAGCCGATGGACCCGGGTGACGATCCTCACATACAGGAATCGGAGGGAACCGATTGGCCCGATGGAGCGTCACGGACGATGCATACTGAACTGATCAGCGAGGTGCTGGACGAGTCCGGCCTGGGGATCAAGATCCGCGTGGACGGGTCCCTCCCCCGGGTCGAGCTCCGCCGCATCGGAGAGGAGTGGGCCGCTTCGCGGTCGCACCGAGCCTCCCGCGTCTGGGTCTGGCTCTACGGGCATCAGATGGACGAAGACGGTCCCGCCATGCTGGTGACCTACCTCGAGCCGGGAAGGAACCCGGTATCGGACTTCATCCCGGCCTCCACGCTCCTCATGTACTACCTGGGCGAGGGTGGCCTCGGAGCCGTCCCGCGAATGAGGCCGACCCTGGCCTGATTCCCCCCGGGTTGCACGCTCTACGTCACGTCACGACATTTCATCCTTCCAATATCGGGGCACCGATCAGCCGATCCGTGGAAGACCATGTCCGACGCCGTAGAAATCATCGCACATCGTGGATACAGCGCCGTGGCGCCGGAGAACACCCTGGCCGCCCTGGACGCCGCCATCGAGGCGGGAGCCACCGCCCTCGAGTGGGACGTGCATACGGCCGCCTGCGGCACTCCGGTGCTCTTCCATGACGACATGGTGAGTCGCACCACCAATGGCGTGGGTCCCCTGAAGCGGCGCACGCTCGAACAACTCAAGGCGTTCGACGCCGGAAAGTGGTTCGGGCCGGAGTTCGAGGGGGAGAGGATCCCCTCCCTCCGGGAGGCACTGGAACACGTTCGGGGGCGCGTCCGACGCGTCTACTCCGAGATCAAGGGTTTCCGCGAGCTGGAGGACGTGGACCGGATGGCCGACATCGCCGCGGAGTCGGGGATGCTGGACCAGACCGTATTCATCGCCATGAACTGGACGCTCCTCGACCGCATGAGAACGACCCACCCGGACGTATGCGTGGGGTACATCGTGACCTCCGCGGATCAGGCGGACGAAGCCATCTCCCGCGGAGAGGGAGACTCCCGCGCCCTCCTGGACTTCGACGCCCGGGTGCTCCTGGAGGCCCCGGACATCGCGCGGCGGGCACACGACGCGGGTGTGGACATGGCGGTGTGGACGGTCAACGATTCCGACACGGCGCTCCGGCTCCATGGCCTGGGCATACGACGGATCACCACCGACCGCGTGTCCGAGCTCCTGGAGTGGTCACGAGCCGTCTGAGCCGTCTCCGCGCTCTCGTCGCACCCACTCCCTGAGCGTCTTCTTGTCGAACTTCCCCGTGGAGGTGCGGGGTAGCGCGGCCATGAACACCACGTCCTCGGGGATCCACCAGCGGGGGAACCGTCCCTCCAGAGGGGCGAACAGGGTCGATCCGTCCAACTCCCCCACTCCCTCTTTCAGCACCACGCACGCCAGGGGGCGCTCCTGCCACCGTGGGTGGGGCACGGCCACCACGGCGGCCTCGGACACGCGGGGGTCGTCCATGAGCGCGTTCTCCAACTGGACGCTGGAGATCCACTCACCCCCGCTCCGGATGAGGTCCTTGGTCCGGTCCACCAGCCGCACGTACCCCCGCCCGTCCACCGTGGCCACGTCGCCGGTGCGCAGCCAACCGTCCCGGAAGGACTCCGGCGGCGACCCACCCTGGTAGTAGGAAGCCGCCACCCACGGGCCACGCACCTCCAGTTCTCCCACCGAACGGCCGTCGCGATCCACCTCGGTACCGGTCTCGTCCACGGCGCGCGCCTCCACGAAGGGGAGCGGAGTTCCCTGGGCGGTGCGGATCCCGGCGAGTTCGGCGGGAGTCCAGGCGGACATGTCGTGTCGCGGATGCGCCGCCATTCCCACCGGCGTGAGCTCCGTCATCCCCCACCCCGTCACGATCTCCACGCCGAACTCCTCCCGATACGCATCGACGAGTGACGATGGCGTGGGAGCCCCTCCGGAATGGATCCTGAGACGGGGCGACAAGGAGAGCCTGGATCGCCGCAACTCCTCCAGGACCCCCATCCACACGGTGGGAACCCCGGCGGCGAACGTGACGCCCTCCCGCGAGAGGAGGTGGGCGATGCGCTCCACCGAGGGACGCGGCCCGGGAAGAACCAGTCCCGCGCCGGTCATGGCCGCGGCGTGGGGCAGCCCCCACGCGTTGGCATGGAACATGGGGACAGCCGGGAGAACGGTATCGTTTTCGCCGAGTCCGAACCCGTCGGGAAGAGAGATGGCCATGGCGTGCAGCGCCATGGCCCGATGGGAGTACATCACGCCCTTGGGCTCCCCCGTGGTCCCCGACGTGTAGCACAGCCCGGCGGCGGACTCTTCCGGCCAAACCGGAAGCGGGTCGACCGGCGCGACGGAATCGACGAGCTCGTCGTAGGACGGCCATGCGTCCGAGCTGGGCGAGCCGCCATCCAGCACGATCTTCCTCAGCGGCCGGGAGACCTCGCGCTCCACTCGATCCACGAGATCCGTGAACTCCGGATCCGCCAGGACCGTGCGGGTCCCGGCGTGCTCGAGGATGCGGGCGATCTGGGCGGGGGCCAGACGCACGTTCACGGTGTGGAGCACGGCACCGGCGGCGGGAACCCCGAAGTACAGCTCCAGGTGCCGGTGCGTGTTCCACCCGAGGGTCGCCACCCGATCTCCCGGAGTAGGATGCCAGGAGGCCACCAACGCCGAAACCCGGCGGGCGCCATCGAGGACCTCCGCCCAGCTTCCCCGGTGCGTGCCCTCGTCTCCCTCCGAGACCACCGCCCGACCCCCGAACCAGCGTCCCGCCCGCTCGATGAAGTGGGTGGGAGAGAGGGGATACTGCATCATCCCTCCCTTCATGGCCGCCCCGCGTCCTCCACCGTCGGAGCCGCACCCGCGGGAGGATCGTCGGGACGGGACAGGACGAGGCGGAAGGTGGTCCCGGCACCGGGCGTGCTCTCCACCGAGACGTCGCCTCCGTGGGCCTCGGCGATTCCCTTGACGATGGCGAGACCCAACCCGGCTCCGGTACGATCGTGGCGGCGCACCTGCCAGAAACGATCGAACAGATGCGAGAGCGCTTCCTCCGGGATCCCCTGTCCGGTGTCCGATACGCCCAACGCGACCCGGCCGTCGGCGGTCTCCTCGGCGAACAGGGTGATCTCGCCATCGATGGGGGTGAACTTCAGGGCATTCCCCACGAGGTTCGCGAGGGCCTGGAGTACCCGGCTCCGATCCGCCTTGACCCTCACCGACAACGGGAGCGGCGCCACGGTGAGACGGATCCCCTTGGCCCGTGCCTGCGGACCGAACACCAGAATGGTGTCGTCCAGGATGTCACGGGGATCCTGCGTGCTCGTGTCCACCGACAGGGCGCCCGCCTCCATCTTCGACACGTCGAGGAGGTCTTCCGTGAGCTGCCTCATCCGTTGGGCGGACCGGGAGATCACCTCGGCCTGGCTGCGCACCTCGTCCTCGGTGAGCGGGAGTTCGAGGAGGAGCTCGGCGGAGGCCGACACGACGCCCAGCGGGTTGCGGAGGTCGTGGGACACGATGGCCACCACGTCCTCCCGGGCCTGAACCGCCCGCCGCAACGCCGCCTCCTGCGCCCGAAGCTCGCTCATGTCCGAGAAGGTGAGCACACCCCCTCTCATGACCCTCCCGTCCATGAGCGGCCGGAGAGACCACTGCACCGGGAGGGCGGACCCATCCTTGCGCCAGAACACGTCGTCCAACGACCGGGCGATCCCATCCCCACGGAGCGCACCCAGGATGACGGAGGCCTCGCGGGCGCGGGGGGTGCGGTCCGCGCCGGTGTGGTGGAGCGCGTCGTGCAGATCCCTCCCCCGGAGGTCGCCGGAGAGATAGCCGAGGAGCTCGGACCCGGCCCGGTTCAGCGTGACGCACTTCCCCTCCAGGTCGACGCTGAGCACACCGTCACTGGTGGCTTCCTGGAGAGCGTCCATGTCCCTGCGCGCGACCACCGCCTCACGCCTGCGCGCCTGGGCGTCCCGTGTCAGGTTCCGGAGATCCCGGGCGACCTGCACCAACCCCACCAGGGCGATCAGGACGACCAGGATCAATCCGATCTGGATGCGTCCCTGGAGGCGCCGCACCTCGTCCATGCGGTACCGACCGGCGTTCACCTCCCGGCGGATCGCGTCTTCGAGTTGGAGCGTGGCCTGTTGGAGGTCCGTGTACCGCCGCTGCTCCACGTCGAAGTTCTCCATGAGGAAGATCCTCTGCTCCTCCGAGGCGAACGCGGCCTGATGCCCGGCGTGCCACACCTCGGACACCGAAGAGAGCCTCGCCACGCCTTCCCGCACGGTGAGGTCCATCCCGCGCACGAGGGCCTGGAGTTGTCCATAGGCTTCCTGTTCATCACCCAGCGCCGCCTGGTAGGGAATCCGGAACGATCGGTCGCCGGTGAGAAGGAACGCCTGGAACCGGGACATCTGGCGGGCGTGGAGGAGCGTCAGGCGCGAACCCAGCGTGCGGGCGGGCTCGAGGACGTCGACGATCTCCGACTGGAGACGGTCGGTCCGCTCACCCAGGAGGACGGGGACGGCCGCCATGGCCAGGAGCGCCGCGCTGACCAGGGCCAGCAGCCAGTACGTTCCCGCGATCCGTGGAACTTCCCCGTCCACGGAGGACGGAGACGAGAACGTGGAGGGGGACGACGAGTTCACCATGTTCGGCGGGGCCCGTTCGGGAGCAAACGACGAGGACGATCCAAGGATGCAAGTGCAGGAATCATGCCCGTCCGATCCGTCAGCGCCGGTCTTCCGACTCGAACTCCTCGTCCTTGAGGCGGAATGACTCCTTCAATTCTTCGTCGACCTCCGTCCCCAGCACCCGCCCCGCGATGTACTCGCCCAGGACGGGGCCCTGCTTGAACGCCTCCGCCGATCCCCCACCCGCCAACCATCCGTTGTCGTAGTCCGGATGTTCGTCGATGATGAAGTTGGAGTCCACGCTGGATTCGTAGTGGCACGCTCGGGTTTCGTTGATGGGCCTCTCGGCGAGGTCGGGAAAGTACTTCGCCAGGACATCTCGCGGGCGCTGGTGGTACTCGGCGTCGATCCACCGGACACTCGTGTCCGGATCGTCGTCCCGATGCCCGCCCGTGCGGATACGGAAGCCCCGCGCGTCCCGGCCCAGAACCGGCCACCCGGTCACGCCCGGAACGTTGTAGCTGGGAAGGTTGGGATACCGGTACGACTCGTCCCCCGGCGGGGTCGCGAAGTAGTAGACGTGCCCCAACGTCTGGATGCGCAACCGGCGGCGCATGAGGTCCGGGAAGAACTTGGGGAACCAGGGACCGAGGGCGAAGACGAACGTCTGTCCACCGATCCGCTCTCCGTCCGCGAGACGCACGTTCTGGACGGTACGGCCCTCCACGTCTCCCATCTCCACGCGCCCGATCCGCACCGTGCCGCCTTCCCGACGGAAGACCTGCGCCACCGACTCGATGGTCCGCCGGGCGCGCACGACTCCGGCAGCCGGCTCGTACAGGCCCACGTTCACGTCCGGCGTCCTGATCACCGGCCACCGGTACCGGATCTCCTCCGCCGTGAGCACCTCGTACTCGTGGCCCATGACGTCCCAGTTGGCCATGGTGTCGGCGAGAAACGGGGTGACCTCGTCGCGCATGATGATGTCGCCCGTGGTGAAGAACACGCGCGGAAGCATCCCGCCGGCGTGCTCTTCGTCCCACTCCTTCCAGCGTTCGATGGCCCGGGCGGCCCACCGTCCCCACAAGAGCCCGTGCGGACGGTCGCCGTAGCTGGTGCGTACGCCGCGGGTCTCACCGCCCGACGTCGAGCGCGAGTTCCCGGGCCCGTACTGGTCCACCAGGGTGACCCGGGCGCCCATGCGCTGGAGATTCAGCGCCGTCCAGGAACCGAAGGACCCGGCGCCCACCACCACCACGTCGGGAGACACCCCGGAGCGCACCAGGGGCGCTCCCCGCGACGCGGTCTTCGGCCCCTCCGCGCCCGCGGGCGTCCCTCCCGCCAACGCGAGACCGGCACCGGCGGTGGCGGCCCGAAGAAAGTTCCTGCGATCGATGGGCATCGGGTCGTACTCCCGGAAGGGGTCTCAGTTGCTCTCGGGGGCCTTCATGGAGTACCCGCGGAGGACCTCGTCGTCCGGCGGAAGTTCCACCGAGCCGACCGGGAATCCGTTGCTCCGGAGCACGAAGGTGACCACGTCGACGTATTCCTGTGGCGCCAGGGACCCGGGCTCGCCGTCGGGCATGGTCCGGACGATCTGCCGATAGAAGTCGCGCACGGTGCGCTCTTCCCAGGTGGCCTGGAAGGCTCTCCCGCGGAACTCGCTGGCGTAGTGGCACTCGGAGCAGACGTTCTGGAAGACGGCCTCGCCCCGCGATGCCTGATCCGCCGTGAAGATGCCTGCGCCGGCCGTGGCCGCCTGGGACGGAGCCGGGGCCGTGGCGGACGGAGCGGTGGCGGTGGGCGCGTCGACGGGCGCGGACTCCTGGGGCGCCGACGCGCACGCGGCGAGTCCGAGACACACGAGGAGCCGTGAATACCTCTCGATGTCCATCATGGGGCAGGTGTTCCGGTCTGGAGAAGTGGATGTGTGGTTCGCAACATGAGCCGATCCCCGGATGCCGGGCAAGGCATGTCGCCACGTCCGTCAGATCTTGATGAAGATCCTGCGCCGATACAGGAGCCACATGAGGACCAGCCAGAACACCACGTACGAAAGGGCGAACGCCAACGACGCGTTCAGGTCGCCGAGCCACGACCGGAAGAAGGTCCCGTGGATCCACCCGTGCACGGAAGTTCCCCCTTCGCCGCCCACCCGGATGCGTCCCATCATCTTGGCCATCATCCCGGAGAGGACGAACACGGCGATGGCGTTGGTTCCGTACACCACCAGCGGCTTGTGCCACGCCCCCTTCCATCCCTTCACGTCGATGGCCCAGTAGAGGACTCCCAGGAGGATGAGCGCGGTGCCGGTGGTGAACACGACGTACGAACTCGTCCACAGGTTCTTGTTGATGGGAAAGGCCAGGTCCCACACGAGACCGAGGGGGATGAGTACCGCCCCCGCGGCCATCAGCCCCCGGAAGAGCTCCGGCCGGTCCCGACCCGAGCGGAGCCATTCCCCGGCGAAGATCCCCAGGAGCGTGGAAACCACCGCGGGCACGGTGGAGAGGAGCCCCTCCGGATCCCACGTGCCCTGCCAGAGGTGTCCGCCCATGAGGAGGCGGTCCAGGTGGGCGGCCAGGTTCCCCTCGGCGCTCAGGTCTCCGGCGCCGTACCCCGGAACCGGGATCCACGTCATGAGGGCCCAGTAGACGAGGAGGAGTCCTCCACTCCACACCCAACGCCCTCGCGGTCCCACCCAGAGGTAGAGCGCGGCCGCCACCATGTACACGGCCCCGATGCGCTGGAGAACCCCGGGCCATCGCATCTCCAGGATGTCGAAGTCGGGCACGGCCCGCATGAGGAGCCCCAACCCGACCAGGATGAGGGCCCGGCGCACCACGTGGCGGAAGAGGTCCCGCCGGCGCTCCCCTTCGGCGAGGCGCCTCGCGAACGAGAAGGGGATGGCGACCCCCACGATGAAGAGGAAATACGGGAAGATCAGGTCGGTGGGGGTCCACCCGTGCCACTCGGCATGACGAAGGGGTGCATGGATGTGGCTCCAGCTCCCCGGGTTGTTCACCAGGATCATCCCCGCGATGGTGAGCCCCCGGAAGGCGTCGAGGGAGGTCAGGCGGCCTCCCGATCCTGGCACCGGGGTCTCCACGGCACCCTCCGCGGCCGCCCCGCCGGAATCCATTCCTTCCTCGCTCTTCATGCGTCCCCCCCCGCTCGCAGCGATTCCACCAGATCCGCGAGGCGCCGAAAACGCGCCGGATCGTTCACGTCCATGACCGGGACGTGGGCGGGAAAGTCCGCCACGTCGGTGAGGATGGCAAGGCAGGTGGCGTCGTACCGGGGATCCGATCCGTACAGAGGGGCTTCGTGGGCCGACGATCGAAACACCTCGATCTTGGGCGCGGAGGAACTCTTGAACCCCTCCGCCACCACGATCTCCGCGTCGGCGAGGAATCGCTCCACGAGTTCCTCCAACCCCGCCTCGCCGGAAGACCCCCACTCCCCCACCACCGCCATCTCCCGCGGGCCGGCCAGCACCACGCGATGGGCCCCGCCCTCGTGCCGGTGGCGCCAGGAGTCCGTCCCTTCCGTGTCCAGCGCGAACCCGTGTCCGTGCTTCGCGGTCATGACGCGATGTCCACGTCGGACGAGTTCCTCCACCAGCCCCACCGTGGTGGTGGTCTTTCCGGACTTCTTCTTCCCCGTGACGCAGACCACGACGGGAGAGGATCGGTTCATGAGGAGTCCCTTCCACGCCGGGCCAGGAGGTTCTCCGCTCGATCGCGGTCCGCGGGGGTGTTCACGTTCAAGAAGGCGTCCGTGTCGGCCTCGAACGCCTCGACGCGTACGACCTTCCCTCCCACCGAGGCGAAGAGATCCTGGAGGCCGAGATCCCCCGCCGCCAGGCGCCCCTCGATCTCGGCGAGGATCCCCACGCCGTACGCGGCGCACAGCGTCTCCACACCCGGAGCGTCCGCCCGCGGGGCCGCCACGGCGCCGTCCCCCGACCAGGACGCCGCCACCGCCGCGACCACCCGCGCCTCCATGAGGGGGAGGTCGCACGCCAGCACGAACACCCCGCCGAACCCCGCGTCCGCGGCGTGGACGAGGCCGGCGTGGAGCCCACCCATGGGGCCGGCGTCGGCGACGACGTCGGGAATCACCGGCACACCGGGAGGAGGCGCCACCGGGAGCGAGGACACCACGACGACCGTGTCGAACACCTCCGTCAGGACCGACACCGCCCGGTGCGCCAGGGTGGACCCACCCACGCGCGCGTCCGCCTTGGGCGCCCCGAAGCGGCGGCCCCGCCCTCCCGCCAGAACCACCCCCATGAGCGCGCTCAACCCAGGCGCTCCGCGCCGGCGTACACGTTGAACCCCCCGTCGCGAGCAAAGCCCACCAGCGTCTGGCCGAACCGCCGGGCCAGCTCCACGGCCAGGCTGGAAGGCGCGCCCACCGCCACCACCACCGGCACCCCCGCCCGCACGGCCTTCTGGATGATCTCGAAGGAGGTCCGCCCGCTCACCACCAGGACCCGCTCGGTGGCGGGGAGGCCCGGGCCCAGGAACTCGTGCCCCAGCACCTTGTCCACGGCGTTGTGCCGCCCCACGTCCTCGCGGAGATCGACCAGTTCGCCCTCGGGGGTGAACAGCCCCGCCGCGTGAAGCCCTCCCGTGCGGTGGAATCCCTCCTGGCGGTCGCGGAGACGCCGGGGAAGGTCCGGGAGGAGCGCCGGCTCCACCCGCACGGTGCCTCCGGGAAGCACCACGCATCCCGTGTCGGCCACCGCGTCGAGGGATGCCTTCCCGCAGACGCCGCAACTGGACGAGGTCATGAAGTGACGCCGGTGTGACGGCGCGTCGAACCCCACCCCGGCGCGGAGGCGGGCCTCCACCACGTTGTACTCCTGGGTGTCGTCCCCACGGCAGTAGGTGAGCTCACCCAACTCGTCGCGCCCGGACACCACGCCCTCGGCGAAGAGGAACCCCGCCACCAGGTCGAAGTCGTCGCCGGGGGTCCGCATGGTCACCGTGAGCTGCTCCGAGCGTCGCTCTCCACCCGGAACGGTCCACGCCACCCGGATCTCCAGCGGCTCCTCCACGGCCAGGGACTCGCGCACCCGCTCGGCACCCCCCTCGCGGTAACGCGTCACGCGCAGCGTCCGAGTGGCCCCGCGCCGCCCCATCACGGCGATCCGTCTCCCTTCCCCGCGAACACCTGCACCACGGCGTTGAAGTCCGGGATCCCGCACTGCGGCTCCACCACGTCCCTCCGGATGAGCGGGTTGGCTTCCGGCCAGAACACCTGGAGATTGCGCTCCTTCACCGGGGCGATGCGGCAGCGCCCGTGGAAGACCCCCACCTCGGAGCGGAGCGTGAGCGGATCTCCCTCCGCCAGGCCCAGGCGGCGCGCATCGGCCTCCGCCATGAACACGTGATCGCGCATCCCCCCGGTGATGGGGTCGCGCTCCTTCTGCACCATGGAATTGAATTGCTTTCCGCGCCGGGTGCTGAGGTGGAAGCGACCTTCGGGAAGATCCGTCTCGGGTGGGATGGCCACGTGGAAGCGCGCCCTTCCGCCGGGGAGGCCGAAACGGCCTCCCTCACACAGCCGGGGACCGCCCCACTGGATCGCGTCCCCCGCGTGTCGGAGCCGCTGGATCCCGTCGTAGAAGGGGACCGCCCGCGCGATGTCCTCACGGATCCACCGGGCGTCGTGGAGGCCGAGGGCGGGAGCCCGCTCCGGATCGACGCGCCGGGCGAGATCCGCCAGCACCTCCCACTCGGAGCGCGCGCCGGGGATGCGGCGTCCCGGGATCTCCGGGGAGAAGTAGATGCGCCGCTCCGTGGAGGTCTCCGTCCCTCCACCGGGCTGCTCGTACCGCGTGGTGGCGGGAAGGACCAGCACCGTGTCCGTGGTGTCCACGAACATCTGGTGGGCCAGGACGATGTCCTGGTGCACGCGCAGCGGCACGCGCTCCAGCGCCTGCCGGCAGTACGCCGGATCGGGGAGGGTGCCGAGGTAGTCGCCGCCGATGGCCCACAGGAGGTCGATTCCACCCTGGTGCGCCGCGTGTACGGTCTCCACCGCGGAGAGCCCCCGCCACGGAGGGACGTCGAAGCCCCAGAGCGCCGTCATCTCCGCGGCGCCCTCCTCGCCCACCGCCCGTCCACCGGGGAAGGACCAGGGCACCGCTCCCACCTCCGCGCCCCCCTGCACCCCGCTGTGGCCGCGGATGGGCATGAGGCCGGACTTCTCGCGCCCCACGTACCCCCGGGCGAGCGCCAGGTTGACGATGGCCTGCACGGCGTCCACGCCGAAACGGTGCTGGGTGATCCCCATGCTCCACACGAAGACGGCATTGCGGGCTCCGGCCACCAGCTCCGCGAAACGTTCCATCTCCGCGCGGGGAACGCCGCTGAACCGCTCGAGATCTTCCCACGGCTGCGCCTCCAGCGCGGCGCACACGTCGTCGAAGCCCTCGGTGTGTCCTTCCACGAAGCCACGGTCCACCGCGCCCCGCGCCACCAGATGCTTGAGGACCCCGTCGAGGAACGCCACGTCTCCACCCTGGTGCACCTGGAAGAACTCGTCGCAGAGGCGCGTTCCGAACAGCGCGCTGTCGAAGATGGAGGGAATCCAGTAGTGCTCCATGGCGGGCTCGCGGAAGGCGTTCACCATGAGGATGCGCGTACCCTGCTCTTTTGCCCGGTACATGTACTTGGTGGCGACGGGCTGGTTGTTCGCCACGTGGGAACCGAAGAACACCAGGAGGTCGGTGCCGATCCAGTCGCTGTACGAGCAGGTGGACGCCGCGACCCCCAGGGATCGCTTGAGCGCCGTGGTACTCGGAGCGTGACAGATGCGCGCCGAGTTGTCGACGTGGTTCGTACCCAGGAAGCGCGCCACCTTCTGCGCGGCGTAGTAGACCTCGTTCGTGATCCCCCGGGAGGTGAGATAGAAGGCCATGCGCCGGGGGTCGGTGTCCCGCACCCTCCCGGCCAGGAGCCCCATGGCCTCCTCCCATCCGATGGGGGTGAATCCCGGATCGCCGGCTCGCCTGATCAGCGGAACGGGGATGCGCCCGAGCTTCCTCAGTGCCTCTCCCGAAAGTCCCTCGAGGGAGGCCACGTCGGCCACCACGGACGGGTCGAAGGCCCCCATGGTGTTCAGGCGCAGAAGCTCCAGTCGGACCGTGCAGAGGTGGACGCCGTCCAGGGTGAAGTCCTTCATCCCGGTGGTGCCCAGCGCGCACCCGTCGCACACCCCCTTGTCGAGGATGCGCATGGCGTACTCCATCTCGTCGCGGTTCTCCCACGCGATGCGGAGCATGTCCCGGAAGTGGTGGGGTTTCTCCTTCCCCAGACCGAAGGGGACCCTGGAGGCCCACAGGGAAGGATTCCAGCCGAATTCCATACCGCGTTCCGTGGATGGGAGGGACGGAGGCCCGCGCACGGCCCCCACGACGACTCCAACCTCCCGAACCATCCCGTCCGGCGTCAAGTCGAGGCACACGATGTCCCGTATTGCCGGAACACCGCCGCCCCGACACCTTGGCGGAACCCATCCCCACCATCGGAGGTCGCCATGCGTCCCGTATCCGTCGTCTGCGTCCTCGCCTTCCTGGCGATGCCGCTCCTCCCCTCTTCCACCGCCGGCCAGGCGTCGAGCGCGGTCCGCGCCGTCTCCACCGCGCGTCCGGCCCCCGTGCAGACGCGCACGTTCGGTGACCTGGCCGAAGGACCGTACGACCGGCTGGTCATCCGTGGGGCCATGGTCATCCCCGGACACGGCGGACCCCCGGCCGGACCCTACGACATCGTCATCAGCGGGAACGTCATCGAGTCCATGACGCCCTTCGATCCGGTCACGGCCGAACGCCGCGGGGAGTCGGCGCGGGCCACGGGCGACCGGGTCATCGACGCCACCGGGATGTACGTCATGCCCGGGATGATCGATCTCCACATGCATCTGCGCACGGAGCCCATGGAGATCGAGTACGTGTACTACACGAAGCTCGCCCACGGCGTGACCACCCTGGTGCCGGCCCCGGACCGGGGGCTCGAGTCCGCCATGGCGGAGGCGGCCCGCAGCGCGAGCAACGAGATCCTGGCGCCGCGCATGTACCCCATCTGGGGGTGGGGATCCGGCCTGGACCTCTCGCGCGAGGAGTTGGAGAACCCGGCCAACGCCGAACGCATCGCCCGGGAGATGGCGGAAAAGGGCGCCCACGTGGTGAGCCTGGGGAGCGTCACCTGGGACCGCGACCTCTTCGGCGCGGTCGCCCGGGGGGTCTGGGACGCCGGCGGGATCACCACCATCCACCTCCCACCCTCCACCAACGCCGTGGTGGACGCGGTGAACGCGGCCTGCCTGGGCGCCACCATGATCGAGCACCACTACGGCTACGCCGAGTCGGCGCTGGGGCGTCAGGTGCAGGACTTTCCCAGGGACTACAACTTCAACGACGAGCTCATGCGCTTCCGCCACGCCGGAAAGGTGTGGGAGGAGGCGGGCGCCACCGCCAGGGAGCGGCTCCTCACCACCGTGGCCGACTCCATGGTGGCGTGCGGAGTGACCATGCTCCCCACGCGCGTGGTGTACGAGGCCAACCGGGACATCCTCCGCGCCCAGAGCCTCCCCTGGCACGAGAAGTACACCCACCAGGCGCTCACGGAATGGAACCTCCCCAATCCGTCCTTCCATGGGTCCTTCCACTACGACTGGTCCAGCGAGGACGAGCAGTACTGGTACGACGCCTTCGACCTCTGGGGCGATCTCATCTACGAGTTCAACCGGCGGGGCGGGCGTGTCGCCTACGGAACCGACGACAACTACATCTGGGCGACCCCCGGATTCAGCAACGTCCGGGAGCTCCAGCTCCTCCGGGAGACGGGGATGCACGCGCTGGAGGTGATCAAGTCCGCGACCAGGAACTCCGCCGAGACGCTCCGTCAGCCCCGCCTGGGGCTGGTGCGCCCCGGGTACCTGGCGGATCTCGTCATCGTGGACGGAAACCCGGCGTACAATCTGCGCTTCCTCTATTCCTTCGGCGCGCTGACGCTCCGGGACGGTGAGATGGTCCGGACCAGCGGCATCGTCCACACCATCAAGGACGGGATCGTCATCGAGAACGCCCGTATGATGGAGGAGGTGGCGCGCATGGTGGCCGCGTCCAAGGAGGGTGTCGGACCCAACGTGACCAACGCCCCCTTCGTGACCGGACGGTAGTGGGGTGTCGAAGGAGTTCCCGAGCCCCCGGGAGGGTGGAGACGCCGGCTCCACGTAGGCGCGACGACGAGGAACTCCGCCGCCGTTGACCGGATACGCCGAACCCCCGTCCATGCGAGATGGACGGGGGTTCGAGCCGGAGGCCGTATCGAGAGCCGGACGCGTATATAACGGTCGGTTATCTGTATTTTGATCCGCTTCGAGACCAGGCCATGCCGGCGCCTGTTCAAGAGTCTCGGTGGCGCGGGCCCGGAACTTGAGCGTACCCTGCCCTCCTCAGCGTGGCAGGGCCTCCGGGAGGTCCGCGACCACGTACGCCATCACCGCCATGGTGGCCACGCAGAGCGCCACCTCGTCGGGATCCAGTTTGTCGATGGTGTCGGCGTCGGTGTGGTGGTACCAGAAGTACTTCGTCCCGTCCACGCTCAGCCCCATCCCGGGCACCCCCGTCCGCATGAGGGGGCCGATGTCCGCCCCGCCGCCACCCCGGGTGATGGTCCCCGATCCGATTCCGTCGAGAAGCCGCCCCACCTCCCGCACCATCTCGTACGCACGGTCGGACCCCGTGAACCCGAATCCCGCGGGCTTGAACACGCCACCGTCCGACTCCATGGCCAGGACGTGGCGCTCGTCGGCGTGGTCCTCCGCGTACCGGGTACCGCCACGCAAGCCGTTCTCCTCGTTGGTCCACAACACGACGCGCACCGTGCGCCGGGGACGCAGCCCCAGAGCCTTCATGAGCCGCACCGCCTCCCAGGCCACCACGATCCCGCCGCCGTCGTCCATGGCTCCCTGGCCGACGTCCCACGAGTCGCTGTGCCCCCCCAGAACCACCACCTCGTCGGGGAACTCGGAGCCCACGATCTCGGCGACGACGTTCCGTGAGGGTGCGTCGGGAAGGGTCTGCGCCTCCATGGAGAGATGTACCTCGATGCGCTCGCCCCGCTCCTGCATGCGGTGGAGCATCTGGGCGTCTTCCACGGTGAGGGCGGCGTGGGGGATCCTCGGGACGTCGGGGTCGTACCGCATCCCACCGGTGTGCGGCGTCTGGAGCGAAGCCGGACCCACGGAGCGCACCAGGCTCGCCACGGCCCCGGCCTGGGCGGCCCACACGGCGCCGTTCCCCCGGTACTGGACCGTCTCCCCGTAGTTCGTGAACGGCACGTCGAACACCACGATGCGCCCCCGCGCCTCGTCCGCCCTCGCCTCGAGCTCCTCACGGCTTCCCACCACCAGGACCTGGGCGCGAATCCCTCCTGCGGGGGTGCCGATGCTCCCTCCCAGTCCCAGCATGGGGAGTGTGCGCGCCCGAGGCGACGTGAGGGTGAGCGACTCCTCCCCCCGGACCCAGTGCGGGACCATCACGGGCTCTCCCCGCACGTTCTCCAGTCCGTCGGTCTTCATCTCCTCGAGGATCCAGTCCAACGCCTGCTCCAGGCTCGCGGATCCGGAGAGGCGATGTCCGAAACGGTCCACCAGCTCGGCCAGCCGCTCGTAGGCGGCGTGGTCCGCGGTGGCCGCGGCGATGAGCCGCTCCGCCGCACGGCGGTGGGAATCCGTCACGACCTGGGTCGCGGCCGCGGTCGGGGAGCCGGCGCAGAGCACGGCCGCGACCATGAATACCGGGAATGATCTACGCACGCTCATGGGTCCATCTCCTGGGCAACGGCGTCGGAAAAGTACGGATCCACCGCACCGCGGGGCGGGGGTGGCGTGAGGAGGCTCACCACGGTCCACAGTACGGCGGACACCAGGAAGCCGGGAAGTACCGGGTCGATGTGCTCGGGGCCGTACGCCTCCCACGTCAGCGTGGTGGACACTCCTCCCAGCATGGCCGCGGCGGCCCCCTCCTTGGTGGCGCGCCTCCACAGGACCCCTCCCACCACCGGGACCACGAAGCTCGAGGCCATCAGGGCGGAAAAGAGGAGCACGATGAATTGGACCAACTCCCCCTCCCCGACCCCGCTGAGAAGGAGGATCACGGGCACGGACCCCACCACCACGATCCCCATCCGGTCGACGACCATGCGGCGGCGGGGGGTCACGTCGGGGTGGATGAGGTTCTGGTAGATGTCCACCGACAGCGCCGACCCCGCCACGATGAGCAGGGAGTCCACGGTGGACATCATGGCCGCGGTGATGGCCGCCAGCATCACCGCGCCCAGGGTGGGCGGAAGTACCGCGGTGGCCACCATGGGCATGGCCAGATCCCCCGTGGGGAGCGCCGGAAAGAGGACGATGGCGGCCAGGGCGAGGACGAAGACGATGAGGTTGATCCCGGTGATGGCCACCAGGGCGAAGAGCATCCCCCGCCGGATGGTCTTCATGTCCTTCATCGCGTACAGGCGGATGAGCCGCTCCGGGGTGGCGATGGATCCCAGGAAGAACGCCAACCCCATGGTGAACAGGAGCGTCCCGGGAAGCGTCCCCCACGAGAAGACCATGGGGTGCGCCGACTCCACCAGGTAGAGGAGGTTGTCCAACCCGTCCGTCTGCCGGACCGCCAGCGGGAGGGCGAACAGGACCCCCAGGAGCATGACGACGAGCTGGAATGCGTCGGTGTACACCACCGCGATCATCCCTCCGATGACCGTGTACGCCAGGAGGATACCGGTGAATCCCAGCATCCCCCACTCGGTGGGAACCCCGAACACGATGTTGGCGATGAGCCCCCCCGCCACGATCTGCGCCTGGATGTACACCACGGTGGCGATGAGCACGATCCCCGCGGCGAGCCCCCGCACTCCCTTGCTGTAGTACCGGTCCTCCATGAAGGCGGGGAGCGTGAGCTGGCGCACCCGCGTGAAGCGCGGCGCGAGGACGGCGGCGACGAACCAGTAGGCGAGGGGGATGGAGAGGAGGACCCACCCGAACGACCATCCGGCGGTGTACATCACGCCGATGGTCCCCACGAAGGTTCCCGCGCTGGTGTGCGTGGCCGCCACCGTGGCGCCGCCGATGAACCAGCCGAGGCGCCCTCCGGCGATCCAGTAGTCCTCTTCCGTCCGGGTACGGCGCAGGCTGAGCCACCCGATGGCGAACACCACCACGAAGTAGGCCGCGAATACCGTGACCTGGATGCTCATCGGCGCTCCTCCCACCACATCCACACCACGTACGCCGTCACCACCAGCCCGCACGCCAGGAAGAGGCCCCAGAACAGGAAGCCCGGCCCCTTCATCCCGTCACCCTCAGGTGGCGCCATCCCAACCCCGCGAAGACGAGGAGCACGGCCAGCGCGGCCGCGTCCAGGATCAGCGGAAGCGTGACCCCACGCGCGTCCCCGATGCGCACGCGGAGTGTGACCACCGAGGGAACCACGGCCAGGGTGATGCTCGGCTCCCCGCCTCCCCCCGACAGCGAGGTCGGGAAGGACTCGGTGACCACCCACTCGGGCGGGACCGGTACCCGCGCTCGGAAGAGGCCCGGCTCCGCCTCCTGCGGAGGCCATGCCGGGGCCAGCACCGGAAGGTGGATGCGAAGCATCCCCGCACCCTCGGCTTCCACGGCATCGGCGACATGGTAGCGTACCCGCAGGGGGATCCCTTCGGGGCCGACGTCCCACGGAATGGTCAGGGTGTCGAGAGCGCCCCGGACCGGAACGAGGGGGACCGATCGGGCCGCCCCTCCATCCCGCCAACCGAACTCCACCGTGTCCACCTGCGCGCCCGCGAAGGCGAGGATCCGGAAGGGCACGGGATCACCGGCCGCGACCCCACCGAAGTCGTACGTCATCTCCACCACCGCGTCCCCCGTCCCGGAAAGGAGGGATACCTCCATCCCCACGGACCGGACCCACCCCTGCCCCTCCACGGGAGTCCGCGGAGGCGCGAGGACGGCAGCCGCGAGGAAGAGTGCCGTCCGGAAACGGGTCATCCCCAGACTTCCCTCAGGAGCCGCAGGGCGTTCCCTCCCATCGCCTTCTCGATGTCCTCGTCGGAGTACCCGTGCTTCACCAGCCAGCGGACGATGTTGTACGAGCCCTCGGTGGGGTTCTCCAGCCCTTTCACGTACTCCACGGGCTCGTGGGACTGGTCTCGCCCCGTCTTCCCGCTCCCCCGCGACTCCTTGAGGGAGAGGTTGGCCGAGTACACGCGGTGCAGTCCCACGTGATCGCCGTACAGAGTGTCCGGACCGAACCCCACGTGGTCGATCCCCACCAGGCTCTTCACATACTCGAAGTGCTCCATGAAGGCGTCGAGGTCGTGGGTGCGCCGATCCCAGGTGAGTGTCGTGTGGGGGGCGGCCTCGATCCCGATCACTCCCCCCTTGGCGGCACAGGCCTCGAGCACCTCGTCGGGCGCCAGACGGTTGGACTCCCACAGGGCACGGGCACCGATGTGGGAGAGGACGATGGGCTTCTCGCTCCACTCGATGGTGTCGAGGGTGGTCTGGTCGCCGCAGTGGGAGCAGTCGATGAGCATCCCCACCTTGTTCATGCGCTCCACGGCCCGGCGCCCGAAGGCGGTGAGCCCCCCGTCCCGACGTTCCTTGAGCCCGTTCCCCAGGGCGTTGGACTCGGAGTAGGTGATCCCCAGCGCGCGGACGCCGAACCCGTACAGGAGGTCGATGCGGTCGACCTCGTGCTCGATCATGGCCGCGCCCTCCATGGAGGCCACCCAGGCGATCCTCCCTTCGTCATGCGCCCGCAGGATGTCCTCCACGCGCCGGCAGTGGACGAGGAAGTCCTGGTGCGCCAGGTCGCACATCCTCATCCCCAGGTCGTGGAGCACGTCGTCCCACTGCCATCCCGATCGGGAGTGGATCGTGCAGATCCCGTCCATGAGGTTGTCGAAGACGCAGTCCCAATGGGAGGCGGCCAGGCCCTTGAACGCCGTCGACATCCTCCCGTGCCGCACGTACTCGGGCGTGTCCTCGATGCGGTCGGGAAAGACCCCCAGGTGTTCGTGGAGCGACACGAAGACGAACCGTTCGATGAGCTCGCGCGTACGGCCCTCCTCCTCGTCGGTGAGGGGAACGCGAAAGGGGTGTACCCGCTCCAGCTCGTCCGCCAGCGGAAAGGTCTTGAAGTCCGAGTCGGCGTCCAGATAGGAGTACGACTCGTATCCCGCGTAGTTCTTCTTCAGGCTCATGCACACGACCGGCGTGGGTGGGACGGAATACTCCGCAAACGACGCTGTCGGGAGGTTCCGGTCAAGAGGTGACCCGGGCATGGAGGGCCTGGCGGACCTCCTGCACCAGATCGGCGGGCGCGAACGGCTTGGACAGCACGGGGTGTCCCATCTCGACGATCCGGTCCCACTCGTCCACGCCACCCGCGAAGCCGCTCATGAAGAGCACCCTGAGCCCGGGATGGCTCTCGCGAAGGGCATCGTAGAGATCCGTGCCTCTCCCGTCCGGCAGGTTCAGATCCGTCAATACGAGGCTGAACTCGTCTCCCGCGGAGCGGGCGAGGGTGAGCCCCTCCTGGACCGACGCGCCCACCTCCACGGAGTACCCCTCCCGCTCCAGGACCCGCCGTGCCAGACGCCCCAACGCCTCCACGTCGTCCACGACCAGGATGCGGTGGACCGCCGGATCCGAAGACGTGAAGTCATCGACGGTCTCCTGGATCTTCGCCACCCGATCCGTGGCCGGGAGCACGACGCTGAACGTCGTACCCCGTCCGGGCGCGCTCTCCACGCCGATGGTCCCACCCGCCTCGTTCACCACGATGTGCGCGGTCGCCAACCCCAGTCCGGTCCCCTCCTTCTTCGTCGTGAAGAAGAGGTCGAACACCCGCTCCCGCACGGATTCGTCCATCCCCTCACCCGTATCGACCACCTCGATGACCACGCCGCGTCCCTCGGCGGTCCGGCTTGTCCGGATGGTGATGTCTCCTCCGGAGGGCATGGCGTCGCGCGCGTTGACCACCAGGTTCATCAGGAGCTGTTCCAGCCGGCTTCGATCCATCCACACCGGCGGAACGTCTCCATCCAGCTCCATGGAGAGCCGGACGGTCTTGGGCAGCACCCCGGTCAGGAACGACTCGAGCGCACCGAGCACTTCGTTGACGGACACCACCGTGTCGTGCGCGGACGTGGTTCCGCTGAACGTCAGGAGCTGTCCGGCCAGAGCCGTGGCCATCTCCACCCCACGGGAGATCTCCTGGAGGCTGCCCTGACCCCACGACGCTTCGGCCTCCTCCAGATCCAGCGCCAGGAGTTGCACGTGCCCGCCCACCACCGTGACCACGTTCCTCAGGTCGTGGGCGATTCCTCGGGCGAGCTGCCAGAGCGCCTCCAGCTTCTCCGTTTCCCGGATCTTCCGCCGGAGCTCCTCCTGGGCACTCACGTCCCTCCCCGACGACACGAAATGCGTGATCTCACCGGCTTCGTCCAACACCGGCGTGATCGTCTTCTCCTCCTGATACAGGCTCCCGTCCTTGCGTCGGTTCGTGAACACGCCGCGGTACGGGGAGCCGGACCGGATGGTCGTCCACAGCTCCTGGTACAGGGTACCCGGGTGGACTCCGGACCTCAGAACGCTCGGACTCTTCCCTCTGACCTCAGCGGCCGAGTATCCCGTGACGAACTGGAAGGCAGGGTTGACGTACACGATGGCTCCACCGCGATCGGTGATCATCACCGGATCCGCGGACTGCTCCACCGCGCTGGACAGGCGCTTCACGCCGGACTGGGCCTCGGCCCACGCCCGCATGGTCCGGTTGAAGTCGCGAGCCACCTCGGCGACTTCTTCCGGCCCCGTTTCGGGAACTTCCGCCCTCGTGTCCATGAGGGACGCATGGATGCGTTCCCTGAGGTCGTCCAGGGGGCCCAGGATGTCGTCCCGGACCCTTCCGGCGAGCAGGAAGATCAGGAAGCTTCCCACCGCGGCCACCAGCAGATAGATCATCACCAACCGGCGAACCGGTCCCATGATCTGGTCCTTCGGGACGCCGGCGAAGACCTGCCACCCCACGGAGGAGATGTCCGCCACCCCCCACACGAACTCTTCTCCCTCCAACGACTCGGCCGACGCCAGGGCTCCCGCGCCTTCCTCGGGAGGCGGAACGTATCCGGCGGACCGGGGGGCCTTGCTCCCGATGTACCGCTCCGGATCGCGTGTGCGCGAAATGACCGTCGACTCGCGGTCGGTGAGCGTCACCACGGCGCCACCGGGGAGATCGCGGCGCACCAGGAGACGCCGCAGCCCGACCAGGTCCATCCCCAGGACCACGACGCCCTCCGTCGCGCCATCCTCCCCTTTGATGGGAGCAGCCAGGGCCAGAGACCAACTCCCCGTGATCCTCCCCTTCCTGGGAGAACCCGCGGTGAAACGACCGGTCTCCATGGTGCGCCGGAACCAGGGCCGGTCCGCGTACGACACCCGCTCCCCCGACCCGAGAAGGGGTGAGCACACCATCTCCCCGGACGGAAGCACCACCCCGGCATTGGCGAAGCGGGGCATGAGCGCCTGGACGTCCCTGATCCACACGCCGCAACTCTCACCCGACGCGATGAAATCGCGCGCCCGGGAGCCCAGGGCCTCCAGGATCGCCTCCGAATCGTCCAGGAAGTCCTGGACGTCTTCGGCGACCACGAGCGCCAGCGTGGCCATCTGGGAGTCGACCTGCCGCCATTCGTTGCGGGAATCGCCATAGGCCATCACCGCCACGACCAGGAGCATCACCGTGGCGACCGCCCCCAGCAGCTGTCGGACCCTGCTTCGGATGGAGGGAGATGGACCCGACATCACCGTCCTCGACGTAGACGCACAATCATTCACGAGAACACCGATTATCCCACCGGTGACCCCACCAGGCAAGGGATGCGCGGGACATTTCGGACCCGCGTGTCCGAAATGGATTTCGGGTCGCGGGGATCGTGACCCGCCGGCGGGGACTCACTCCAGG
>JAOUPR010000080.1 GCA_029879725.1 Gemmatimonadota bacterium | reverse complement strand
TCGACGGTGAGGTCCACGATGACGCCGGGGCCGCAGAGCCACTCCATGGGAATCTGGTCGATGGTCATCCCGTTGGTGACGAAGTGGCGGGGTGCGTCGAGGTGGGTGCCCATGTGGTTGGACGTCTGGATGTACTGGGCGTTCACCCCGTGCTCCGACTTCCGCTTGATGTACTTCACCTCGAAGGGCGGGTAATAGGGCCAGGCGAAGGAGTCCTGGTTCAGGGGCTGGGAGAGGTCGTACAGCTTCATGGTGATGATCTCCTGTATTTGCGCATCATCGAGTAGTAGATCACGAAGGAAACCAGGGCCGCGGAAAACCAGGCCCCGTTGAAGAGGAATGTCAGGCTGGGGTGCAGGGTACCCGCCAGCGCGACGAGGATGCCGGCGGCAACGGCGACCATGGCCGCCGGATTGATCCCGGCGAAAGCGGATACCGGGCCGGAGCCAACGCCGGGGCCGGGGCCGGACTCCGAAGAGGCAGCCGCACCGCCCCGACGGTACGCGTACGGCCCGTCCATCTCGTACAGCCCCCGCAGGTCCAGCACGCCCCGGCGGATCACCACGTAGTCGCACACGATCACGCCGCCCACGCTCCCCAGGAGCCCCGAGTACGAAATGAGCCACACCTGGTACATGTCCAGGAGCTTCCAGGGGAAGATGAGGATGCCGATGACGCCGGCGATGATCCCCCCGGCGCGGAAACTCACCGAGCCGGGCTTCAGGTTGGAGAAGGAGTTGGCCGGCGCCACCACGTTGGCGGCGATGTTGGTGCTGAGGGTGGCGATGATCACCGCCACCATGGCCAGGAGCCCCAGAACCGGACGGTCCGCCTCCCCGGCGATGCGTGTGACGAGATCGATGGGGTTCCAGATGGCCTCGCCGTAGAGGATGACGGTGGCGCTGGTGACGGCCACCCCCACGAAGGCGATGAGGGGCATGGTGGTGAGGAGCCCCACCGCCTGTCCCACCGCCTGGTCCTCCTGGCTCTTCGCGTAGCGGGTGAAGTCGGGGATGTTGAGTGAGACGGTGGCCCAGTACCCCACCATGGCGGTGACCCAGGGGATGAAGAGGGCCATGGGGAAGCCGGAAGACGCGGCCTCGGCCACCCCACTCCCCGCCCCCAGCGCCCGCGATCCCTCCAGGATCTCGCCGATGCTCCCCACCTTCATCACCGCCCACGCCAGGAGCGCGAGCCCCATGACGATGAGGAAGGGTGCCGAAAGCGTCTCCAGCTTCCGGATGGACTCCGTCCCCGCCCAGACGAAGTACATGTTCACCACCCAGAAGAGGAGGAAGCCCAGGTACTGGGGGGCGCCGTATCCCATGAAGCTCCACCCGCCGCCCACCTCGAGCCATCCGGGCCAGACCATCCCCAGAGCCGCCGTCACCGCCAGCCCCCCGATCCACGTCTGGATCCCGAACCACCCGCACGCCACCACCGAGCGGAGGATGGAGGGAACGTGCGCCCCCACCGGCCCGAAGGCGGCGCGGGAGTACACCGGGAAGGGGATCCCGTAGCGCGTGCCGGCGTGGGCGTTGATGGCCAGCGGGACGAAGACCACCACGTTCCCCACGAGGATGGCCAGGAGACTCTGCCACCAGTTCATCCCCGATTCGATCATGGCCGCGGCCAGCATGTACGAGGGGATGCACACGCTCATCCCCACCCAGAGGGAGGCGATGTGCCAGCGACCCCACGTCCGCTCGCTCACCCGCGTGGGCGCAATGTCGTCGTTGACCAGGGGACCGGCGGGAAGCGCTCCCTCCAGCTCCACCAGATCCCGTAGGATGTCGCTCATGCACGTGCTCCCGAGGCGTCGGCTCTCTGGAAGGCGAGGGTGAGGGCCCGCCGGACCAGCACTTCCACCAGGTGGCGCCGGTAGGGCGCCGAGGCCTGGATGTCTCCCGGAGGGTCGATGTCGTCGTGGGCGGCGGCGCGGGCGGCGGCGGCGAACAGCTCCGCCGAGGGGGTCTCTCCGGTGAGGACTCCGGCGGCACCGGCGGCGAGCACCGGCCCATCCCCCACGCTGAGGAGGGCGATGCGGGCACCGGCGCACCGTCCCGAACCGTCCAGCGCCACCGCGGCGGCCACGCCCGCCATGGCGTAGTCTCCGTGTCGGCGCTGCAACTCGAGGAAGGCGTGGCCGGCTCCGGCGGCCGCCTCGGGCACAGCGACCTCCAGGAGGAGCTCGTCGGAACCCACCGCCGTCTCCAGGAGTCCCACGAAGAAGTCGTCGGCCGCCACCCAGCGCTCCCCCGCCGGCCCGCGGATCCGCATGCGGGCACCCAGCGCCACCATCACGGAGGGGAGCTCCGCCGAGGGGTCGGCGTGGACCAGGCTTCCACCCACCGTCCCCCGGTTGCGGATCTGGGGATGGGCGATGGAGGGGATGGCCTCGTGGAGGAGGGGCGCCAGGCGACGCACCTCCTCGCTCCGCTCCACCGTGCGCTGGCGGGTCACCGCGCCGATGCGGAGTTCCCCGCCCTCCACCCGCACGAAGTCCAGCTCGTCCACTCCGTTCACGTCCACCAGGACGGCGGGCTGGGCCAGGCGGAAGTTCATGGCGGGGATGAGGCTCTGCCCTCCCGCCAGCACCTTCACGTCGTCGGCGTGCTCGGCGAGGCCGGCGAGGGTCTCCTCCACGGAACGGGCGACGACGTACTCGAAGGGTGCGGGCTTCATGAGGCGCCTCCCTCGGCATGCCCGGGGCGAGCCCCCGAGCGGGCGGCCACCTCCATGATCTCCCAGAGGCGATTGGGGCTCAGAGGGATCTCGCAGACGTCGGGGGCGCCGGACCCCAGGGCGTCCTGCACCGCCTGGGCGAAAGCCGCTCCGGTGGGGATGGAGCCCGCCTCGCCCACCCCCTTCACGCCCAGCGGATTGAGGGGTGATGGCGTCACGACGTGCGCCGTCTCGATGGAGGGGACGTCGGTGGCGGTGGGGATGAGGTAATCCATGAAGGACGCGTTGAGGAGCTGTCCATCGTCATCGTACACGAGCTGTTCGTAGAAGGCGTTTCCGATCCCGTGGGCCACCCCCCCGTGGATCTGCCCCTCCACGATGACGGGATTCACCACCTCGCCGCAGTCGTGGACCACCACGTACTTCAAGATCTCCACCATGGCCGTGTCCGGGTCCACCTCCACGATCATCGCATGCACCCCACTGGCCGTGGCTCCGCTGGCGGGCCCGAAATAGGCGGTGGCCTCCAGCCCCGGCTCCATCCCCGGCGTCACGGCGCCCCGGAGGGGGTTCGCCTCCACGGCGAGCCTCCCCAGCTCCATCGATCGCCCCGGATCTCCGGCGACCCGCACGGACCCGTCCACCAACTCCAACTCACTCTCGGCGACGCCCCACCGCTTCGAGGCCAGCGCGAGGACCTTGGCCCGCACCATGCGCGCGGCCTCCCAACAGGCGTTCCCCGCCACCACGATTCCGCGGCTGGCGAAGGTGCCCGTTCCCCAGTTGAACTCGCCCGTGTCTCCCGTGGTGACACGGATGCGATCCACGCCCACTCCAAGGACGTCGCCCACGAGTTGCGCGAAGGTCGTGAAGTGGCCCTGCCCCTGGGTACCGACCCCGGTGGCCACGCGCACGATCCCGCTGGGCTCCACCGTGACGCGGGCGCCCTCGTAGGGCCCGATCCCCGTCCCTTCCACGTAGGAGACGACGCCCATCCCCAGGTGCCGCCCCTCGGCGCGGGCCGCAGCCTGTCCGCCTTTCACGAAATCTTCGTACCCGATCATTTCCACCGCACGGTCGAGCGCGGGGAGGTAGTCACCGCTGTCGTACACCAGGTCGGCGAAGTCCTGGAAGAGCACCTTGTGGTTGAAGGGGAAGGACCCCGCGGGAACGTAGTTGCGCCGGCGGATCTCCACCCGGTCGATCCCCAGTTCCGCCGCCGCAAAGTCCAGGAGCCGTTCCATGACGAACACGCCGTGCTGGCGCCCGGCGCCCCGTACCGGCGTCACCGTGGTCTTGTTGGTGAAGACGACGGTGAACTCGCTCTCGTAGCTGGGCACCTCGTAGGGTCCCAGGAGCGTGCACTGGGCATTGATGGGCACCGTGAGCCCGTAGGGATCGTAGGCTCCGGTGTCGTGGATGAAGACGTCGCGCACGCCCAGGATCCTCCCCTCGGCGTCCACGGCCAACTCGGCCTCGTGCACCTGCCCCCGCTCCTGGGTGGTGGAGAAGAAGCTCTCCTGGCGGTCCTCGATCCACTTCACCGGCCGCCCCAGCTTCATGGCGATCCAGGGTACGAGCACCTCCTCGGGGTAGAACATCATGATCTTGGGGCCGAACCCTCCCCCGATGAAGGGCGCCACCACGCGCACCTGCGACTCCATGAGCCCCAGGAGGCGGGCCAGTCCGTTGCGGATGGGGATGGGCGCCTGGGTGGTGTCCCACACGGTGAGCTTCTCCGAGACGGGATCCCAGTCCGCCACGATCCCCCGGTTCTCCATGGCCCCGGAGACACCGCGGTCATACGTGAAGCGCCGCTTCACCACCAGGTGGGCCCCGCCCGC
Source organism: Gemmatimonadota bacterium (assembly GCA_029879725.1). Taxonomy (GTDB): domain Bacteria; phylum Gemmatimonadota; class Gemmatimonadetes; order Longimicrobiales; family Gaopeijiaceae; genus JAOUPR01. The sequence continues at coordinate 14,747 of JAOUPR010000080.1, read as the reverse complement.
GGCCGCGGCGTAGTCGCCCTTGGACTGTCCCACCCGGGCCGCCAGGTTCGTCCCCAACTCCTCGTGGATCAGGGGAGCCTCCGGATCGAGGCTCCGCTCGATGTCCACCACCGCGGGAAGCGGCTCGACGTCCACCACGATGTGGGCCGCCGCGTCCTCGGCCACGTACCGGCTCTCCGCGATCACCATGGCGAGCGGCTCCCCCACGTGGCGGACCTTCCCCCGGGCCAGGGGGCCGGCGGTGGCCTCGTTGAAGACCAATCCCTCGATGGGCGGCGGGGGCACCAGAAGCGGTCCCTTCGCCCAGTAGTCGCCGAGATCGTCGGCGGTGTAGACGGCCACCACGCCGGGGTGCGCGCGTGCGGCGGAGGCGTCGATGCTCCCGATGATCCCGTGGGCGAAGTCGCTCCGCAGGAAGTGGGCATGCAGCATCCCGGGGCGGTGGACGTCGTCCACGAAGAGGCCCCGCCCGGTGAGGAGGACGGGGTCCTCCACCCGGCGGATCCCCTGCCCGATGAGGGAGTCAGCCATGGGCCCGCGCCTCTCCGGTGAGGCCCTGTTCCACCCGGTGCATCACCGCCCGCACGATGTTCTCGTAGCCCGTGCAACGGCACAGATTCCCGGAGATGGCCTCGCGCACCTCCCGCTCCGTGGGGCTCGGGTTCTCCTCCAGGAAGGGGACCAGCGTCATGAGCATCCCCGGAGTACAGAACCCGCACTGAAGGCCATGCTTCTCGCGGAAGGCCTCCTGAAGCGGGTGGAGGTCGGCCTCCCCCCCCTCTCCCGCCAACCCCTCCACCGTGGTCACCTCGCATGAGTCCGCCTGGACGGCGAACATGAGGCACGAACGCACGGCGCGGCCATCGACCAGCACCGTACACGCGCCACATACTCCGTGCTCACACCCAACGTGGGTGCCGGTGAGTTCCACGTGATGACGGATGAAGTCGCTGAGGAGCAGACGGGGCTCCACGTCCGCGGAGCGGTCTACCCCATTGATGTTGACGCTGACGATCATGGACGCTGGGCTGGTGGCGAATGCACGACGCGGGGCGGGTACCCAACCGGAGAATCAGGCGGGAAAGGGTATGCGCCGCGCGGACGATCAGCAAGTTGGGATTCCCCTCCCCGGCCCCTATCTTCCCTTCCCATGAACGTCGATCTCATTCTCACCGCGCCCTGGATCGTCCCGGTGGAACCCCACGGGGTGGTTCTCGAAGGCCACGCCCTGGTCGTCCACGAAGGGCGCATCGTGGCCCTCCTTCCCGAGGACGAGGCCCGGGCCGCCTACCGGCCCGACGCCACGGAGCACTTCGAGGACCACGTCCTCATCCCCGGCCTGATCAACGCCCACACCCACGCGGCCATGTCCCTCCTGCGCGGGTACGCCGACGACCTCCCGCTCATGGAGTGGCTCCAGGAGCACATCTGGCCGGCCGAGGGGAAGTGGGTGGGACCGGAGTTCGTGCACGACGGCACCCTCCTCGCCTGCGCGGAGATGATCCGGGGCGGAGTCACCTGTTTCAACGACATGTACTTCTTCCCCCTGGACGCGGCGAGGGCCATCGAGGCCGCGGGGATGAGGGCGGCGCTGTCGCTGGTGATCCTCGACTTCCCCACCGCCTGGGCGGAGAACGCCGACGAGTACTTCGAGCGGGCGCTGGACGTGCACGGGGATTTGAAGGGGCGCCCCCTCCTCACCACCACGCTCGCGCCCCACGCTCCCTACTCGGTATCCGACGACTCCTTCGGCCGCATCGTGGACCTGGCCGAGTTCCTGGACGTCCCCATCCACATCCACGTCCACGAGACCGAGGGTGAGGTGACCGCCGCCGTCGCCAAGAACGGGATGCGTCCCCTGGCCCGCCTGAAGGGACTGGGGCTGATGACGGACCGGCTCCTGGCGGTGCACATGACGCAACTCACCGGAGAAGAGATCGGCGAGCTGGCCGCGAGCGGCGCCCGGGTGGTCCACTGCCCCGAGGCGAACCTCAAGCTGGCCAGCGGGTTCTGCCCCGTGCAGACGCTCCTGGACGCGGGAGTCGACGTCGCGCTGGGGACCGACGGGCCGGCCAGTAACAACGACCTCGACATGTTCGGAGAGATGCGCACCGCCGCGCTCCTGGCCAAGGGCGTATCCGGGGACGCCACCGCGGTCCCCGCCGCCCGGGCGCTCCACATGGCCACCCTGGCGGGCGCGCGCGCGCTGGGGATCCACGGGGACACAGGATCGCTGGAACCGGGAAAATCGGCGGACATCGTGGCGGTCGACCTGGGTGGGCTGGAGAGCCGTCCGGTGCACGACCCCATCTCACAACTCGTCTACGTGACGGGGCGGGACCGGGTCACGGACGTATGGGTGGCGGGCCGCCGCCTCCTGCAGCGCCGCAACCTGACCACCGTGGACGAGCGGGAGATCATCGCGCGGGCCCGCTCCTGGCAGGAGCGGATGTCAGCGGAACAGTGAGACTATCCCCAGGGGGATGAGTACGTACAGGATGACGTCGCGCACCAGGTAGAACACGATGAAGAGGACGAGGAGACGCCACCCGCGCTCCTTGAGGACCTTCCGCCACCCCCCCTCACGCCAATCCGCCCGCAGATCGTCGCGCCACTGTCGAATCCTGGCCATCATGGGCCTCACCCCCTGCGAAATCCCCGCGGAGGACCCCACCGGACCCCGCTCGATGGAAGGAAGATGGCGTGCCGCCGGTGCAGGGGAAAGGCACCGGAGGTTCTCTTGATCGCCGGAAGCACCGGGGCCACCTTGGTCATGAACCAGACGTACCCGTGGTCCCCGAGCAGATCCAGATCATGCCCACCTACGACTACCGCTGTGCAAACGGACACGACTTCGAGCTTCTCCAGAAGATGTCCGACGAGCCCCGGGCGGCGTGCCCCGAATGTGGCGCCGACGCCGACCGGCGCATCTCGGCGACGAGGGCGCTCAACCTGAGAGGTGCGGCCTCGTCCAGCGGCGAGCCCCCGCACGCTCCGGCGGACCTCTCGGGCCGGAAGTGACCCGCCATGGCTGAGCCGGAGGTCGTCGCGAACATCGGGCCTCGAGGAAGGCGGGCCCGTCTTCGCGGTGGGTTGCGGGTGGGTGCCGCGGGCGCGCTCCTGGTGGGCGCCCTCTCCATCGCGGGTGTCGACCCCCTCTGGCGACTCACCGCGCTCCCCCTCTTCTGGCTGGCCTCCCTGGGAGTGATTCAGGCCCGGGAGAAGACCTGAGTGAGGCTGGCATCGCGCGGTCTGCGCGACATGGATGACGGAGCCGAGCCCCTGGACACGGCCACCGCAGCCCACTTCCGCGTCAAGGGAACGCGGGTACACCTGCGGGCGCTCGCCGCGGCCTTCCTGGCCACCGCCGGCGCCATGATCCTGCCGTAGACCCCTGCGAACGGGCCCTTCCGGACGCGCTGCGAACCGACGTGGTCCGCGCTCCGGAAGGACCCGTCCATCCTGGACGTCAGTTGAGGCGCTGAGACCGGAAGTTGAAGGTCCCGTGCACGCCCTGGAGGCTCACGGTGATCTTCCACGCGCCCGGCGATCCGGCGATGGTGGACTTGCTGATGCCGTCCGCGATGTCCTCCTGGTACATGACCGCGCCCTGGGAGTCGAGGATGGTGAGGAGGGCGGAGCCCGACGTGATGGCCTGAGACACGTCCACCGTGGCCTGGATTCCCTCGTTCTGCCAGTCGTAGCTGAGCTCCTGGGTCACGTTCACGAGCGCCGAAACCTGGAACTGGAACGTGTTCAGAGCATTCGCGATCTCGGGCTGGTTGTCCGGACCGATGACGTTGGCGTCGCCGCAAGCCGCGACGGCCAGGAGCGCGACGAGAGCGCCGGCCATCCCGGTGCGCCGTACGAAATGTGCCTTCATGGTTCTTTCCCCCCCTATGAGTGTGGTCATCCCGCGCGTCCACCGCGAGTGGCCCGTTACTTCAAAGCAAGGACCGTGCCGCCCTGAACAATCGCTGTATTACAAGGTGTTCCGGGGGGACCGAGAGAGGGGAGTGACCAGAACCTCTCCGGAATCTTTGCCACCATCGAAACCTCCGTTCTTGCCCTCGGGCACCTACCCGCCTAGCGTCGCATGGACCCTGGTCCACCCCGATCCCCGCACGGAGCCCGATGACCGCCCCACCCCACTTCGACGCAGACTTCCTGGTCATCGGGTCCGGATTCGGTGGCGCGGTGTCGGCCCTTCGCCTCGCGGAGAAGGGCTACCGCGTGGTGGTCATCGAGGCGGGCAAACGGTTCGCCCCCGAGGAGTTCCCCGAGACGAACTGGGGGCTCCGCAGGTACCTCTGGATGCCGCGCCTGGGGCTCCACGGGATACAGGATCTGACCTTCCTCCGACATGTTCTCGTCCTTCACGGCCGGGGGGTGGGCGGTGGATCGTTGGTGTACGCCAACACCCTCATCGAGCCGAAGCCGGCGGTGTTCGACGCTCCCCAGTGGGGCGCGGCCGACTGGCGGGCCCGCCTGGCCCCGCACTACGCCGAGGCCAGGCGCATGCTCGGAGCCGTGCGGTGCCCGGACCTCGGGCGGTCCGACGAGCTCCTTCGGGAAATCGGCGCCGAGATGGCGGGAAAGGACACCTTCTCCACCTACGACGTCGGCGTCTTCTTCGGTACTCCGGGCGAGGCCGTCCCGGACCCCTTCTTCGAGGGCCGGGGTCCCGAGCGGACGGGGTGTACCCGATGTGCCGCCTGCATGATCGGGTGCCGGGTGGGCGCAAAGAACTCCCTCGACCGGAACTACCTCTGGCTCGCGGAGCGGTTGGGTGTCCGTATCGTCGCGGAGACCGAGGCGCTCCGTATCCGCGCAGCCGAGGGTGGATACGAGGTGGACACGCGAGCGTCCCTGGGGCTCCGACGCCCGCGGCGGACATGGCGCGCGCGGCGCATCGTGGTGTCCGCGGGTGTGCTGGGCACGGTCCGGCTCCTCCTGGAGTCTCGCCGGAGCGGCGGGCTTCCCAACCTCTCGAGTCGCCTGGGAGACCGGGTGCGGACCAACTCCGAGTCCATCCTGGCCGCCGACGCCCCCCGCTCCGACCTGGACTGGACGGGCAACGTCGCCATCACCGGAGGCGTCTGGGTGGACCACGAGACCCATCTGGAGGCCGCCAGATACAATCCGGGTTCGGACGCGCTCTTCTGGCTCACCACCCTCCTGACCGACGGGCACGGCCGGATCCCCCGGCCACTCCGTCTCCTGGGGAGGATCCTGAGGCACCCCATCCGGTTCCTGCGCGGCCTCGTCCCCTTCGGCCGCGCCGCGCGAACCACGGTCATCGTGGCCATGCAGGCCACGGAGGGGCACATGGAGTTGCGGCTAGGGCGGCGATCCTGGCCACTGGGCCGGCGGGGTCTGGCCTCCGTCATCCCCACCGGAGAGAAGGAGCCCGTCTCCTACATCCCGGTGGCCAACGAGGCCACACGCCGCCTGGCCCGAGCCATGGGAGGCGAGGCGTGGAACACCTGGCCCGAAGTGGTATTCGGCGCCCCCGTCACCGCCCACATCCTGGGAGGATGCCCCATGGGAGCGGACGCCGGCCACGGCGTGGTGGGATTCGACGGCCAGGCGTTCGGCCACCCGGGGCTCTACGTGGTCGACGGATCCATCGTCCCCGTGAACCTGGGGGTGAACCCCAGCCTGACCATCACCGCCCTGGCGGAGCACGTGATGTCACAGGTGGCACCAGATGTTCCCCTTCGAGGCACGTTTCCTGCAGCTAGAAAGGGGATGCAATAGTCCACGGGAGATTCCCCCACTCCCACGTGCTCTCAGTCAAGGGAGATATCATGCCATCGGGAATGCTCATCTGGCCGGACAACCCCGGGCTTTCCGCCCTCACATGGGTGCTTCTGGCCGTCGTGGCGATGTATGCCGCCCGCGCCCCCGCGCACCGTGCGATCCGGGGGTTCACCAGAGTCATCTCACGTTCCGCTCGGCTCCTGAGCCACTCCATGATGCAGCTCCAGGGCCGTATGTCGGAGCGCAGCCGTGAGATCCTGCTCCAGCACGGGATGGAGAACTCCGACCGGCAGATCCAGCGGGAGTTCGAGCGGATCTCCACCTCGGTGAGTCGTGACCTGGGAAGCTATCCGTCTCTGCATCGGAAGCTCAGCGACCACGTCACCAAGCTCGACGAGGACTACCGCAAGTCCACGGACACCCCTCCCGATCCACCGGGATGGGCCAGCGCGCTGGAGATGGCCAACCAGCTGGTGGACAAGGCCGAGGGCGACAAGTCGGTGGGCAAGGCGATCCAGGCACTGCACAAGGGATTCCAGGAAGCGTACGACACGACCATGTCGACGTACCGCCAGCAGAGCCAGGAACGCCACGGGATGTTGAAGCGGATGCGTCCGGTATGGAAGAACGTGGACGAAACGCTCATCAAGGTGGACGGCACGGTCACCGGGATCCTGGAGCGGGGCCAGCACATCGACCAGATGATGGACACGTACCGGGAGATCTCCGGGAAGACGGATCGGGCCGAGCGGCTGCTGGGAAGCTCCGCGCTCACCCAGTTCCTCATCTCGGGACTCGTGCTGGCCATCGCCTGCCTGGGCGGCTTCATCAACTTCCAGCTCATCGCCCTGCCCATGTCGGAGATGGTGGGCGCCACCAGCCAGCTGGGGGGGATGAAGACCTCCGCGGTGGCGGCTCTGGTGATCATCATGGTGGAGATCACCATGGGGCTCTTCCTCATGGAGTCCCTCCGCATCACGAGACTCTTCCCCATCATCGGATCCATGGACGAACGCACCCGCAAGCGGATGATGTGGGCGACGTTCGGGATCCTCCTCACGCTGGCGAGCATCGAGTCGTCGTTGGCGTACATGCGGGACCTCCTCGCCGCCGACCGCGCCTCGCTCTCGCAGGTGCTGTCGGGCATCCAGGCGTCGGAGCCCGAGTTCCGCTGGATTCCGGCCGTGGGTCAGATGGTCATGGGGTTCATCCTCCCCTTCGCCCTGACCTTCGTGGCCATCCCCCTGGAGTCCTTCGTGCACTCCGCCCGCGTCGTGCTGAGCCACGCCGTGGAGGGTATCCTGCGCCTCGTGGCCTTCCTGTTCCGCCTCATCGGAAGCCTGGTGCGGTATCTGGGAGACGGCCTCGTCAACGTCTACGACATCGTGATCTTCCTCCCCCTCAAGGTGGAGGAACTGATCCTCTCCGGACGGGCCGTGAAGACCGCCACCAAGAACGCCGACGCCGCGGCGGGCTGAACCCGCCGCGAACCAAGGGATGATATCAAGATGAAGACGCAACGAAAGATTCTCGCGACCCTGATGGGTCTTGTCCTGATCAGCGGCTGCAACCCACGCGCTCCCGGACACGGCGTGTTCCTCCTCATCGACACCTCCGGCACCTACACGGAGGAGCTCGCCAAGGCACGCGCCATCGTGAACTTCCTCCTGGGAAGGCTCGGACCAGGGGACTCCTTCGGAGTCGCTCGCATCGACAGCGGCAGCTTCAGCGAGAAGGACATCCTGGTGCGGATGACCTTCGACGAGCGGCCGTCCGTGGCCAACGATCAGAAGCGCCAGTTCAAGCAGCAGGTCGACGACTTCACCTCGCGGATCAGCAGTTCCTCCCACACGGACATCACCGGAGGGATGCTCCAGGGCGTGGAGTGGCTCAACGAGGTGGGACCGGGGCGCAAGACCATCCTCGTCTTTTCCGACATGGAAGAGGATCTCGCGGCCGGTCAGGTGCGGGACTTCCCCATCGACATGATGGGCGTGGACGTGATCGCGCTGAACGTGACCAAGCTCCGCTCCGACAACGTGGACCCCAGGGAATACCTGAACCGCCTCCAGGCTTGGGAGGCGCGGGTGGTCGACGGCGGGGGAACGTGGAGGGTCATCAACGATCTCGAACGCATCGAAGCCATCATGGACAACTGACCGGGGGGCTTCCCCGAGCACCCGGCCCCCGGCGGACCCGTTCCGCCGGGGGCTTTCTTCTGGCACCGCGCGCCCGTTGCCCGAATCACCTCCGGGTGCTTGCGCACGACGCGTCCCCGCATTCGGTTACGTCCATGACCGACCTTCCCGCCTCCCCGACCGCCCACGGCTTCCGGCATCTCGACCAGGGCCGCTCCGTCCACATCGAGACCCCGGAGCACGTCCGCATAGGCTTCGAACTGGCCGGCGTGGGATCGCGAGCCGCGGCCGTGGTCGCCGACGTGCTCGTCCTCGCCGTCACACTGTTCGTGCTGGGGCTGGGATACGCCGGGCTGAGGGCCCTGGAAGTGGCCCCGGTCCTCCAGGGTGTGGGACGCGCGGCATTGATCTTCGCGGGCTTCCTGTCCTTCTGGGGTTACTTCTTCCTCTCCGAAGGCCTCTTCAACGGTCGCACTCTGGGAAAGCGGTGGGTGGGTGTCCGGGTCATCGGCCAGGGCGGGACCCCCATCACGCTCCAGGCCGCGGCGCTCCGCAACCTCCTGCGCATCATCGATCTCCAGCCCGCGTTCACCGGCATGCTCGGTCTCGCCTTCATCGGCCTCCACCCCAGGGGGCAACGCCTGGGCGACATGGTGGCTGGAACGGTGGTGGTGCGCGATCGAGGCGCGGACGAGGCACCCGAACGTCTGGCGGCGCGTTCGACCGGGATGCGGCCCCAGTTGGATCCGGCCCGCTTCGACGTGCTCGCCCGCTTCGTGGCCCGCAAGGACACCCTCCCCGCTCCGGTGCGCAGTCGCCTGGTGGGCCGCGTGGCCGAGGCCATGGGACCCATCCTGGACCAGCACCCGCAACGCCTGTCCCGGCCGCTGGAAGAGCTTCTGGTGGAACTCCACCAGGAAGAGGAACTCCGCCAGGGCGGCGGGGCCGCCGCCGGTGCCCAGGCCGTGCACCTGGTACGTACCCAGAGCGGAGTCTGGGACGAGTACGGCGCGCTGGTGAAGCGCGCGGAGAAGCGGGGACTTTCTTCGCTGAGTGATACCGACCTCACCCGCTTCACGGAGCTGTACCGGGAGGTCACGTCCGATCTGGCCCGCGCCCACACCTACGGCGCGTCCATCCGGCTCCGCTTCGAGTTGGAGCGCCTCGCCGGAGAAGGGCACAACCTCCTCTACCGGGGATCGGGGGCTCCCTCCGTATCGCTTCTGCGATGGCTCAGACAGGACTTCCCGCGCACCTTCCGGGCCCAATGGGCGTTCGTGTCCATCTCGGCCGTGCTCCTGTTCGGACCGTCCCTCGTCGGCTACGCCGCGGTCCGTGCCGACCCCGAACTGGCACGGCAGCTCCTCCCCTCGCACATGATCTCGAGAGCGGAGGAGGCCGCCGACCGCCTGGCCCGTGGCGATCCCTACGTGGACGTTCCTCCGGTGCAGATGTCGGTGATGTCCAGCGCCCTCATGACCAACAACCTGCAGGTGTCGTTCATCGCCACGGCGGGAGGGATCCTCGCGGGCCTGGGGAGCATCTGGATCCTCATCTTCAACGGGGTCCACCTGGGCTCGGTGATGGCTCTCTACGACCTCCACGAGGCCGGTGCGCTCATCTGGACGTTCATCCTCCCCCACGGAGTCCTGGAACTCACGGCCATCGTCATCTCCGGAGCCGCGGGACTGGTCCTCGCCGAGGCGCTCATCCGCCCGGGACGCCGCACGCGCACGGATTCACTCCGCCACGCCGGCCGCACCGTCCTCTCCCTGGTGGGCGGGACGGGGGTCCTCCTCGTCCTCGCCGGCCTCGTGGAGGGTTTCATCTCTCCGGCCCGCATCGACCCGGGGCTCAAGGTGGGATTCGCCACGGTGGTGGCCACCTTGTTGTGGGCCTACCTCCTCACCGCGGGACGCGGCCGGAAGGGAGCTACAGAAGGCCCCGACGCTTCACTTCCGCGTACTTCGCCAGTGTAGCGTGGCACGCGGCGCCCGGCAGGGCGTCCACGACCTGCACGCCCGAGCGGCGCATGGATTGGAGCGCGCCAGCGCGTGCCTCCAGGAGTTCCTCGGCCGCGGCCTGGCGGAACACGTCGGCTTCCGTGCGCCCCGGCCGGGACGCCACCTCCTCCACCTCGGGGTTCCTCAACGCCACCACCATGGGAAGATGCCGCGCGGCGGTGCTCACGGCGCCCTGCACCAGCGCCCGGGAGGCCGCCGCGTCGATGATGTCGGAAAAGAGGATCACCAAGGAGCGCTTGCGGAACGTGCGCTTGAGGGTGGCGAACGCCATGGGGTAGTTGGGCTCCACCAACCGGCTCTCGATCCCCGCCAAGGCGTCGGATAGCTCACCCAGGTCCATCCGTGACACCGGGCGCACCAACCGAACGCGGTCGTCGAACACGAGCAGGCCCACCCGGTCGCCGAACACCCGCGCCCTCTCCGCCACGAGGAGCGCCGCCGAGATGGCGAAGTCCAGGCGCTCCCGGTCGTGGATCCACTCCCGCATGAGCCGACCCGCGTCCAGGGCGAGCACGACGCTCTGGTTGCGCTCCACCTGGTAGTTGCGAACCAGGAGGTCCGTGCGCCGCGCCGAGGCCTTCCAGTCGATGGTGCGCGGATCATCACCCCGTCCGTACTCCCGCAGGCTCTCGAACTCCGTACCCTCCCCGAAGCGCCGGAGCCGCCGGAGACCCGCCATGAGCATGTGGGGCCGCAGCGCGGCCATCCGCTCCCGGCGCAACTCCTCCATTCCGGGTTGCACGCGGATCCGGTCCTCCATGGGAACCCGCTTCGGCCCCCAGCCGAGGCCCAGGGGGCCCATCACCCTCAGGTGGACGTCTCCCAGGAGCAGGTCCCCTCTCTTCCTGAGGGCAAGACGATACCCGACGCGCGTACCCGTGTCCCCCACCACTTCGACCATGGCTCCGGTCGGAGACGACGCGTCCACCACCGTGTCGTCGCCTCCCCAGGGTAGGCGTTCCATCCCCGAGCCGAGATCGTCCGTGACGCGCACCGTGCGCAGCGTGCGTTCCGTGCGCTCACCCTCCGGGAACGCCACATCCACCACCACGTCCACCACCGCGTTGAGGCTGCGGTCCCCCACCACGCGACGTCCGACCGTGGGGGTGGGCGCGCGCCTCCCGTCCACCGCGGCCACCACCAGCACGGCCACGCCGAGAACGACCGCCCAGGACACGGACACCGCGGAAACCAGGGCGGAGAGAACCAGGAGCGTGCCCGCCCGCCTCGTGAGCAAGGGTATCAGCGCGGTGCCTCCAGCGTCTCGAGCAGGGCACTCAACTCGTCGTCGGAGGTGCGTCCCTCCACCTCGGCGTCGGGCGTCAGGAGAACCCTGTGGCGCAGCACGGGAAACGCCAGGCGCTTCACGTCGTCGGGCGTGGCGAAGTCCCGGCCGGAGAGATGCGCCTCCGCGCGCGTGGCCTGGAAGAGCGCCACGCCGGCGCGGGGACTCGCCCCCAGGGCGAAGGCGCGGTCACCCCGGGTCGCCCTCACGAGGGACGTGATGTAGTGGCGAATGCGCTCGTCCACGTGCACCCGACCCACCGCCGCCCGATGCGAGGCGAGCTCCTCGTGACTCAAGGGCGCCGTGATGCCGAACGTGCCCTCGTCGCCGCTGCGGAAGCCGCCGGCGTACCCGTCGAGGACGGCCCGCTCCGCCTCTTCCGAGGGGTAGTCCACCACGATCTTCATGAGGAACCGGTCCAACTGCGCCTCGGGGAGCGGGTAGGTCCCTTCGTACTCCACCGGATTCTGCGTGGCGAACACGGTAAACGCGACGGGAAGCGACCGCGTGGTGCCGTCCACCGTGACCTGCCGCTCCTCCATGGCTTCGAGGAGCGCGGCCTGGGTCTTCGCCGGAGCCCGATTCACCTCGTCGGCCAGCAGGAGGTCCGTGAACACGGGGCCGGCGCGGTATTCGAAGGACCGGGTGGCGGGGTCCAGCACGCTGACCCCCACCAGGTCCGTCGGCATGAGGTCGGGGGTGAACTGGACCCTTCCGAACCTCAGCCCCAGGCTCCGCGAGAGTGCCCTCACCGCCAGTGTCTTGCCGGTCCCCGGCACGCCTTCCAGGAGCGCGTGTCCTCCCGCCAGCAGCGTGATCGCCATCTGGCGGATCACCGTCGCCTGTCCCTTGACCACCTGCCGCAGGGGCGCGAGAAGGCGCTCCTCCAGTTCCGACACCGTCACGTCCTCGTCGAGCACGCGCCTCACGTCGGGAATGGGGTCGCCCTCGGGGCGGGGGTCGTCAGCGGGATGGATCATGCTTTCGTCCGTCATGGATCACCTGTTGTGAAGTCAGTTCGTCCAGCGCTCCGGAGAGGGCCACCAGATCGGGTGGGTCCACGTCCAGAGCCCGTCTCGCGCGCAGAGCGGCGCCGTGCCCCCCGGCGCGCCCGGCCCACTGCTCCAGCGAGCGCCCCTCCACCCCCGCCCGACGCGCCGCGCCGCGCACGAGGCGGTCCGCGGCCGCACGGCCGCCACCCGCCGCCCGGTAGGCGAGGGCGAGCGCCTCCACATGCTCCAGGGGCGAGCGGCGCCCTCGGGACCACCCGGAAAGCGGAGACCCGAAGCGGATCCCGCTCATCAGGAGGAGAAGACACGCCACCACGCCCGCATGGAGCGCCACCCGCCCCCATCCCGACGCCGTGACCGTCGCCAGCAAAGCCCCCGCCGCCCGCCCCCGCCCATCGTACCCTTGATGATACTCGGAGAAGAGAACCCCCTCGCCGTCGGGCACGAGGTCGAGGAGTGCCCGCGTCACCACGACGGCAAGGGGTGACGTGTCGAGCTCCTCGTTGCTCAGCACCCAGCCCTCGGCCACCACCAGGATCCCTCCCTCTCCTTCGGGGATCCACGCCAGCGTCGCCATCACCGAGTCGGGCGTGACCAGACCCGCCAGGGGCACCCAGCTCGCCCTCCGGGTGGAATCGGCGCTCAGGACCCACTCGAATTCCGGCGGCTCCCCCTCCACCCCTTCGGTCCAGCGGTGAGGCAGGAAACCCTCGTGTCCACCCGCCTCGACGGGCGCACTCCGTTCCCCGTAAGACGCGGGAAGGTATTCCGGCGAAACCCCCAGGGAATCCCCGACCCCCCAGAGGTACGACGGAGAGTCCACGAGGACCCCTCCCCTTCGTACCCACTCGAGGAGGGCATGCACCTCCCGGGCGGACGGAGCCCGAATGGGCTCCAGCACCACCACCGCGCCAACCCCCTTCGGCACCATGGTGAGCACCGAATAGTTCTCCTCCACCCGCATGCCGAGCGCCTCCAGCGACCTCGACCATCCAGCCACGCCCGCCGGCGCCACGTGGAGGGAGCTTCGCCGCGTATCACCGGAGAGCCAGCTTCCGGGCGGCGCCACCACGAGCACCACCACCAGGCAGACCAGGACCAACCCACCGGCCCACGCCAACTGCGTCCGGTGCCGGTCTAGAGCGGACATCCCAACCCCCTGGCGCCGGCTTCGAGTCGCTGCCACGACTCCACCGTGGGCCGCCCCGGTCCGAAGGCGATCTCGACGAATCGGCTCAGGAAGACCCGGAACGGACGACCCAACGACTCGGAGTCGGCCACCTCGTCGGCGTAGTCACCGGGAGTCTTCCATTCGTGAAATCGCACCGCGCCCTGGGAGTCGAGATGGAGGATCACGGCCTGGTAGACACCCGTGGACGCCCCCCGGAGGTCCCCCGCGGCCGCTCGCTCCCGGGCCCAGCGGGCCCAACCGGAAGACGATACCGGCGCACTTCCGTGCGACCCGCCCGCGCCCCTCCTCTCCTCTCCGATCCACCCGCTTCGTGACACCCTGCGCCAGATCAGCAGGATCACGAGCGCGGACAGCACCACGAACGCCACCACCGATACCGTGCGCTCCTGGGAAGTGGTGAGCGACGGGAAGACCAGTTCGAGGAGGTCGAGGAACCGCTCCCACAACCACGCGATTCCTCGCCCCAGCGGAGAACTCGCGAACCACTCCAGGAACCCCAGGCGCACGGGACGCCGGAACTCGGGCGCGGACAGCACGCGCTCGAAGACCGAAACGATCTCCGCCGGATCCTGGATGGCCAATGCGGTGTGCTCCGTTCCTCAGGACACCAGCTCGTCGACGGCGGCTTCCACGTCGAAGGCCTCGGAGCGGATCCGCTGGTCGTAGTAGACCAGAAGGAAGCAGGCCACGAACAATGGCGTGGTGAACGCACTGACGCCCAGGGCCATCACCTGCTGCGTTACGATGCGTCCGCCGCTCACCCCGCCGGCAGCCGCGGCGACGGGGTCCGTGAGCATTCCCAGCGTCCCGGTGACGGCATAGATGGCCATGACCGGGATGATGATGAGAAGCCACGCCACGAAGAGCACCGCGACGATGCGGAATCGTCCTCCTTTGGCGAGGGCGAATCCCCGCCGGAGCGACTCGATGGCCGTGAGCCTCTCCACCACGATCCCGGGAAGGAAGAGCGAGATGCCCGCCATGGCCCACACCCCGACGGTGAAGAACACGGCCGCGCCCACGACGACCATGAGGATCCCGGAGAGGACTCCATCGCCGAGGAAGGCCGCGGACAGTCCCGCCACCAGCACCACCGCGACACCCACCACCATCATCGCCCCCATGAGGCCGAGGGTAGCGAGAAACCAACCCCAGACCATCCGGAAGAACATCCGCGACCCGAACTTCGCCGAAGTGGAAAGGTCGGGGACGCCACCGTTCAGCCGCACTTCCATCTGGTGCATGAGGGTGGGATAGAGAATCACCATCAGCACACCCCCGACGATGATCGCGACGAACCCCGTCATGGCCGAGGATACCGATCCCGCCCCCACC
>JAOUPR010000127.1 GCA_029879725.1 Gemmatimonadota bacterium | reverse complement strand
CGATGCTTCGGCGACGCTTTACGACGGGGTAACTCCGTTACCCCCTACAAATTCCATTCTTTCGACGCCGCGAACTCGCTGGTCGTGGGTGCGGCGGCGACATAACGGTTCACAATTCTGCTGCACGGGCTTCCAGCATACTACGCGCGCTACCGCGCGCGCCACATTCTCAACCCGTGTCAGCAGCAATTGTTTGTTAGGCGGCTCTCGCACATGCACTAGCTATCGCTGCCACTCAAAGCTGGACTCCCCAACGAAGCCAATCTCTCGCACCACAATTCGTTCGGTATCGGGCCAATCCAAGAACTGCAGCTCTGGGACGTCCTCCGAGTCCAGCCGGATGAACATTCGTGCCTTCGTATCGTTGTCGAGGTATCTGATCCAACCCTGACCGCTTGCGGTCACGCCCATGTTGAGGCGCTCGCGGTTTGCGGGATTGCCGACTCCAGGCCGGACATCAAAGCCCATGGAGACGCTGCCGTCATTCTTGAGGCCCAAGCCAAACTGCTCTGCACCATCCGGATTCAGGATCTTCATGCCGACATACTCCCGGCCGTCGAGCATTGGAGCTCCGAGAACGATGCGATCTCGACCTTGATCATCTTCCACGATCACGACTCGGGCTCGAATCGTGTCCTGGGGCTGCTCTTGGATAGCACCGAGGAGCATGAACACAGCCAGAACCGACAGAATGCCGACGCTAGAATATCGCTGCCGTCGAACCTTGAGTTCGAGTTCATTGAGCCGGGCAAGAAGGTCCGCCGTGTCGTTTGGATGGGAAGACAAGTTGATCCCTCCGTCTGAGGTACCTGATAGGGAAGTTTAGAGCCGCCTAACGGCTTTCAATTCAGCTGCGCGGGCTATCAGCTTAGACCGCGCGCACCCGCGCGCGCCACCCCGTACTCCCGTGTCAGCTGCAATTGATTGTTAGGGCGCGCCATGGCCCGAGAAGACTTCACCGGCCACTCATCCCGTGATGACGTGAGATCTCCTCAGGGGTGAACCGAAAGAACCGAGCCGCATTGTTGTAGAGGATGTCGCGCTTCTGCTCCTCCGACAGATAGGACGCATCCTCAATGCTCTTGATGGATCGCTCGATGACACCGGGCCAAACCATCTGGTCGGTGCCAAACATCACACGCTTCGAGAACCCAGCCTCTACGATCCTACGTAGATAATCGTGGAAGTTTGGGCTCGTGAAGACGATGACACCGATATCGACGTAGACCTGGGGGTGTGCGTAAAGAAGAGCGAAGAGGTCGTCGATCATCGGCCATCCAGCGTGCATGATGTAGACCCGCAACTTCGGATGGCGCACCAGAACAGGCTCTAGCGTCAGTGCACTGTGAAGGCGGGCGCGATACCCTTCCGCCCCAAGGTAGTGAACACCAGGGGGGCCAGTACCGATATGGAGCCCCACCGGCAAGTCGAGTTCTTCAGCCAGAGCCCAGTAGGGCTCCATCCGCTCGTCGTCCGGGGCGACACCCGCATACTGGTTGGTCACCTCGGCAAGGACTTCCACCTGACCCGATCCCACCAGGCTACGAAGCGAGTCGGGTGTAACATCGGTACTCGCGACATTGAAGGCGAGTCCACGGAGGAACCGGTCGGGTGCGGCCTCCTGCCACTCGGAGACCCTGTCGGTAGGGCCGCTCAACACACCGTATACGTTGCGGCGCTCCATCGCAGCGATCGTTTCTAGTCTAACATTCTCATCCGTCGTGGGTGACCACACCGGGTCATCGCAGGATGGCTCCTTTAGCATGCGCAAGAACGTCTGTCCGTACGGTGTTGCTGGGTCCCAAGAACCGAAGTCTGGCAGAGGCGTACACATCGCCAAAGGAGGTGGTCCTTCATCATCCGCCAGTGACGCGTGGAGGTGGACGTCGAACACCGGAAGTCTGCCTTGGCCAAGGGCTGGCATCGGACTAAGGACGAATAGTGCGAACAGTAGTGTGGTCTTCATATCACATGCACTCGTACGGGAAGTAACATTCACGGCGCGCCCTAACGGCTTTCAATTCAGCTGCGCGGGCTATGAGCTTACACCCGGCGCGAAGCGCAGGCCACTACGTACTCCCGTGTCAGCTGCAATTGATTGTTAGAAAGCACTTCTCACATAGCGATGCTGGTCGCTCGAATCCCCTCACCGTAGACGAACTGCGACCCCACAGCTCCAACCACTGCAGTTCTCCGACTCAGGTTGAGGCCGACGCGCAGCCGCAGCAGTGGTTCGACTCCAGTGCAATGGCCTGCCATCAAATGCTGCACTCCGATCTCGCGAAGTCGGTCCGCTGTCCACCCCAGCATCTCGTCCGAGGCGTTGAAGAGGTGGAGCCCACCCATCAGTGCGTGGATCGGAGCCTCATTGATCGTCGATTGGATGTGCTGGAGTGCATTCACTACTCCAGTGTGGCCACAACCCAACAGCACGATATGGCCTTGTTCGGTGAGTACGGTGAGGCCCTGACTATCGGGCACGTAGTCCTGAACCCACTCTCCGTCCACCAGCATCCGGCGGCCCCCGTACCGCTGCTCCGCATGCACTCGCTCCACAGGTCCCGTTACCCAAACAGAAGGAAGAATCTCCGCAGGACCATCGTGTTCAACGATCTCAACGCCAGCAGCCTCCAGTGTGTCCCGAACAGCAATCATCTGGTTCCAGTCAACGTAGCCGTCCCCTTGCGGAACCTGCCGCCGCAGAAAGAAGCCACTCGCGACGTGAACTCGGCGCATCGCGTTGGGATTCCGGCCACGAAGGTCTCTGAGAAGCGGCAGAAGTCCCCCGTTGTGATCGAAATGGAAATGGCTCAGAACGACGTCTGTCACGCACGACAGATCCATATCCAGGACCGCCGCATTCCGCAGCACGGTGTCGGGATATCGGCCTGCGTCGAATAGCACACACTGACCGTCAACCTCCACGAGCGCAGACAGTCCCCACTCACCGACGGTCGCGCCGTTAGCAAGATTGGAGGACAGGATGGTGACCTGAACCGCTTCAGCCAGGCGCTTCCCGATCATCCCTGCTGAGGCCTCCACTGTGCCAATGGCCATCACGTACACCGCCACCAAGCCGAGTGCATTTCGACGCATCTTTCCTCCAGGTTGCTGTGCTTTCTAACGGCTTTCAATTCAGCTGCGCGGGCAACCAGCTTACACCCGGCGCGAAGCGCGGGCCACTACGTACTTCCGTGTCAGCTGCAATTGATTGTTAGGTCGCCCCTCGGCTATCGCAGCTCAGCGGCCAACGAACCCTCGGCCGCCTCGAGGGCAGTCATGGCCTCGTGGAGTTCCAGCGCAGCTAGCTGTGCATACTTCAGTCTCGTGCTCACCAAGAAGCGAAGTTCGGGCGAGGTATCGATCGCGGTGATTCCTTCGATCGGCGATGCCGAAGTGCCGAACAACCACCCAATCGAGAGTTCCGCGTCAGGTAGCGGGACCCTCGGAGAAAGGAACCCACTGAGCCGTTCATCCGTGAACTCTCGGGATCGACGCTCCTCCCCGGCCGCGTCCACCACAGCCTCTCGCCATCGGCTGAGGGCGTCCCATACCACCTGTGAACCGGCCCGCGACGTCAACGCGGCCTCGGTAGCCGTGGTCGACGCATCGAACGTCGGCGATACAAGCACTGCCAATAGCAGCGAGTCATGCACTTCAACCCGCTGTGGGGGGCTGCCGTCGCCGACCGCACTCAGAAGTGCCTCTGCACATCGCGCCACTCGCTCATGCCAGCCGATGTAGGTGCGGAGCCCCTCGGCGTTCTGCCGAAGTTCGCCTTGGACGGCAATCAAGGTCCGCTGTTCCTCTCCTGAAGATCTTTGGCCCTCCCACCACGCCTGGAGCCCAAAGGCGATCAGGATACCGACAACCAGAATCGGAACTTCCTCGATGGCCCGTTGAAGCCAGCTACGGCCGCCCCTCTCGGACATACGCACCCTCTTTGATGAACCCATCAGCGAACGGGCGACCTAACGGCTCGCAATTCTGCTGCGCGGGCTACCAGCTTAGACCGCGCGCCGCCGCGCGCGCCACCCCGTACTTCCGTGTCAGCTGCAATTGATTGTTAGCTAGCCCCCTGCCACTGGGGCCATCCCTCGCGTCCCGACTCGACACTAGTCACTGGCATCTGGCAGTATTGGCCCCTTCAGGAAACCCAGATCTCGGCAGACGCATGTACGTGGCATGACCAAGCGCTTGTCTGCCCCCTCGAACTATGAGGCCCGATCCCCTGCCATACAGTCGCTTCTAGCGTTCTTGCCGCGACTTCCGGGACGCCACGCTTTGAACGAAGTGTCCTACCACCGTCACGATCACGCCAGGTAGCACAGCAGATCCCCATCCGCGATCGGCAAACGCGAGCCCAGCTCCGATCATGATGAACCCCACACCTGCCACCCATAGGCCTATGAGTGACCGCCACGGGTGTACAGTCCTTAGTACTTGAATCACAGGAACAGCAAGGAGCAAGACGCCGAACCCCAACATCCCAAGCCCAATCGGTCGAAGAAATGCAAACGCTTCCAACGCCCCCCCTTGGTCACTTCGTTACGATCGCCACGTTCCATTGGTCCGACATCCCACATGCCACACGTGGGGCTTGCTAACGGCTCGCAATTCTGCTGCACGGGCTACATGCATATACCGCACGGGTACCGTGCGCCACCTCGCCAACCCGTGTCAGCAGCAATTGTTTGTTAGGAGGCGCGCCTCCAATGCTGTTGGTCTCCGACTGCGCGAGATCCGTCACTCGTGATCATATCCCCACTCCCTACACGCAACTCTAGTCGCAAACGATTCCCACACCAGTGGACGGTTTGCCGCCCCCAGTCCGTGGTCAGACCAAGATGAATACCGCAAGTGCAAATCTGACCAATCGGGATCACCACCGATGTTGATGATCATGTCCTCACCCCACATCGTGTTGTTCGAGGATACCTTGATCGCGCGAGGTTCGATTACCTCCTCCCACCGCGCATTCGGACTCCATCCCTGCACCACACCGTTCGACTCTAGCTTGATAACCTTCCCATCGTGAGGTGTCCCACCTAGCCAGTAGCAGCCCTCTATTCCGGCAGGATCGGCGACTACTTTCGGGCGAGCGAGGAACCTCGAGAATTCATGGCCCACGGTTTCCGCAGTAAGCTGCACGTCGATCCGGACAGTGTCGCCCTCTACATGCACCACACCACGATACGCCGGCCATCCAATCCAACGGGCCTCAAGCTCGTACGTGCCAGGGACTAGCCCCACAGCTGCGAAGAATCCGGCTTGATTCGTGTAAGCCTTGCACTCGTCTCCGTCGAACATGACAATCGCCGGGTATGCGGGCACTGACGGACCATGTCCCCACAGCGTCCCCTGATCATTCCGCGCCTGGACTCTTCCCCACACAACCCCGGCCCGCACCTCTGCTCTGTCCCCACACTCTACCGCGAATCGACCTATCTCGAACCCGACTGACTCGGGAGTGCCTTGAGCACCAGAGTCCTGGGGGGCGCCGAGCAGTCCCACCAGAAGTACCGACCAACGCCCCACTCGTAGTGATGTCAAGGTGCGTGCACTCCTGTCCACATGGGTGTCCAGCGCCTCCTAACGATTTGCGATTCTGCTGCACGGGCTTCATGCATACCGCGTGCGGGACGCGCGCGCCACAACTTCTACCCGTGCCAGCAGCAATCGCCTGTTATGTTCGCCGCCCCTGCGGAGCCGAGTATCTACTTCGAAGGCTCTACCCCGTAAGCTTGTAGTGTCCGGACACTCAGCGGCGCGAGCCCCTCGAACTCTTTCCTCGACGGCGGTCTACTCAGGTCGCGCGGCGGACTTTCGAAGCTGGGATCGCGCCGACCCGAGTCGATGCTTCGGCGACGCTTTACGACGGGGTAACTCCGTTACCCCCTACCAATTCCATTCTTTCTACTCCGCGAGCTCTCTTTTCGTGGGTGCGGCGGCGACATAACGATTTGCGATTCTGCTGCACGGGCTTCATGCATACCGCGTGCGGGACGCGCGCGCCACAACTTCTACCCGTGCCAGCAGCAATCGCCTGTTATGTTCGCCGCCCCTGCGGAGCCGAGCATCTACTTCGAAGGCTCTACCCGGTACGCTTGTAGTGTCCGGACGCTCAGCGGCGCGAGCCCCTCGTACTCTTTCCTCGAGGGCGGTCTACTCAGGTCGCGCGGCGGACTTTCGGAGCTGGGATCGCGCCGACCCGAGTCGATGCTTCGGCGACGCTTTACGACGGGGTAACTCCGTTACCCCCTACATAATCAATTCTTTCGACGCCGCGAGCTCTCTTTTCGTGGGTGCGGCGGCGACATAACGATTTGCGATTCTGCTGCACGGGCTTCATGCATACCGCGTGCGGGACGCGCGCGCCACAACTGCTACCCGTGC
>JAOUPR010000126.1 GCA_029879725.1 Gemmatimonadota bacterium | reverse complement strand
ACGTGGTCCAGGATCTCCAGGGTGACGGGGTCGTCGGCGGTGGCCAGGCGATGGACCAGGTCCACGCTGGTCTGCGACGACGCGATCTCGGTGGAGTGGATGTTGTGGTTGATGAAGACGGTGGCCGGGAGCCCGTCGGCCAGTGCCTCCGCCTCGACCCGATCCGGTTCGCCGCTGGCCAGCCGCCGGTTGGCCGCGCGGATCTCACCGATGCGGGCCAGGTTCGCCGGTGACGAGAGGGTGACGGCGACGTACGGATTTCCCAGCGTGGTGGGCCCCACCGTGTCCACCACCATGCGGTCCGAGGCGTCGGCCACGCGGGTGAAGTACTCCAGGATCTCGTCCCAGCGGGCTAGCTTCCGGTCCGTCCCCATGGCGAACCCGAAGTGCTCTTCGGGAGAGGGGATCTCCTGCGTGGCCACGGCCACGGGGAGGACGGTGAACGAGACGAGGGCCGCGATGAACGAGATGGAGCGCACGAGAGTTCTCCCGACGGAGGGTTCCGTGTACGGACGAATGCCGGATGGCGGACGAACGCCGAATGTAGGGTGGGGACGTCCCCACGGGCGAGTCCGGTGAGCGTGCTCCCCTTCCTGGACTGGGGCGCTCCCCTGGTGGAGGGGCGTTTCCTGCGCCGTCCCAATCGCTTCGTGGTGCACGCCGAGGTGGACGGGAAGGGGGAGGTGGTGGCCCACCTGGCCGACCCCGGGCGCCTGAAGGAGCTCCTGGTGCCGGGACGGCGGATGGGGCTGCGCCCAGAGCCCCCGTCGGAGACACGGTCCACGCGGTGGACGGCCCTCCTGGTGGAGGCCGAGCCGCAGGAGGGGATCGCGGCTCCGCCCGCCCACGCCGGCGCGGCGGACCCCCGTGCCGGGCGGTACGCACCCCGAGGTGGGGCGCGGCCCCTCCACGTCCGCGAGCCGGACCCCGTCCAGTGGGTTTCCGTGAACACCACGCTCCCCAACCGCCTGGTGCGGGCGGCCCTGGCCGAGGGCGCCCTGGAGGAGTTCGCCGGGTGGAGCCTGGTGCGATGGGAGGCGCCCTACGGGTCGTCGCGCCTGGACTTCCTCCTCGACGACGCCCGGGGGCGGAAGATGTACCTGGAAGCCAAGAGCGTGACGCTGGTGCAGGACGGCGTGGCGCTCTTCCCCGACGCGGTCACGGCCCGGGGTGCGCGCCACGTCCACGAGCTCATGGCCGCGGTGGAGGAAGGGCACGAGGCCGCGGTGCTCTTCGTGCTCCAGCGGCCCGACGCCTCGCGCATCGTGGCGGCCCGCGCCATCGATCCCGCCTTCGCCCAGGCCCTGGAGCGCGCCCGGGACGCCGGAGTGCGC
Source organism: Gemmatimonadota bacterium (assembly GCA_029879725.1). Taxonomy (GTDB): domain Bacteria; phylum Gemmatimonadota; class Gemmatimonadetes; order Longimicrobiales; family Gaopeijiaceae; genus JAOUPR01. The sequence continues at coordinate 5,156 of JAOUPR010000126.1, read as the reverse complement.
ATCCTGGGGCGGAGATGCTCGGTGGGGTGGGAGGGGATCCGCCTGGGCGAGCGGGTGGAGGCCGGTCCGGGGTGAGTCCGTGCCGCTCGGAAGGAGGGGGCGGGCCGTAGAGTCCCACCCCGGGCGGCCAAATCGACCCACGCGCGGGGTCGGGCCCCCCCGACCCGGGCGCATGACGCGGCGGAAGCCTTGGCACGGGGCCTGCGGATCCACGGAGGGCGGAGACGCGCACATCCGCCCCAGACGGAGGTTGGAGGGACATGCAGAATCCTCCCGAGATCGCATTCCGGAACGTGTCGCCCAGCGAGGCCATCCAGGAGAGCATCGGCGACGCCATCGACCGCCTGGACGCACTCGACGCCCGCCTGACCAGTTGCCACGTCATGGTGGAGCAAGTCGAGGGGCGTCAACGCACCGGGAACCTCTTCCACGTCCGCATCGCCATGAACGTCCCCGGAGGAGAGCTCGTGGTGAGCCGGCACCCGCCCGAGCACCGCGGGCACGAGGACATCACCCAGGCCATCGGCGAAGCCTTCGACGACGCCACCCGGATGCTGGTCGAGAGCAAGCGGCGCCGGAAAGGAGACGTGAAGCACCACCAGATCCCGGACCATGGGAAGGTCCGCACGCTCGACGTCTCCGGAGGCTTCGGGTTCATCGAGACGCTGGACGGGCAGGAAGTCTACTTCCACCGCAACGCCGTCCTCGATCGCGCGTTCGACCACCTGGAACCGGGCACCGAGGTTCGCTTCGTGCCCGAGATGGGGGAGAAGGGTCCGCAGGCCTCGGCCGTCACCGCGGTGGGCAAACACCATCCGGTAGGATAGGCGCCATCTCTCAGTGCGGCGTCTGCGAGTGCAGGAGCTTGCCAATGGACTCGGCCTCCTCCACCAGAAGCGACAGCACGTCGTCCAGGGCCAGGAGCCCCACCAGCTTTCCCTGATCGTCCACCACCGGCTCACGGCGGGTGGAGGTGGCCGCCATGCTCTGGAGCGCGCTCTCGATGGGCGCGTCTTCGTCCATGGCGGTCACGGGGAGGGACATCACGTCCCGCACTTCCGTGGCCTCCGCGTCGATCCCCTCCGCCACGCAGCGCATGGCCACGTCCCGATCCGTGAGGATCCCCATGGGGCGGCGGTCCTCGTCCAACACCACCAGCGAGCCGACGCCGTGCTCCTTCATGCGACGAGCGGCCTCCACCACCGTCTCGTCCGGCCGCGCCGTGTACACGATTCGTGAGCAGATCTTCCCGACGGACATGAGTCCCTCCCGTGTGTGATTCCGGCGTACGGGCAGGAGGTCTTCCCGGGGATGGGGAGGTGCAAGGTCCGGGCCCGGGGGGGGCGGATCGTCGTGGGGCCGTGTGAGGCTGGACTCGGTGACGGTGGAAAGGTAGGCTTCGGGCAACCATTCCACCCGAGGTGCCCATGGCGCTCAATATCAAGAATCCGGAGGCCCACGTGCTGGCCCACCGACTTGCCGAGAAGACGGGCGAAAGCCTCACGACCGCCGTCACCGAGGCGATTCGGACTCGGCTCGAGGAACTCGACCATCCCGGGAGCGTGGAGGCGGTCCTGGCCGCGGTGGCGGAGGTGCAGGAGTTCGTGTCTCGACTTCCGTCTCGAGATACCCGCCCGGCCGACGAGATTCTTCGGTACGACGAGTTCGGACTTCCCGACTGATGGTCATCGACACGTCGGCGCTCATCGCGATCATGTTCCGCGAAGAAGAGGCGGAGGCCATGGTGCGGGCCCTGCTCATGAGCGAGAGCCGCATCGTCGGCACACCCACGTTGGTCGAGGCCGCTGCCGTGATGGTGGCCCGCAAGGGCCCTGGGGGTGAGATCGCGCTCGATGCGTTGCTCGAGCGCCTGGACATCACGGTGGAGCCCTTCTCCCAGGACGCGGCCAGACTGGCGCGTCTGGCCTACGGCCGCTTCGGGAAGGGCGTGGGATCGCCCGGGATCCTCAACTATGGAGATTGTCTGGCCTACGGGATGGCCATGGCACGGGGGGAGTCCCTCCTGTGCAAGGGTGAGGACTTTGCACGAACCGACGTCCAGGTGGCTGCCTACTGACCGACCGGGTACCGGCCCGAATACCCGTTGGCTACATTTCCTCCCCTGGGGCCATAGCTCAGTTGGGAGAGCACCTGCTTTGCAAGCAGGGGGTCGCCGGTTCGAGCCCGGCTGGCTCCACTAGGTAAGTAGTTGAAAAACAAAACGTTGTAGAAACGGAAGCAAACTCCGCAACACATCCTCAGCGCCCTCCGTGCACACCCCGTGCACAAACGCGAGTGACTTCGGGTGACGACTCGTGACGTGGCGGATCGGGTGTTCGCCGGCACCAGGAAGGTCCCCCGCCGATTCCCACCGTCCTCAATTGCGGGATCCACGGCTGGCCGATGGGCCGGGCCTGGTGGCCGATTTCTCCCAGCGGCAACTCGACTCGAGGTGCCGACCGAGCGCATCGGATTGGCGCCCCGCCGGCATCCCGCGTGATTGAGACGATAGCCCCTCGTCATTTCCTCGATCTGAGTCGCCCTCCCGGCCCCGTCCCACGAGTCTCGGTTTCGACGGGACGTTGTGGGACGCTCGGGACGAATCCCCCGCTCTGGAGTCCCCTAACCCGTTGTCCTGATTCCACATAGTGGCGGTGCCCATCCTGGCATGCCTCCTGAGAAGAAAGGAGTCGGACTAATTCGACCCCTCATGGGAGGCTCCACCATGATGTCAGGACTCGTGGGACAGATTCGTGTGTGGGTGTTGGCTGTGATCGCGGTCGCGCTGCTTCCGGCTTCGGTGCACGCGCAGACGCCTGGCATCTACGTGACACCCGACGGCGGCTCAGCGGTGACGGTGAACACCAATACGAGCGGGTACACGGCGCAGTTCACGGTGGAGTTCATCGGGAGCGGCGGAGGGATCGAGGAGGATTTCGAGTTCATCAACCTGTCGTGTAGTGGACAGTTGGGGATCACGTGCTCGGTGAGCCAATCGTCGGTGATCCTGATGAGCCAGCAGACGGCGAGCATCACGGTGACGTTCAACACTTCGTCGTCCACCGGGTCGGCACAGGTCCGCTTGTACGCGTCGGGCACGTTCTACAGTGATGACGGCTATCGGAACTACACGGTCCAATCCAACGAGTCGGTGGCGGTCACGGCGCTGAGTGTACCGACATCGGTCCTTCAGTACACCGACAGCGTCGTGGCCACGTACCGTGTCCAACGCACGGGTGGTAGCGGGTCGAAGTACTTCTCGTTCGCGTGCACGTGGGGTGGGGGATCCTGCACTCGGAGTCCGACGGGGTATTCCATCGCCGCGGGTGGGTACAAGGATGTGACGGTGACGTTCGATGCCGGCGATATCCCCAACAACTACACACTCCGTCTGGATGCGACCGCGACGGGACTCTCAGCATACAAGTCAAGCACCGTGGCTGTTTCCGAGTTCGTGTCGGTAAACGCGGTGGCAACGAGATCCCCCGTATACGTAAAGCCGAACGTCCCCGACACGATCGACCTGTTCTCCGTTCGCTTCCCGGGCCAGACTGGGTCCTCGTTTTCACTATCAGTGAATTGCAGTGGAGGAATTGCAGGGTGCTCGGTCGCGGTGGCAACCACTGTCAGCGTCGGTGACACACCCGTCGTCGTCCCTGTACGCTTCACGGGTGGCGCCAACGGGAATCAAAGCACGATTACGCTGACGGCAACCAAGGTTGGGAACTCGGCTGTCACGGCGTCGGAGAGTTTGGAGGTCGTCTCCACGAATCAGATCATCCTGACAGTAGACGACGCGAATCCCGGGTTGGAGCAGATGCGGGGTGAGTGCCTGAATATCTCGGCCGGTCCGGGCGCCATCGTGTGCGACGACTACCAGTTCGTCTATCCGTTCACGCCGGTGACGCGGATGAACAAGACGCGGCAGATCGGGCTAATCTACAATAGCAGTCTGATTGCTCCGTGGGGTGTAGTGGGTGCGAATTTCGTAGTTCCTCCAGGCCCACCAGAGCCAGACTCGGTGAAGGCCACTCTAGTCGTGAATGGGACGACGGTGCGGACTCAGTCATACCCAAGTTCCGCGTACCAGCCGGGAGAGAAGCGTCGGATTGCTTTCGACTGGAGCTGGAGTGGTGTGCCGGACAACACCCAGGTGGTTCCCTTCACGATATCCCTTGAGCCCTGGGTGGGTGGCGTGGCCCAGACACCCATTACGGCGTCTCATCACCTGATCAGCCTCAACAAGAGGTTCGTATTTGGACGTGGATGGTGGTTGGCTGGGTATGAGAATGTAGTCCCGCGGACTGTATCCGGATTGGGTAATGTGCTTGTGTGGACTGGAGGTGACACGAGTGGCCGTGTGTATCTACCTGCCGGGACGAATCGATGGGTAGCGTGGAGCCGGTCGCGGCCGGATACGATCACAACTACCGGCTCGGAATACGTCCGGAAGCTGATCGGTGGAGGGGAGGTGCGGTTCAACTCGTCGGGATACCACACGAAGACAGTGGATCGGAATGGGAATGAAACGATTATCACGCACGGCACTTTCAACGGACATGTGCGCCCCACGTCCATCCAGCTTCCGACGTCTACCGGGCCAGAGACCGTGTACCAGCTTCAGTACGATGGCGCCACGGGACAACTAGAGGCAGTGCAGGTCATAAGCGCTACGGGTGCTTGGGATACCTATAACGTCCACACCCGTCCCTACAGTAGCACCGTGTTCTTCATTGACTCAATTTCCGCGCCAGACGGACTCACTACTCGCTTTGAGACCTCATGGGGATTTCTCGACGCGATCACTGATCCGCTTGGGGTTCGGACCGCGATTGGGAGCTACTACCAAAAGGTTCGGAAGATCACTGTACAGTCGAGTGACTATCCCGACATCGTCATGTGGTATCAACCAGCGACGACATTGGGGCGGGTGAGTACGGGATACTGGGGCCCGCGCGTGGTTGAAGATCTCTATTCGTATTGGGATGGACCGCGCACTGACGTATCTGACATCTCGCGTTTCTTCGTAACCGGATGGGGCGCCATCCGGGGCACACGGGACGCGTTGGGAAATGAGACTTGGATCGATCGCGGGGACACGAACTACCCTGCGTTCCCTACCAGAGTTCGACATGCGAACGGGCGCCAAGTCTTGA
>JAOUPR010000079.1 GCA_029879725.1 Gemmatimonadota bacterium | reverse complement strand
CGACTCCGGCGGGCTCTTCCTGGCCAAGCTGCGGCGGTTGGAGGCCCCGGGCGAACGCGGCGCGCCCTGGACGCCGGTGTCCGGTGTGTTCCCCGGCGACGACATGGCCATGGAGGAAGCCCGGACCCTGGCGGCCCGGGCCCGCGACTACCTTCTGGACCGCTTCGGCGTGCCGCGAGAGACGATGGACCGGTTCCGGGTGATCTTCCGGGGTGGCCGGGCCTGGTTCCACACCCTGGACGCGTGGCCCCTGGACGCGTGGAGCGACGGACCGTGGCGCCCCATCTCCGTGGGATTCCGTGCGGTGGAGTTCGACGGACAGGGACGGCCGCGCCCGACCAACGATCTGCTCCAGGCGCTCGGGCCCGCTCTCGGCGCGGGTCGCCTGGAACTGACGGCGGACGAGTTGCGGCGGGTGCTGAAGCGTGAGGAGCTGGAGAGGGGCGGGGTACCGCCGGGATACCTGGCCCTGGACTGGAAGGGAACCGTGCTCGGCCGGGGGTTCTCCAGTGGTGAAGAGGTACGGAGCGAGGTGCCCAAGGCCCGGGTAGCCGATCTCGCACGGATCCTCTGAGGTCAGGCCGGCTCGCTCCGGTGGCCCCGCGCGGCCGCGTCCCGGAGGGGATCCCTTTCCGTCGTCTTCCCTACGGCGCGGCCATCAGCAGCTCCACGAACGCCGCGTCGGTGGGCGCCAGCGGCATGGAGGAGAGCTCCTCCGGCGTATACCATCCGATCTCGGTGTGTTCGAGGGCCGTCGGCTCACCGGAGACGTCGGCTTTCACGAACTCGATGAGGAAGGGAGAGCCGGGATCCTGCCGCGAGTAGATCACACGGCCCACGGCGCGCACCTCCAGGTCCAGCTCTTCGAGCAATTCCCTTCGCGCGGCGGCCAGGTGGTCTTCGCCGTCATGGGTCTTCCCGCCGGGGAACTCCCACAGCGCGCCATGGCGCTTCTCCGGCGGACGCCGGCCCAGGAGGTAGCGTCCTTCGCGCTCGATGACTACGGCGACGACGTGGATGATGGTCATTTCCGAAGCTGACGTGGCCATGGCAGGCTGACAAGGCGGTGGCCGGCCTCCTCAAGACCGGAGCCGAGGGTCCGATCCTCAATCCATAGGATCAGGCCGGCCATCCACCTCCGGAGCCCGCAGGTGCACAGACCATTCTTCGTTCTCATCTTGAGCGCATACGGTGTTTTCGCGCCGGGCAGGTATGCGGCCCAGGACACGCTTCCGCGGAATGCGACGCCCGGATCGGCCGCCGCTTCCGTCGACACGTCGGGCATCGATCCCGACGTGGTCGTGGACCAGCAGATCGACTCCGCCCTCCGGGCGGGGCTCGAGGGGAGTTTCGTCCCCGAGGGCGTGCGGGAGCTTCCCGGACTGGAAGTCTCGGTCCAGGGCATGGAGGAGCCCTCCCGTTCCGGCATCCTCCTCTTCGCGGGCGTCTCGGCCGCGGCTGTGCTCCTCATCTATGGGACGTTCCGCCGGGGCGTGGTCCAGGCCGCGACGCGCTCCCGCGCTCCCGCCGTCGAGGCGGTCTCCAACGAGGTGATGGAGGGGCCGCCGGCACGGCTTTCCCCCTCGGACCTCCAGGATCCACCTCCGGTGGCCGACGACTGGAAGGAGCGATTGAAGGCCGTTTCGGCGAAAAAGACGCCCAAGCCCGCTCCCATACCCCTTCCCGATCACGTCGGACGGGCGCTGGAGCGACTCCAGGCGACCCGGGCCGAGGAGGGAGAACGCTCCCGTCCGGAGGTGGAGGATCCCATCGGCCCCGTGGAGCGCCCGTCGCCGCCGGGGCACGGAACCGGACTCGACTACGTCATCGGAGACTGACCGACGGTCACGGTCCGCCGGCGGGGGAGCGCTCCCCCGCGTCCGGCACCACGAAGGCGAGGAGGAGGGAGGCCACCGCCGCGGTGGCCGCGCCGAAGATGAACGGCGCCGGCGCGCCCCACCCGGCCCACGGCCCCACGCCCTGCCAGAGCACCCCCGCCAGGATCGATGCCGGAAGGCTCACCAGCCCGATGACCGCATGGTACGTGCCGAAGGCCGTTCCGCGGAGATCGGCGGGTACCAGATCGGCGATGAGCGCCTTCGCGCTTCCCGCCACCAGCCCGTAGTAGGCTCCGTACCCCATGAAGAGTGAGGCCACTCCGGGAACCGATTCGGTCACGGCGAACCCGCCGTACACCGCCGCGTAGACCCACCACCCGGCCATGATGAGCCACTTGCGGGGGAAGCGGTCCGCCAGCCAACCCGCCGGGGCCGACACCGCCGTGTACACGATGTTGAAGGCCAGCACCATTCCGAGGATCGTCACCACCGGCACCCCCCGTGCCTGGGCCAGGAGCACGAGGAAGGCGTCGGAGGAGTTCCCCAACTGGAAGAGGGCGGACACGGCCACGAAGGCGAAGAAGGGGCGGCCCAGCGTTCCGTCGCCGATGTGGGGAGCGGTGTCGGGTGTGCGGTCCTCCGGCGGGACGTCACGGGCTCCCGCGGCCAGCACCACCACCGCCAGGAAGGCCGGGATCACGCTGGCGGCCACCAGCGTGCGGAAGGTTCCCGGCGCGAGGAGAATGGCGTCCCCCTGGCCCGTGCCCACCACGGCGATGGCCGCCAGGAGGCCCACCACGGCTCCGCCGGTGTCTGCCGCGCGGTGGATCCCGAAGGCCAACCCCCGCCGCGCCGCCGGCACCGAGTCCGCCAGGAGTGCGTCACGGGGTGCCGATCGGATACCCTTCCCCACGCGGTCCATCCAGCGGACCATGGCCACCCCCATCCACGTCCCGGCGAGGAAGTACAGGGGCTTGGCCAGGGAGGAGAGTCCGTACCCCCCCACCGCCGGCCACTTGCGCGTGCCCAGGCGGTCGGAGGCGCGACCGGAGTAGAGCTTGAGGATGCTGGCGGTGGCCTCGCCCACGCCCTCCATCACCCCCACGGCCCAGGTGCGCACCCCCAGGACGTTGGCCAGGAAGAGCGGGAGCACGTGCTGGATCATCTCGCTGGAGACGTCCGTGAGAAAGCTCGTTGCGCTGGTCGCCCAGACGTTCCGGTGGAGCCCCCGGCTCATGAAGGTCTCCGCCTCGGATCGGTTTGGATGCCCATGATGGTGCCCCGGCCCGCGCTCAGGTCAGTCCGATGGCCAGACCGATGAGAATGGATGCGGCGCCCAGGGCGAGGAGCCCCAGGTAGAGGGGGAGGGTGAAGCGTATCCACTCCTCGAACCGTACCCCCGCCGAGGCGAGGATGGCCATGAGCGCTCCGTTGGTCGGTGTGACCAGATCGCACAGCCCGGCGCCGTACTGGTAGGCCAGCACCGTGATCTGTCGGCTCATCCCCAGGAGGTCCGAGAGGGGTGCGAGGATGGGCATGGTGAGCACGGCCTGCCCCGACACGCTGGGCACGGGAATGTGGATGGCGGTCTGGGCCACCACCATCCCCAGCGCGGACACGGCCACGGGGAGCCGCTCGAGCGGAGTCACCAGCGCATGGACCAGCGTGTCGATCACCCTCCCGTCTTCCAGCACCACCGAGATGGCCCGGGCGAACCCGATGAGGAGCGCCGCGTACGCCATGCTGCGGAACCCCTTCACGTACGCCTCGGCGGTGCCGCCGATTCCCATCCCCGCCATGGCGCCGACCACGATCCCCATGATGAAGAAGAGTGCGGAGAGTTCGTCGAATCCCCACCCCCGGCTGAGCAACCCCCACACCAGCACGACGAAGGTGAGGGCCACGGTGACCAGGATGGCCCGGTCCATGGCGCCGAGCACCGCACCCTCCTCACCCTCAGGAGGAGCCGCCGGCGCGGTGCGTGTCGCCGCCGCGTAGCGCATGGTGCCCCCGATCCAGAGGACCAGCGCGATGAAGAGGAAGGTGGTGCGGAAGGCGGCCCCCGAGGAGAGCTGCACGTCCGCCACCTTTTGCGCGATCTGTACCTGGAACGGGTTGATGGGGCTGAAGGACGACGCCACGAAGGCCGGACCGGCGCTCATGGCCACCGCCACCATGGGGGCGAACCCCATGCGCAGCGTGAGGATGAGGAGGACGGGAACCAGGGCGATGATCTCCTCCTGCATGTTCTCCAACGCGCCCCCCGCGGCGAAGAAGAGGGAGACCACCGGGATCACCAGGAGGTCCCTCCCGTGGAGTAGCCTCGAGAGAGAGCCCACCGCCCGCACCAGGGCGCCGGTCTCGTCCACCACGGTGAACGCTCCTCCGATGAGGAAGACCAGGAAGACCACGTCCGCCGCGGCCGCCATCCCCCGGGGAAGGGCCACGAAGGCCGCGAAGAAGCCGACCGGGGCGGGCTCGACCTCGTGGTAGGTCCCCGCCACCACCACTTCACGGCCGGTGGCTTCGTCCACGGCGCGATCGTATTCACCCGCGGGGAGCACGTAGCTGGCCGCCGCGGCGATGAGGACACACCCGGTCAGGAGCACCAGCGGATGGGGGAGTCTGAGTCGGTCGAGCATGGGTTCTCCCGATGGAGGGCTGCGGCGCGCGGATCGGTGGGGGGACAACGTATCGCGCGCGGAAAACCGTGTCACGTCCGGTGTATTCCACTAGCTTGTGGGCTCCAACTCGACCATCATCAGGGCCAGTACCGACATCCCCCCTGGATTTCCGTATGTCACTCCGGCCGTCTCACGATTCACGATCCCGCTCCATCATCCGGTTCACCCTGTGGGGTGTCGGACTGGGCGTGTGCTTCCCGGTGGTGGCCACCGCGCTGGACCTCTGGGTGCGGGCCCGGCCCTTCACCTGGGGCGGCATCGTGGGGGTCCAGGCCGAGCAACCCCTCCACTGGATCATCGACACGGCGCCCATCTTCCTTGGGCTGTTCGGATACCTGGTGGGAAGACGGCAGGACGTGATCGACGGGCTTCGCGAGCGCGCACTGGAAGCCAGCGAGCAGGTGCGTATCGCCGTGTTCGACGCAGTCCTCGACGGGGTCATCACCATCGATGAGACGGGGTTGATCGATTCGGCGAATCCGGCCGCGTTGCGGATGTTCGGCTACTCGTTGGACGAACTCGTCGGCCGGAACGTTCGCGTCCTCGCCGACGAGCCGCACGGCTCGCGGCACGACGGCTACCTCCAACGATACGTCGAGACCGGGGAGCGGCGGATCATCGGGATCGGTCGCGAGGTCATGGGCCGCCGGAGGGACGGCTCCGTCTTCCCCCTCGACCTCGGTGTGAGCGAGACGTTCGTCCCGGGGAAGGGGCGCAGGTTCGTGGGAGTGTTGCGTGACCTCACCACGGAGCGGCGCCTCAGTGAAGAGGCGGATCGGTTCTTCAACCTCTCACTGGACCCCCTCTGCATCTCCGGCGCCGAGGGAGAGTTCCGGAGGGTGAACGGGGCATTCACCCGGCTCCTCGGGTACTCGTTGGAAGACCTCGACGGGGTGAGATTCCTGGACCTGGTACACCCCGACGATCGCGATGCGTTGAGGCCCGTGCTCGCGGCGGTGAGGCGCGGAGAGCCGGCGGAGCGGTTCGAGGCGCGTTGCCGCTGCGGGGACCGATCGTACCGATACATCGCGTGGAGCGCCATTCCCGTGGTCGGAGAGGGCATCGTGTACGCCGTGGGCCGCGATGTGACCGAAGAGCGAGCGGTTTCCCAGGCCATGCGCACCGCCAGGGACGCCGCCGAGGCGTCCAGCCGAGCGAAGAGCGAGTTCCTGGCCAACATGAGCCACGAGATCCGCACGCCCATGAACGGGATCCTGGGAATGACCCGCCTGACCCTGGACACGGAGCTCACCCCGGAGCAGCGCGAGTATCTGCGCATGGTGGACCAGTCGGCGTACGCCCTCCTGGACATCATCAACGACATCCTCGATTTCTCGAAGATCGAGGCCGGCCGTCTGGAACTCGAGTCCATCCCCTTCGGGCTGCGGGCCACGCTGTCGGCGGCGTTCAAGGCGCTGGCTCTCCGTGCCGACGAGAAGGGGCTGGAGCTCGTGTACGCGGATCATCCCGACGTGCCCGAGCACTTCATCGGGGATCCGGGACGCCTTCGGCAGGTGGTCGTGAACCTCGTCCACAACGCGGTGAAGTTCACCGAAGAAGGAGAAGTGACGGTGTCCATCGGTCCGGTGGAGCGGGCGGGAGACGCCATGGTGATCCGGGTGTCGGTCCGGGATACGGGGATCGGCATCGCACCGGACAAGCAGTCCATGATCTTCGAGGCGTTCGCCCAGGCGGACGGGTCCACCACGCGGAGGTATGGGGGGACCGGCCTCGGGCTGGCCATCTGTTCGGAGCTCGTCTCCCTCATGGGAGGGGAGATTTCCGTGGAGAGCCAACCGGGAGCGGGGAGCACGTTTTCGTTCACCGTGCGGTTGGCCGTGGACGAGGAGGGTGTGGAGCGGGCGTCCCCGGTGTCCGCGGAGAGGTTGAAGGGCAAGCGCGTGCTCATCGTCGACGACAACGACACGAACCGCCGGATCCTGGAAGACAGCGTGGCGAGATGGGGGATGGAGTCCGTTTCCGAGGCGGACCCACGGAGGGCCCTGGACATGCTGGGCTCGGGGGAGAGCTTCTCCCTCCTCCTTTCCGACGTCCATATGCCGGACATGGACGGATTCCAGTTCGTGGAGGCCATTCGCGCCCGGGGGCTGCTTCGGGACGTGCCCATCCTCCTCCTCACGTCGGGCGGACAGCCGGGTGACGGGGAACGGTGTCGTGCCCTCGGAGTCTCCGCGTACCTGCTCAAGCCCATCACCCCACCCGAACTCCTGGAGGAGGTGGCGCGGGTCCTGGCCGAGGGTGAGGAAGAAGGGACCGGGGAGGCTCGGGGAGCCGCGGCCGCGGGGGAGCCACGAGAAGAGCTCACGAGCGTCGGCCCCCGCGTCCTGCTGGCCGAGGACAATCTGGTGAACCAGATGCTGGCGCGTACGCTCCTGGAGAAGAAGGGGTACTCCGTTCGGGTCGCCGAGAACGGAATACGCGCGGTGGAGATGTATCGAACCGGTAGGTGGGACGTGGTCCTCATGGACGTGCAGATGCCGGAGATGGACGGGCTCGAAGCCACGCGCCGCATCCGGACACTGGAGGGGGACGGCGCGCGGACGCCCGTCGTGGCCATGACGGCACACGCCATGAAGGGAGACCGGGAGCGGTGCATCGAGGCGGGAATGGACGACTACGTGTCCAAGCCCATCGAGCCGGTGGAGTTGTACGAGGCGCTGGATCGGGTGCTCGGAGGTGGGGTGACGGGTGGTGGCTCGGACGAGCCCGGCGACGGAACGGTCGCGATGGTGTACGCGGACGCGTTGGAGCACGCGGGCGAGGACGAATCTCTCCTCCATGCGTTGTTCGAGCTGTTCCTGGACGCCGTGCCGGATCGCATGCGGGCGTTGACCCGGGCCCACGAGGACCGCGACGCCTCGTCGCTGGAAGGGGCCGCCCATGCGCTGAAGGGGTCGGCGGCTTCCCTCGCACTTCCCGAGGTCACGCGCCTCGCGGCGGCTCTGGAGAAGGCCGGCGCCACTGGCGTGATGTCCGGGGTGGAGGCCACACTCCAGGAACTGAATGGCGCTCTGGAGAGAGCGGAGCGCGAGATCCGCGCGGCCATGTCCCAGCACGCCTGAACCGCAGAGGGGATCCCATGTCTTGTTCGCGACGCCGGTTCCTGGCCCGCACGGGCGGGTGCATGGCGCACATGTGGATGGCATCGGCGGCCTTTCCACCCGTGATGAGGCGGCTGTGGGCGGCACAGGAGCGCTTCCCCGTGGTGGCGCGGGAGCCCTTCGGGCGACTGGAGGCCGTGGCCGAGGGGATGTGGGCGCTGGTCTCCACTCCGCTGGACGGTCACCGCGAGACCCTGTGCAACGGGGGGATCATCTCGGGGTCCGACGGGGTGATGGTGGTGGAGGCCTTCGGATCCGACGCGGGAGCCCGCTGGATGGCGGAACAGGCGCGGCGCCTCACGGGACGGGCGCCCACCCACGTCCTGGTGACCCACTACCACGGGGACACACACCGCCGGGTTGCGCGGCGTCTTGGGGGAGGGATCTGCCCGGCTCATGGCCACCGAAGCCACGCGAGGCCTCACCCTGGAGCGGAACGACGATCCGCCCGCCGAGCTCCTCGCGGGGGCGGAGTTGGTGGACCCGGCCCGGGCCGGCGCCGTGGACCTGGGCGGGCGCACGGTCTCCGTGGTGCCCCGGGAAGGCCACACGCCCTCGGACGTGACCGTGGAGTCGGGTGAGCCTTCCGTGGTCTGGTGCGGCGACCTCGTCTGGAACGGGATGTTCCCCAACTACGTGGATGCCGTCCCCTCGCGGCTGGCGGCGGCGGTGCGGGCCCTGCGCCGGGATGTGCCCACGGTGTACGTTCCCGGGCACGGCTCCCTGGCCGACGACGCGGAGCTGGGCCGGTACGTCGATCTCCTGGATGACGTGGAGAGCGCCGCCCGTGCGGCCGTGTCGGCGGGGTGGAGCGCGGAGGAGGCCGGGGAGCGGTATCGGATTCCCGCGGCGCTGGGTGAGTGGGTACTGTTCAACCCGGCGTACTTCCAGCGCGCCATCGGAACATGGATGAAGGAACTCGGAACGGACTGATCGAACCATGGCATACAAGGGAACCATCGGGATCCTCACGGGGGGTGGAGACGTCCCCGGGCTCAACCCCGCCATCCGCGCCGTGACCATCCGGGCCCGGCGGGAGGGATACCGCGTGCTGGGGATCCGGCGAGGGTGGGCCGGGCTGGTGGAGATCGTCCCCGAGCCCGGGGCCGACAACTCCGAGTGCGTGGTGGAGCTCACCAGCGAGATCGTGAGTCGGGTGGGGCGCACCGGGGGGACGTTCCTGCACACCTCCCGCACCCGTGCCAGCCACCTTCCGCGGGCCTTCGTGCCCCCCCACGTGGCCGACCGCTACCAGGAGGACATCAACGACCTCACTCCCGAGGTGCTGCGCAACCTGGAGTACCTGGGCGTGGACTACCTCATTCCCATCGGAGGGGACGATACGCTCTCGTACGCGCATCGGCTCCACGAGGAAGGGGTCAAGGTCGTGGCCATCCCCAAGACCATGGACAACGACGTGCCGGGCACCGACTACTGCATCGGGTTCAGCACGTGCGTCACCCGCACCATGGAACTCACGCACCGACTCCGGACGTCGGCCGGCTCCCACGAGCGGATCCTGGTGATCGAGGTGTTCGGCCGCTACGCCGGCTTCACGGCGCTGGCCCCGGCGCTGGCCGGCGCCGCCGACCGGTGCGTGATCCCCGAGCACCCCTTCGACCCCAGGCACCTCACGCGCCTCCTGGTGGAGGACCGACGGAACAACCCCAGCCGCTATTCGGTGGCCCTGGTCTCGGAGGGCGCCACCATGGCCGGACAGGACGGGATGACCTTCGAAAAGGAGGAGGCCGACCAGTTCGGGCACAAGAAGCTGGGCGGGATCGGCGACCAGGTCTCCGAGTTCATCAAGGAGTACTCCGCCGAGGTGAACGCCGGGCGTCAGATCAACGTGGTGAGCCAGCGCCTGGGGTACCTGGTACGATCCGGTGACCCCGACGCCCTCGATTCCATCGTGCCCATGGCCTTCGGGAACCTCGCCCTCGACCTGATCCTGGAAGGGCGCAGCGGCCTCCTGGTGGCGGTGCGCAACGGAGTGTACTCCACCACCTCGGTGGACGCCGTGGTGGGAGAGAAGAAGCTGGTGGACGTTCCGCTCTACTACGAGGCCGAGCGGCTGCGTCCCCGGTACAACACCTTCCTGGGCAAGCCTCTGTTCATCATGACCAGCCACAAGTGATGGTGAAGGACGCCGGCGTGCACCGGATCCTCGTGGTGGACGACGAATCCCACGTCGCCACGCTCCTGGGGGCTCAGCTTCGCCTCCTGGGCTACGAAGGCGTGGTGGCCGACGGTGCCGAACACGCGCTCGAACTCCTCGAAGCCGATCCGGAGCGCTACAGCGCGGTGCTCACCGACTTCGACATGCCCGGGATGACGGGGAGCGAGTTGGCCGAGGCGGTGAGCGAACGGTCCCTGGGGGTGCCGGTGATCCTGGTGACGGGTCACGACGCCGACATCCCCGAGGCCCGCGTACCGGGTGTGAGCGGAGTCCTTCTCAAGCCGTTCCGCAGGACCGAGCTGGCCGCCTTCCTGGAGCGGGTGATCGGGGAGTGAGCTGCCGCGGCCCCGGCGCCCTCCGCTCCGTGCGGGTGGCCCCAGGGGCTTCGCGGAGTCAGCCCCCGTACTCTTCCCTCAGCTTGGACTTCTGGACCTTCCCGGTGCCACCCATGGGGAGTTGCTCCACGAACACCACGTCGTCGGGGACCTGCCATTTCGCCAGGCGCTCGCCGAGGAACGTCAGGACTTCGTCGCGCGTGGGGGTGGCGCCCTGCGCGGGGACGGCGATGAGGAGGGGGCGTTCCCCCCACCTCTCGTCGGGAACGCCGATCACCGCCGCCATGGAGATCTCGGGGTGCCCCATGGCCATGTTCTCCACGTCGATGGAGCTGATCCACTCCCCGCCCGACTTGATGAGGTCCTTGGTGCGGTCGGTGATCTGCATGTAGCCCTGGGCGTCGATGGTGGCCACGTCGCCGGTGGGGAACCATCCGTCGGACGTCAGGCGCTCCGTGTCGTCGCGGAAGTACCCCGCCGCCACCCATGGTCCACGGATCTGGAGCTCGCCACCCGCCGTGCCGTCGTGGGGGAGGGGTGCTCCCTGGTCGTCCACGATGCGCAGTTCGACGCCGAACGGGGGACGGCCCTGCTTGGTCTGGAAGATGGAGCGCTCCTCCACGCCGCGGTCGAGCCACTCCCTCCCCACGCGGTTCACCGACCCCAGGGGGCTGGTCTCGGTCATCCCCCATCCATGGAGGAACTCGATGCCGAACTCTCCTTCCAGGGCGGCGATGAGGGAACGGGGTGGAGCCGAGCCCCCGATGAGGACACGCTCCAGCGCGGGTGGGCGGACCCCCTGGTCGCGCCAGTGCTGGAGGAGGGGGATGAACACCGAGGGGACGCCCGCGCAACAGGTGACGCCTTCGTCCGTCAGGAGCTCGGTGAGCCCCGTGGGGTCCAGGCGCGGTCCGGGAAGGACCAGCTTGGTCCCCGTGAGCGCGGCGGAATAGGGGATTCCCCACGCATTGGCATGGAACATGGGCACCACGGGCAGCACCGACTCGCGGGATCCCATCATGAACACGTCGGGCATGGAGATCGCCATGGCGTGGAGCACGGTGGAGCGATGGCTGTACAGGACGCCCTTGGGATTTCCCGTGGTGCCGGAGGTGTAGCAGAGCGAGGCCGCGTCGTGCTCGTCCAGCGTCGGCCACGTGAATCCGCCTTCCGCGCCGGAAAGGAGATCTTCGTACGCCACCGCGTTGGGGAGCTTCGTCTCGGGCATCCCCTCCGGCCCCGTGAGGACGACGTAGGCCTCCACCCGCGGGAGCTTGTCCGCGATGGCCTCGGCCAGTGGAACGAAGGTGGTGTCGAGAAAGAGGATCCGATCCTCGGCGTGGTTCAGGACGAAGGCCAGTTCGGCGGGGTGCAGGCGCGGGTTCAGCGTGTGGCACACGGCGCCCATCCCCGATACGCCGTAGTAGATCTCCAGGTGGCGGTGGTTGTTCCACGCCAGCGTCGCCAGGCGGTCACCCGCCGTGATGCCGCGGGCGGCCAACGCGCCGGACAGGCCACGGGAGCGGTCGCGGACGTCACGCCACGAATATCGGTGCACCGCGCCGTCCGTGTTCCGGCTCACCACGGCCTGGTCTCCGTACACGCCGCCGGCGTGCTCCACCAGGGAGGACACGAGCAAGGGCATCTCCATCATCCGGCCGCGCATGGGCTCCTCCGTCGCAGTGTGTCGAAGTGGGCGGCAAGCTATGCCCGCCGCACACCGGATGCCAGTGAATGAACGGTGTGCGTGGCGGTGGGGGCGTCTCTCCCCCTACTGTGAACGGGCCCGGCGTCCGGCCGGCATACCCTACTCCAACCAAGGGTGCTCATGAAGGCCATACTCCTCTCCCGCCATGGTGGCCCGGGCGTTCTGCGCGTCACGGAGATCCCCACCCCCGATCCCGGCCCGGGAGAGGTACGGGTGAAGGTGGAGGCCGTGGGGCTCAACTACGCGGAAGTCCTCTCCCGGAAGGGGCTCTACGGATGGGCGCCCCGCCTTCCGTACGTGCCGGGGATGGAGGCGGTGGGACGCATCGATCGGGTGGGCGAAGGAGTCGATCCCGCGCGGGTGGGAGAGGCCGTGGTGGTCGGTGCCCAGCACGGCGCGTACGCCGAGTGGGTGGTGGCGCGATCCGCCCAGGCGCTCCCGGCCCCCCGGGCGGGGAGCGGAGAGGCGTTCACCATGGAGGAGAACGCCGCCTTCACGGTGAACTGGATGACCGCGTGGGTGGGGCTCATGGAGATGGGGCGGCTACGCCCCACGGACCGCGTGCTCGTCTCTCCCGCGGGGGGCGGCGTCGGCACGGCCGCCGTCGCCATCGCGGCGGCCTTCGGATGCGAGGTGGTCGCCCTGGCCGGGAGCGACGCCAAGCTGGACCGCGTGCGCGGGCTGGGAGCGAGCCGCACCGTGAACTATCGGCGTCCCGGGTGGCGCGAGGCCCTCGCGGCCGAGGTCGGTCCCCGGGGGGTGGACGTGGCGTTGGAGATGGTGGGCGGCGGCGTCTTCCAGGGGGTGAAGTCGGTGCTCGCCCCCTTCGGACGGGTGGTGGTGGCCGGGTACGCCGAGCTCGACTACACGCTGTGGAATCCGTTCTCCTGGTGGCGGGCGTGGCGGGGCACGCCCCGCATGGGACTCACGGAGATGTTCAAGGGATCCAACGGGATCCTCTCCACCCACCTGGGATACCTTCTGCGCGACCCGGAGCGGGTGGCGGGTGTGTGGGGTGAGCTGACGGCGTTCGTACGAACGCACGGACTCCGACCCGCGGTGGGCCACGTCCTCCCCTTCGAGGAGATGGCGGACGCGCATCGCCTGATGGAGTCGCGGGAAAGCTACGGGAAGATCGTATTGAGGATGCCGGAGGCGGGGGCGTGAGCGTTCCGGTGGAGAAGACCGCCCGGGTCTGCGTTGTCGGGGCCGGGCCCTCGGGCATCACCGCCGCCAAGAACCTCCTCGACGCCGGGTACACCAACCTCGTGGTCTACGACCGGGGCGCCGACGTGGGAGGGAACTGGGTGTTCGACGCCGAGTCGGGTCACTCCAGCGTCTTCGAGACCACACACATCATCTCCAGCCGGAGGTTCTCGCAGTACGACGACTACCCCATGCCGGAGGAGTATCCCGACTATCCCGGACACCGGGAACTGGCCGCCTACTTCCAGGGGTATGCCCGGCACTTCGGGGTGTACCCTTTCGTCCGCTTCGGCGTGACGGTGGAACGGTGCGTGCGGCGCCCCACTGGCGGGTGGGACGTGACCGTGCGCGAGGGCGGGGTGGAGCGCACGGAAGCGGCGGACCAACTGGTGGTGTGCAACGGTCATCACTGGGAGCCGCGCCGCCCCGACCATCCCGGAACGTTCACGGGGGAGTACCTCCATTCCCACGACTTCAAGCGCGCCGAGCCCTTCCGGGGCAAGCGCGTCCTGGTGATCGGGGGCGGAAATTCGGGGTGCGACTGCGCCGTGGAGACGTCGCGGGTGTCGGCCCGCACCGACCTGTCGTGGAGGCGTGGTTACTGGGTGGTGCCCAAGTTCATCTTCGGATTTCCCGGGGACGTGATCCACAACTGGGCCACGCACCGCCTGGGGTGGATCCCGTGGAGCGTCCGGCGGACGGCCATCGAGTGGATGCTGCGCCTGGTGAACGGCCCGGCGAAAGCGTATGGGCTGCCCGAGCCGGATCACCACTTCGGCGAGGCCCATCCCACCGTCAACTCGGAACTCCTGTACTTCCTTCGTCACGGCAAGATCCACCCCCGGCCGGACGTGGCGCGCTTCGACGGGCGCGCGGTTCACTTCGTGGA
This sequence comes from Gemmatimonadota bacterium, assembly GCA_029879725.1. GTDB lineage: Bacteria > Gemmatimonadota > Gemmatimonadetes > Longimicrobiales > Gaopeijiaceae > JAOUPR01. The sequence continues at coordinate 5,714 of JAOUPR010000079.1, read as the reverse complement.
CGGAACCTCCGGCGAGTACGACGCGATCATCGCCTGTACCGGGTTCGTGATCCGCCACCCCTTCTTCGACCGGGACGTGGTCGACTACAGCGAAGGGCCCGTCCCCCTCCATCTCCGCATGATCCATCCGGAGCACGACGACCTCCACTTCATCGGGCTCGTCCAGCCGCTGGGGTGTATCTGGCCGCTGGCCGAACTCCAGGCCAAGATCATGGCCCGACGGTTCACCGGCGCGTGGAGGGCTCCGGCCGACCTGGCCGCCGCCGCCGCCCGTGAGGCGTCCCATCCCGACGTGCGCCAGATCTCCTCTCCGCGCCATACCATCACCGTGGACTATCCGCGTTTCCGGAAGCGGTTGTTGAGGGAGCTGCCCAGGGACTACGTGTCCACGGATCCGGTCCCGACGGACCCGGTCACGCCGGGCGGGTAGGCTCACCCGCGAGGCCGCGCGTGCGGCGGCGAGGTTGCGCATACGGCGTCGGTATCGGATAGTGGGGCGAGTCGCGCCCGACCCTCTCCCTCTCACCCTCCCGTGGAGGATGTCCATGCCGCGCCGTTCCGACCCCGCCGTCGCACCGTCGCCCACCGGTCGCCGCGCCTTTCTCGCGGACTCCGGAACGCTCCTCGGGGGCGCCTGGCTCACGCTGAACCTTCCCGTGTTGGAGAAGCTGTCGGCCCAGGCCCGCGTGGCCGCCGCGGAAGGGAAGGCCTTCGTGGTCCTCTCCCCCCGTGAAGCGGCGGTGGTGGAGGCGGCCTCGGCGCGCATCATCCCCTCCGACGGAACGCCCGGCGCGCGGGAGGCGGGGGTGGTTCACTTCGTGGATGCCGCCCTCCAGGAAGGCGTGTTCGCCGGGATGCGGGAGGCCGTGGCGGGCGTGGTCGCCGTTCTGGACGGGATGGCGGGAGGCGACGGGGGGTACGCCGCCCTCCCCGAGGACGGACAGGACCGCACGCTCACCGCGCTGGAGAAGGAGGAGCCCGGACTCTTCGGTCTCCTGCGGCTCCTCACCGTGGTGGGAACGTTCGTCGACCCGTCCTACGGCGGGAACCAGGGCGAGGTGGGGTGGACCCTCCTCGGGTTCCAGCGCTCCGGAGGGTGGCAGCCCCCCTTCGGGCACTACGATCGAGCGTACCGTGAGGCGGGAGGTGGCCGATGAGCCGCCGCATGCTCCCCCTGGGCGTGGGTGAGTCGCGCCGTTTCTCCACCCGTGAAGAAGTGGACTTCGTGGTGGTGGGGTCCGGGGCCGCCGGAGGCGTCATGGCCCGGGAGCTTTCGAGGGCGGGGTACAGCGTGGTGGTCCTGGAGCAGGGTCCCTACATCAGGCCCTTCCAGTTCCGCCACGACGAGTTCGCCCACTTCTTCGGTGGTGAGTTGATGGGATCGCCCGCGGAGTTTCCCACCACCTTTCGCAGGACGGCGAGCGAGAAGGCCGAAGTGCCCACCCAGCTTCCCGCGGCCGTGTACGCCCGCCTGGTGGGAGGGAGCAGCGTGCACTTCACCGCGAACTACTGGCGGTTCCGCCCCGTGGACTTCCAGGAGCGGAGCCTGCTCGGCGAGATCCCCGGGACGGGATTCGCCGACTGGCCCATCACCTACGACGAGTTGGAGCCGTATTACAGCAAGGTGGAGTGGGACGTGGGCGTGTCGGGCGCGCCCGGCCCCGATGATCCCCACCGGTCCCGGCCCTTCCCCCATCCTCCGCTCCCCGTGAAGTCGTCGGGAGTGCTCCTGGAGCGCGGCGCGCGGGCGCTGGGGTGGACGGTGAAGCCCGCCCCCATGGCCATCCTCTCCGAGCCCAGGGCCGGGAGGGCCGCCTGCGGGCACTGCGGATTCTGTATGATGTACGGGTGCGAATTCAGCGCCAAGTCGTCCACGCTGGCGACCATGATTCCCGAGGCCGAGCGGACGGGGCGCTGCGAGATCCGCCCCGAGTCCACGGTGTTCCGGGTGGAGACGGACGCCCGCGGCCGGGTGAAGGAGGTGCGCTACTTCGACGCGGGTGGGGTGGAGCACGCCCAGTCCGCCCGCGCGGTGGTGCTGTGCGCCAACGGCGCCGAGACGCCCCGCCTCCTGCTGGACTCGGAGTCGAGCCTCTTCCCCCACGGGCTGGCCAACGGGAGCGGGAGGGTGGGGAAGTACCTCATGTTCAACGGGAACGGGACGGTGCGTGGGCTCTTCGACGAGCCGCTCAACGAGTTCAAGAGCGTCCAGGTCACCCGCATCTGCCAGGAATGGTACGACGCCGACCCCACGAGGGGGTTCTACGGGGGAGGTGGAGTGGACGGCCGGTACTTCGGCGGACCCATCTTCTTCGGCCTGGGCGGCCTCCCGCCCGACGCCCCGACGTGGGGCTCCGGGTACAAGGAAGCGCTGCAGGACGGCTATACCCGGTGCATGGATATCGCCACCCACTCCACGTCCCTGGCGCTGGACACCAACGACGTCACCCTGGATCCGGAAGTGAAGGACCGCTTCGGGAGGCGGGCGCTGCGCATCACGTACAAGGACCATCCCGACGACGTGCGCATGGTGGAGTTCCTGCAGGACCGCGCCGTCGAAATCCTGGAGGCGGCGGGCGCGCGCCAGGTGTGGGCGGCTCCGGTGGTGGAGCAGTCCGCCGGGTTCCACCTCCTGGGCACGTGCCGCATGGGCGACGACCCCGACCAGGCGGTGGTGGACCGATACCACCGCACCCACGAAGTGCCCAACCTCTTCATCTGCGACGGCTCGAGCTTCGTCACGTCCGGACGAGGCCAGCCGACCATGACCATCCAGGCGCTGGCGTTCCGCGCGGCGGAAGCCATCGGAGGGGCGGCGGCGCGCGGGGAGATCTGAGGGGATACCCCCCACACGTACGACTCCCCGCGCACGGAGCGCGTGACCCAGATACCGGCGAGCACCAGGAAGAAGCCCGCCGAGTCGGCGACCCCGCGGGCTGAGGGGTCATTCCACGCGGGTGCCGGCGAAGACGATGGCGTCATTCAGGCCCAGGCGCACCTGGAAGCCGGTGGCGACACCGTTCTCCACGGTGAACTCGAACCAGAGATCCATGTCGGTCTCGAAGAGATCGCCGTTCTTCATCCACCCGGGGTGGAAGATGGCCTCGCCCATGGGCACCATCATGACCTCGGTATCCGTCACCTCCAGGTTGTCCCACCATCCGGAGATGATCTCGTCGGCATACGCGAGGGTCATGGTGGACTCCTGCTTGAAGCGCTCGGCCGGAGGTAGGACTTCCCGTGGGAAGGGCGCTACCCACTCCACATGGTACGTGCCAGGGAAGGGCGCGGCCGTCTCGGCGTCCACGGTGAGTTGTTGTGTCGGCTCCACTTCGATGTCCATCACCACGTTCTTCGCTCCCCACTGGAAGAGGAGCTCCGCTCCATTCCCACGGACCACCGGGAAGGAGAAGGTGAGCACCTCCACCTCGGGGCCATCGGTGGCCGGGGCCTTGATGCGGATCTGCGCGTCGTGGGGCGCCGGTCGCATGGTGTGGAAGATGCTGTCGGTGGGATCGAGCATGATCTCGAATTCGTCGGGCTGCGCCGTCATCCACATGGAATACCGCCCCGCCTCGATGGAACGTCCGTTCATCTTCACCGGCTTGTCGAACTCGATGATGGTGGCCCAGTTGGCTCCCGGGGTCCACTCGTGGCCGAAGTCCACCATCCGGCCGAAGGCCGGGGTACGTCCCCGTATCTGGGGACGCGAATAGTCCACGGTGATGGTGGTGCCGTCCACCGTCTGTTGGACCAGAGCGTGTTCACTGCCGCGAACCTGCGCGTGCACGGGCGCGGCGCCGATCATCAGCACGGCGGCCGCGAGAAGGGCAGGTGGGAGGGTCTTCATGGGTGTGCTCCTGTCGGGTGGGGTGATTCAGGCCACGGTTCCGAAGCGGGCGCCGATGGCATTTCTGATCCGGTGAAGCGGCTGGCCTTCCGGGTGGCGTCGGTACGCGAGGGTGGCTTGTCCCTGGCAGATCTCGCGCACCATGTCGAAGATCTCCGCCGCCGCCGGGAGCCAGGCGCAGAAAAGTCCCGCGGCAGAGACGAGGGTCGAGCTTCATCTCGGCCTGTCTCCTGACGAATACCTGTCGCCGAGCGGGCGCGTGACGCGACCTCATAGGTTGCCCCCCGGGGACGGGGAGCGCAAGTGATAAGGGTACCCTGTGGGCTGCTTTCGTCCCCTCGGGGCGGACCCCTATCTTGGGCACCGGCGCCGCCCTGCCGGTCGGCTCCATGGGCGCGGGACCTGAGGGCGTAGCGAACCCCATGACTCCGGAAGAAGAGACTCGCGATGAAGACGGTATCCGATACCACGAGACGGCGCATCGAAGCCCAGGGATACCTGGGTCTGAGTGACGAGATGCTGTGTGAGGTCGGCCCCTGGCTGCGTTTCGCCCCGGGCATCTGCATGGTGTGGGTGGGGGTGGCGACGTACCTGGGATCGGTGACGGCGCTCTGGGTGTTGATGCCCTTCGCGGCGCTGGGCGCGCTCTTCCGTGGCCACCCCTTCGAAGTCCTCTACAACCACGGAATCCGCCACGTCATCGGGACGGCCCACCTCCCTCCGGCCAACGCACCCCGGCGTTTCGCCTGCGCGGTGGCGACCTCGTGGATCGCGGCCACGGCCTGGGCCTTCCACTCGGATGCGGCGACCCTCGGGGCCGTGCTGGGGTGGTCCCTCGCCGTCGCGGCGGCCGTCCCGACGTTCACCGATTTCTGCATTCCGTCGTTCTTCTATGGTCTGATGTTCGGAAAGCCGCGGGCCGCGGGTGGGGAGGTGTGACATCGACCGGGGGATGAAACCACGGGGCTCGCTCCTCGTTCGTTCGGCCGGCGAGTTCATTGTCATCGTGACCGGTATCCTGGCCGCTCTCGCGGTGGACGGGTGGGCGGAGTCACGCCGCGAACGGGAACTCGAACGGGAACTGATCCAGAGCTTCATCCTCGACCTGCGCGCGGACTCCACGGACTTCGACGTTCTCCCGGTGAGGGCCGTGGCACGCGCCGTCGCCGCGGAGATCCTCCTCGCGAACCTCGCCCCGGATTTCCATTCGCGGCGGGGGCTGTACCCCGACCTGGCGCACGCCGAGGGGCGGGACTCGACCTTCGCTTTCCCACTCCCCGACTCCCTCGCCGGCGACGTGACCGTCCCCGCCTCCGACTCCGAGCTCACCCGGGCGTTCTACATCGTGGCCGTGCCGTCCGACATGGACGTGGCCCGGGGAGCGTACAGAGCCTTCACGGACGGCGGCGAGCAGCGGCTGGTCCGGAACCGGGAGCTTCGCCGGCGGATCCACGACTACCACTACCAGGTGGAGTCGTGGCAACAATTCGATCCTCGGATGGTCGGCGCGATCGCGGAGGTCCGTCGTCGCGCCGTGGAGCTGGGCATCGCGGTCGGGTATACGGAGGGAAGTGTGCTGCGAACCCGGCTCCAGGGCCGCGAGGCGGAGCCGCTCCTGGCGGCCATCGTGGACGTCCAGGATGGGTCTTCCGTCCAGGCCTGGGGGGCTCGCCACCTGCAGGCGCTCGCGACGGATCTGCTGCGGGCGTTGTACGCGGAGCTCGAGGGGAGTTGATCCGGCCCCGGAGATAGCGGAGGACGGCATGCCGGCGCGCGGCGGACACGCGCCCGGAGCTTCGATGGCCACGGGTGGCTCGCGCACGCCGAGGATCCCGGCGGCAGTATTCCATCTGATGCGTCTCCC
>JAOUPR010000078.1 GCA_029879725.1 Gemmatimonadota bacterium | reverse complement strand
CGTTCTCCGGGCCGGCGGCACCGTCGCGGGCGGGCCACGCTCCGGCGCTCCCCTGTCGCGCTCCCCATCCTCGGGAAGACGCGCGGTAGCCGATCTTCGCACGTGCGGCGGCGCGGCCGTAGTACCCCATGAAGGCCAGCGTGCGCACGCCCCAGATCCCCCTGCGCAGGAGGAGTACCGGAGAGCGCTCGAGACTCTGGAGGAGTCCGCGGAAGCGGTCGACCGGAACCCGCGACGGAGGCCGTCCGAAACGGAGGAGGGAGAACACGCCGAGGATGCGCAGGAAGAGGACGACCTGCCGGCGTACTCCGGGAGGACGAAGCGCGAGCGCTCCGTCCACGATGGCCTCCACCTCGAGCCATTCCTCGCCGGCGTGGGGAACGGCGGCGCGGACCACGGCGCGGAAGGTCTCGCGCACGGGCTCGAGCGTGGAGGGGACGGCGGCGGAGTCGGTCATGGAGCGTCAATTCATCGCCTCACGGTCCCGCTGTCAACACGCTTGGCCTGGCGCCCCGATCCCCCCAACTTTGGAGGATGCGCTACGTGCTTCTCCTTTCGATCTGCTCGCTCGCGGCCGCGGGGTGCGGCGACGGCTCACCGCCGGCCCTGACGGTGGGACCCGTGTCCTTCAGTCGGGACCAGCTCCTGGGACTCCCCGACGCCCGCAGGCAGTCCCTGGGAGAGCTGGCGGCCTTCGGCCTCGCCGTGTCCGATTCTTCGGTGGAGGCGCTGGGCGAGCCCCTCCTGCGGGTTCGCCGGGACGACGTCCTCCTCGACGTCCTCGCCGCCGAGTTGCTTCTGGAGGAGCGGGGCGTGGACGACGCGGTGCTGGAGGCGCGATACCTCACCGCACCGGACTACGAACTCACCGTGCGCCACGTCCTCTTCTTCTCCGAGCGCTGGCGGAACGACGACCATCGGGCGGCGGCCCGGGAGAAGGCCGAGCGGGCTCTGCGGCAGCTCCAGGGCGGCGCCGACTTCGCGGAGACCGCCGCTACCCTCTCGGAGGAGCCCGGGGCGGAAGGGCGTCAGGGCCTCCTCACCCCGGGGCGGGAAGGCTCGTGGGTGCCCGAGTTCTGGCGGGCCGCGCTGGCCCTGGAGGTGGGCGAGATGAGCCCGGTCACGGAGACCCAGTACGGGTACCACATCCTCCGGTTGGAGGGTCGCGAAGTGGTTCCCTTCGCCGAGGCCCGCAGCCGGATCGTCCGCGAGGTGGCCCGGCAGGTCGGCGACCCCAAGGCCCGACTCGAAGCGTGGACGGCCGCCGCGCGGACGGGAATCGTGGTGGACGAGGACGCCCTGGCGAAGTACGGCACGGATGTGGCCCCGGACGGGTCGGGGAGCGCCGAGGCCACGGGTGCGGCGGGGGATCCCGCGACGGTGTTGGCGCGCTGGGATACCGGATCCCTCACCGCGGGTGATTTCGCCGAGTGGGCGGCGTCCCGACCGGCCGTGCGGAGCGGCGTCGGCACCGGAGCCCACGCCGAGCGCGTGCGGCAGTCGGTGTCCGACCTCGCCGCCCGCCGTGCGGCGCTGGACGAAGCCCGCCGGCGTGGGCTCTCCGTCCCCGCGGCCGAAGCCGACTCGATCCTCCGCGCCTGGACCGACCGGACCATCCGCTGGGCGACGGCGTTGGGGTTCGTGCGCGGCACCCCGCCCGACGCCATGGACGAGGCCGCGCTGGAGGCGCTCTCCCGCAGCGCCCAGGGCGCCACCATCGCTCGCAACGAGCTCTCCGAGCACGCCCCCCTCCTTCACGCGGCGTACGAGATCCGGCTCGCTCCGGACGGCAACTGAATCGAGGACGACATGGCCGGCAACACCGAACGCAAGCTGCGATTCCTGGCGGGATTCTCCATCTATTTCGCGGCGCTCTGGTTCTTCTGGGACACTCCCATAGCCTATCCGCTGAAGATCTTCGTGGTCCTCCTCCACGAGGTCAGCCACGGTGTGGTGGCGCTGGCCACGGGCGGGTCCATCCAGGCCATCGTGCTGAACCCATACGAAGGAGGAGCGTGCCTCTGCCCCGGAGGGAACGCCCTCCTCACCCTCTCCGCGGGGTACCTCGGGAGCCTGGGGTGGGGGGTCCTCCTGTCCGCCGCGGCCTGGTCCAAGCGCATCCGCGCCAATTTCATGGTGGGCTTCCTCGGCGGACTCGTGGTGGCCATCACCGCGCTGTACGTGCGCAGCCTCTTCGGCATCCTCTTCGGCGTGGCGTTCGGAATGTCCCTCCTGTGGATCTCCCGCGCATTCTCCGACGGGTTGAACCGGAGCATCCTCCTCACCCTGGGGATGACCAGCACGCTGTACGCCATCCTCGACATCAAGAGCGACGTACTCGACCGGCCCCACCTGCGCTCCGACGCCCGCATGCTGTCCGAGCTCACCGGGATCCCCACCCTCACCTGGGGAGTGATCTGGATCTCCGTGGCGCTGGTGGTGACCGCCTTCGTGTTTCGCCGGGCGTACCGCAAGGCCTGACGCGGCGCGGTGGTCACTGGATGGCGAGCGGGGCGGGTTCCCTGGTGGCCGGGGCCGACGAGACCCATATGTCGTGGGAGGGGCGGGGCGAGCATACGATCCATGGTGCTCGACGATCTTGCAGCCTGCGCGACCCCGCTATATGATTGCGTGAATCGAAGGGTTTCGATTCATGGTAGGCCCGATGTTCCACCCGTAAACAGGAGGTGATCCTTGTCTAGTCCTAGTACCCTGTCCAGCCTGGCACGGGCAAGCGATCGCCACTCCGGCTCCTGAAGCCGAACGATCCAACCTGTTCGCGCCGTACTGGCCATCGCGCCGGGCTGCGACAGCGAGACGCCACCGGGAAGTACGACCGGTGGCGTCTCCTTTTTTTTCATCCGAACCACGCGGGCGCGTTCCCGGGCTTCCATTTGATGTTGCATCCCAGGCTGGGAGTCTGCGCCTCGGACACGGTCGCCCCGGACAACAGCGCATCACACGCCGCGCGCAGATCCGCACCGGTCACCTCCACTCCATTGCTCGGACGGCTCTCGTCGAATTGCCCCCGGTAGACCAGCCTCCCCTCTCCGTCGAAGAGGAAGAAGTCGGGAGTGCACGCCGCCTCGTACGCCTTGGCCACCTCCTGCGAATCGTCGTGGAGGTAGGGAAAGACGTACCCGCGCGCCTCCACCTCGCGGGCCATGAGGTCGGGGCGGTCGTCGGGGTACGCCTCCGCGTCGTTGGAGCCGATGGCCACGATCCCCAGGCCCTTGTCGCGGTACTCGCGGGCGAAGGCGGCCAGTTCCCCCGCCACGTGCTTCACGTAGGGGCAGTGGTTGGAGAGGAAGATGACCAGGAGACCCCCATCGGTGCGGACGTCGTCGCGGGAGACGGTGCCGCCCGTGACCGGATCCCGAAGCGTGAAGTCGGGGGCGGTGCGGCCCAGGGGGACCATGGTGGAAGGCGTGCGCGCCACGGTGTGCCTCGATTCGTCTCGATGGGAACGGCTCGGCTGAATGCCCGGGTCTACCCTACCGGGGAACTCGTGTGCCTCCGGACCCCGTCGAAGATGAGGGGGTAGTGCCGCCCATGCGTATCGTATCCCTTGCCTGCTCGAACACGGAGATCGTCTGCGCGCTGGGATGCGCGGACATGCTCGTCGGCGTGGACGACCACTCCGATCACCCCGTCGAAGTGGTCTCGGGCCTCACCCGGGTGGGTCCCGACCTCGAGATCGACGTGGAGCGCGTGTCCGCCCTGGCGCCGGACCTGGTCCTGGCCACCCTCACGGTGCCGGGTCACGAGAAGGTGGTGGAGCGGCTGGAGGCGGCGGGCCTCCCCTTCGTGGCTCCCGAACCGGTGTCCCTGGAGGACGTCTACCGCGACATCCGCGAGATCGGCGGCCTCCTGGGCGTTCCCCTGCGTGCCGACCGGTTGGTCGGCGAGATGCGGGCCGAGCTGGACGCGCCCCCACCGCCGGCGGACGCGCCGCGCATCCTGGTGCAGTGGTGGCCGAAGCCGGTCATCACGCCGGGGCGCCTGAGCTGGGCCACCGACGTGCTCCATTCCGCGGGCGCCCGCGGGGTGATCGAGCACGAAGAAGTGAAGAGCCGCCCCATGACCGACGAGGAGGTCGCGGCCGCCGCCCCGGACGCCGTGGTGCTCTCGTGGTGTGGCGTGGAGACCGCCAAGTACCGCCCCGACGTGGTGCTCCGCAATCCCGATTGGGCGGAGCAGGTTTTCGTGCGGGAGGAACGGGTGTACTCTGTCGGAGAACCCTACCTCGGAAGGCCGGGTCCCCGACTGGTGGAAGGCGTGCGGGCACTGCGGAGCGTCGTGGAGAGGCTGGCCTCCGGGGAGTAGTGCTTCACGACCATCCACGCCCGGAGCCCCCATGAGCGCTTCCCTCGACCGCCGCGACTTCGCACGACTCTTCACCCTGGGAGGCGCGGCGGCCCTCCTCGGCCATCCCGGCGCACGCCATCTCGCCGCCGCCGGCACGCTCCGGCGCCCGCTACGCCATGGACACACGGTGGACTGGGACGCAGTGCGCTCCCGCTTCCTCCTCCCCCCCGAGCTCTCGGTCCTCAACGCGGCGAACCTCTGTCCCTCGCCGCGGGACGTGCTCCTCTCCGTGTCCGAAGACACGGAACGGCTGGACCGGGATCCGGTGCCCACCTTCCGTGACGAGATGCACGGGGTCAAGGAGGACACGCGGGCCCTGGTGGCCGGCCATCTGAAGGTGGCGCCCGAGAACGTCCTCATCACCCGCAACACCAGCGAGGCGAACAACTGGGTGTCCGGCGGCCTCGACCTGGGAGCCGGAGACGAGGTCCTGATCTTCTCCGACAACCATCCCAGCAACAACCAGGCGTGGAAGGCCAAGGGGGAGCGATTCGGGTACACCGTCCGGGAAGTGCCCCAGGTGAATCCCCACCCCGGAATGGAGTACTACGTGGATGCCTTCCGGCGCGCGCTCACGCCGCGCACGCGGGTCCTGGCCTTCACCCACCTGACCAACACGGCCGGCGACCTCTTTCCGGCCGCGGAGCTCTGCCGGATGGCGAGGGACGCCGGCGTGGTGACGCTGGTGGACGGAGCGCAGAGCTTCGGGCTCATGGACGTGGATCTGTCGGAGATGGACCCCGACTTCTACTCGGGGAGCGCGCACAAGTGGCCCTGCGGACCGAAGGAGACCGGGGTCCTGTACGTGAATCCGCGGGTGCAGGACCGATTCTGGCCCTCCCTGTACAGCGCGTACACGGGGAGGTCGGGGCTGGCGCGCACCCACGAGGGGATGGGCCAACGCGACGAGCCGGCCATCCGCGCCTTCGGCCGGGAGATCGTCTTCCTGGGCTCCATCGGTCAAGGTGCCATCGAGGCCCGTAGCCGGGAACTCGCGGACGCCGCGGTCGAAGGACTCGGGCAGATCCCGGGAGTCCACCTGTGGACCTCCACGGATCCGGCCCTGCGGGTGGCGGTGGTGTCGTTCCGCCCCGCGGAGTTGGATCCGCGGCGCGTGCTCGAAGCGCTGGAGGCCGAGGGGATCGTGGCCACGGCGCGCCCCGGAGACGACCGCGGCGGCATCCGCTTCTCTCCCCACTTCTACAACTCGTTCCACGACGTGGAGCGGGCGGTGGAGGCCATAGGGAGGTACGTGCGCCAGGGGTTGTAAGAGGGGGGAAGTCGGCCCGCGGGGATGGGGGGGGTTGAGGGCGGAGTCCCGACCTCTTATCATACGAACGTATGAATCAATTTGCTTCCTCCCCCACCGACACCGCCACCGCCCTCATCGAGGCCGGACGTTTCCTCTTTTCGCGGAAGGGGTACGACGGCGCGTCCGTGCGGGACATCACGAGCACCGCCGGGGCCAACCTCGGCGCGATCACCTATCACTTCGGGTCGAAGCGCGCGTTCTACGAGATCGTCCTGACCGAAACCCTCCGCCCCCTGGTGGACCGCGTGGGAGCGGCGGCCACGGGTGAGGGTTCGGCCCTGGACCGAATCGAGGCCGTGGTGGACACGTTCTTCGATCACCTGGCGCGATACCCCGAGCTTCCCCGACTCCTCCTCCAGGAGGTCACCGCGGGGAGACACCCGCCCGCCGAGGTGATCCGCATCCTGCAACGCAACGCGGCCTACCTGGGGGGCCTCGTGCAGGAAGGCCAGGAAGACGGGTCCATCCGCACGGGGCATCCCTTCCTCATGGCCATCTCCGTGGTCTCGCAACCCGTGTACCTGTCGCTCATCGCTCCATTGGTCAGCGAGGTCGCCGGCGTCGACCTGGCCAACCCCGTGGTGCGGGGGCAGGTCGCGCTCCATGTGAAATCCTTCGCGCGAGCGGCCCTCGAGCGAAGGGATGAGAGGATACGATGAGCACTCGAGTCACTCCCTCGATTCTCGCCCCCGCCCTGACGCTGGCCCTTCTCCTCCCGCCGGCGACCGGGCTCGCGGCCCAGGATCTCACGCTCAAGGAGGCGGTGGAATCCGCCATCGAGTCCCACCCCGCCATGGCCGGGGCCGGGGCGCGGGTGGATGGGGCCGAGGCGGCGCTGGGGATGGCGCGCGCGCGCAGCATCCCCGACGTGACCGGCACCGGATCGTTGACCCGCTACCAGGAGCCCATGGTGGTGGCTCCCCTCCACGGCTTCGATCCTCTCAACCCTCCCGCCTTCGACCGGACGCTGGCGCAGGCCGGGGTCTCCATGGGGTACACGCTCTTCGACGGGGGAGTCCGGGGAAGCCGGATCCGCGAGGGCGAAGCGGGCGTGGCGGCGCTGCGCGCCATCCGGAGCGCCACCGAGATGAAACTGGTCGAGGAAGCGACCGACGCCTTCCTCGCCCTGGCGACGGCGCGGGAAGTGGCCGAGGCGGCGCGTCACCAGACCGCGGCCCTCCAGGCCGAGGCGACCCGCGCGGAGCAACGCTTCGCCGAGGGGTCGGCGGCACGGGTGGAGGTGCTTCGTGCCCAGGCCGCCCTCCTGGACGTCGTCGCCCAGACGGCATCGGCGACGTCCCGGGTGGCCCTCATGGAGCGTGCCCTGGCCCGCGTCATGGGCGTGCCCCTGGACCAAGTGGAGGACGCGTCCCTCACCCCGGTGTCCGTCGCGGACGCCGGCGGCGTCGAGCCCGGCCCCGACGAGCCTCCCTCGGTGCTCGCCGCGCGGCGGGGCGTGGAGATGGCCCAGGCGCGCCTGCGTGGAGAGCGAGCCACCCGTCTCCCCACGGTCCAGGCTCGCGGGGGACTCCTGAGCTTCATGGGCGGCGGGGTCGACCCCATCGTCGAATGGCAGGCGGGCGTGGGGCTGTCCTGGCCCATCTTCACCGGGGGAACCCGGTCGGCCTCCATCAGGCGAGCCGAGTCCGAAGTGCGGGCGGCGCAGGAGGATCTGCGGAGCATCCGCATGAACGAGGACGCGGCGGCCGACGCCGCCCGGGCCTCGCTCACGGAGACCACGGCGCGTACCCGAGCCCTGGAAGCGGCCGTGGTCCAGTGGGAGGAGGTGGCCCGCATCGAGGCGTTGGGGCTGGAGTCGGGCGCGGGCGTACAGTCCGACTTCCTGCAGGCCGAAGCCGGGCTCTTCCGGGCACGGGCGGGTCTCGCGCAGGCTCGGCACGAAGGGATCATGGCCCATCTCCGGCTGGCGCGCGCGGAAGGGCGGCTCACACTCGAATGGTTGGAACGGACGCTGGAGATGGAACGATGACGAAGCGACTCCGGATCGTGGTGCCCATCATGGCCGTGGCTCTCGCGGCCACATGGCTGGTGGTGCGCGGACGACAGGCGAACGGCACGGCGGTGCACGCCTCCGGCACGGTGGAGGCCACCGAAGCGGACCTGGGCTTCCAGCTGCCCGGCCGGGTGGACGAGATCTTCCACCGGGAGGGAGACGCCGTGACCCGGGGCACCGTCCTGGCGCGTCTGGACACGCGTGAGCTCGAGGCGTCCCGGGCGTCCGCGACCGCCCAGCTCGACGCGGCTTCGGCGCGTCTCCGCGAGTTGCGGCGGGGCGCCCGCCCCGAGGAGGTGGCGCAAGCGGAGGCGGCCGCGCGCTCCACGCGCCAGCGAGCCGACGAGGCCCGTTCCGAAGCGGAGCGCGCCCGACGCCTTCACGAGGGAGGCGCCATCAGCCGGCAACTCCTGGACCAGGCGGAGACGGCGCTCCAGGTGTCCGAGGCGGCGCTGGACCAGGCCGAGCAGACCCTGGCCCTGGTACGCGAGGGCCCCAGAGTCGAGACGATCCAGGCGCAGGAGGCGCTCGTGGCCCAGGCTCGCGCCCAGGTGAGCCGCGCCGAAGCCGTCCTGGGCAACGCCATCATCCACGCCCCCTTCGACGGCGTGGTCACGCTGCGCCACCGCGAGCCCGGAGAAACCGTGGCGCCGGGCGCGCCGGTGCTGACGCTTCTCGATCCCGACGACCGCTGGGTGAGGATCTACGTTCCGGGGGATCGCATCGGACGCATCGCCATCGGGATGGAGGCGAGCATCACGGCCGACACCTACCCCGACCGCACGTACGGCGGCGTGGTCACCTTCATCGGGAGCGAGGCGGAGTTCACGCCGCGCAACGTCCAGACCGCCGAGGCCCGCACCAAGCTCGTCTACCCGGTGAAGATCCGCATCACCGGAGACACCGCCTTCGAGCTCAAGCCGGGGATCCCGGCCGACGTCGTCCTTCTCGAGAGGGCGCCGTGACGGAGATCCGGGTCCGGGGGCTCACCCGGCGCTTCGGCGCCCTCACCGCGGTGGACGGGCTCGACTTCGAGGTCGGGGCCGGCGAGTTGTTCGGGATCGTGGGACCCGACGGAGCGGGCAAGACGACCACGTTGCGGATGCTCGCGGGCGTCCTGCGGCCGTCGGCGGGGGAGGCCCGCCTGGCCGGAGTCGACCTGGTGCGCCACCCGGAGGATGCCAAGCCCTTCCTGGCCTACATGCCCCAGCGGTTCGGCCTCTACGAGGACCTCACCGTGGCGGAGAACCTGGACTTCTACGCCGACCTCTACCGGGTGCCGCGGGCGGAGCGACCCGCCCGCATGGACCGGCTGTATCGCTTCAGCCGTCTCGAGCCCTTCCGTGGTCGCCTGGCGGGACGTCTCTCGGGGGGGATGAAGCAGAAGCTCTCCCTCTCGTGCTGCCTGGTGCACCACCCCAGGATCCTCCTCCTCGACGAACCCACCTTCGGGGTCGACCCCATCTCCCGGCGCGAGCTCTGGCTCATCGTCCACGAGATGGTGGCGGAGGGCGTCACGGTGGTGGTCTCCACGTCGTACCTGGACGAGGCCGAGCGCTTCGACAGGGTGGCGCTCCTGGACCGGGGACGGATCCTCGCCCTCGACACCCCGCGGGCGCTCCAGGGCTCCATGAGGGGCACCGTGACCGCCGTCAGGGCGAACCACCCCCGCGAGCTCCGGGACCGGCTACGGTCGCTCCCCGGGGTGACCGGCGCCACGCTGTTCGGAGACGCGGTCCATGTGGTGTCGGAGGATCCGGGGCCCCTCGCGGGGCTCCTCGCCACGGCCGGCGTCTCCGTCCTCTCGGTGGAGCCCGTGGAACCCTCCCTGGAAGATCTGTTCATCCAGCTCGTGGGGCGTGGAGGGGAGTCGCATGGTTGAGGCCGGTGGGCACCCCGTGGTGGTGGTGGACCTCACCCGCGTCTTCGGCGACTTCACCGCCGTCGACCGGGTGACCTTCTCCGTGGAGCGCGGAGAGATCTTCGGCTTCCTGGGTCCCAACGGAGCCGGAAAGACCACCACCATCAAGATGCTGACCGGTCTCCTCCCATCCTCGAGCGGGGTGGGTCGGGTGGACGGGCTCGACATCCGTACCCACAGGCGGGAGATCCGCTCCCGCATCGGGTACATGTCCCAGAAGTTCTCCCTCTACCCCGACCTCACGGTGGGCGAGAACATCCAGTTCTTCGCGGGGATGTACGGCGTGACCGGATCCGCGCTGATGGAACGGGAAGCGTGGATCCTGGAGATGGCGGGGCTGGTCGGCGAGGCCGGCCGCCTCACGGAGAGCCTCCCCCTGGGTTGGAAGCAGCGCCTCGCCCTGGGATGCGCCCTCGTGCACCGCCCTCCCATCCTCTTCCTCGACGAGCCCACCTCGGGCGTGGACCCGGTGGCCCGCCGCTCCTTCTGGGACCTCATCCACTCCCTGGCCGAGGAGGGCACCACCATCTTCGTGTCCACACACTACATGGAGGAGGCGGAGTACTGCCACAGGCTGGGCCTCATGAACCGGGGGCGCCTCATCGCCATGGATTCGCCCTCCGCGCTGAAGCACCGCGTGGTCGAGCCCATCCTGGAGGTGGGCGTGGACGACGCCCCCGGAGCCGTCCGCGCCCTGGCCGGCTCTCCCGACGTACTGGAAGCCGCCATGTTCGGGCGGAAGCTCCACGTGACGCTGGCGGGCACGGACGCACGCCCCGATCCCGTGCGTGAGACCCTCGCCGCGGCCGGGGTGGCGGTGCGCGAGATCCACCCCGTCTCCCCTTCCCTGGAAGACGTCTTCGTCTCCCTCGTACGCGCCGGCGGCGGCGCTCTGGAGGGGTGACGGTGCCCGACCTCTCCCGCCTCCTGGCCATGGCCCGCAAGGAGTGGATCCAGCTCCGCCGGGATCCTCGGAGCATGGCGTTGGCCTTCGTGCTCCCGGTCTTCCTCCTCCTCTTCTTCGGGTACGCCATCACCTGGGACGTGGACGACATCCCTCTGGCCGTCCTGGACCAGGACCGCACCGCCGAGAGCCGTGCCCTCACGGACGCCTTCGTGTCCAGTGGATACTTCACGGTGACCGGGTATCTGGGGGCGTCCGCGGAGGTGGACGCCACGCTGGTGGGCGGTGGGGCGCGAGGCGTGCTGACCATCCCTCCGAGGTTCCAGAGCGACCTCACCGGCGGCCGGGGCGCCACCGTGCAACTCCTCCTGGACGGGAGTGACGCGAACACCGCCACCATCGCGCAGAACTACGCCGACGCCATCGTGTGGCGGCACGCTCTGGCGGCCGGCGCTGGAAGATCCGGGCGCGGGCCGGCGATGAGGCTCGAGGCGCGCATCTGGTACAACCCCGACCTCGAGAGCCGGCACATGATCGTGCCGGGGCTCATCGCGGTGATCATGTCCATCATCGCCGCCATGCTCACGGCGCTCACCATCGCGCGGGAATGGGAGCGGGGGACCATGGAGCAGCTCGCGTCCACGCCCGTCCGCCGGACGGAGGTCATCCTGGGGAAGCTCCTCCCGTACGTGGGGATCGGACTCTTCGACGTCCTCGTCACCGTCCTGGCCGGGATGTTCATCTTCGGAACGCCCCTCAACGGGAGTCCTTTCCTCCTCGCGGCCATGACGGTGCTCTTCCTGGTGGGCGCCCTGGGGCTGGGTATCTTCATCTCCGCAGCGGTCAAGTCGCAGGTGCTGGCCACGCAGATCGCCATGGTGGCCACCTACCTCCCGGCCGTCCTCCTCTCCGGCTTCCTCTTCGACATCGCCAGCATGCCGCGCTTCCTCAGGGGAGTGACGTACCTGATCCCCGCCCGGTACTTCGTCACGGTCACCCGGGCCATCTTCCTCAAGGGCGTGGGGATCGGGGTGCTGTGGCCCCAGGCGCTCTTCATGTTGGCCTACGCGGCCCTCGGGCTCGGGCTGGCCGTCCGGGTCTTCCGCAAGGAGCTCTCCGCATGAACGCGGCCTCGCGTCTCCGGGTCCGCCGCGTGGTGGCCAAGGAGCTGCGTCAGCTCTTCCGGGACCCGAAGACCAAGCGCGTCATCTTCGTGTCGCCGGTGGTGCAACTCCTTCTCTTCGGCTACGCCGTGAACACCGACGTGCGCCACGTGGCCACCTTCCTGGTGGACCACGACCGTTCCGCCGAGTCCCGGGAACTCGCCGACGCCTTCACCGCGTCCGACTACTTCCGGGTGGTGGGGACCTCGGACCGGTCGGCGGACATGGGAGAAGCGCTCGACCACGGAGACGCCAAGGTCGGGCTGGAGATCCCGGCGGGGTTCGGAGCCGCCGTGCTCGGTGGAACCGGCACCGCGATCCAGCTCCTGGTGGACGGCTCCAACTCCAACACGGCCACCGTGGCCGCCGGGTACGCCGCCAAGATCGTCCAGGCTCGAAGCCAGCGGCTCGCGGCCGCGCGCGGAGCGGCCGGGGGCGGGATCGACCTGCGCGTGCGCGCATGGTTCAATCCGGCCATGGAGAGCCGCGTGTACAACGTGCCGGCGGTGATCGGCGTGATCGTGCTCCTCATGTGCCTCCTCCTCACCGCCATGGCCGTGGTGCGGGAGCGGGAGATGGGCACGCTGGAGCAACTCCTCGTCTCGCCCCTTTCTCCGGGTGAGATCATGCTGGGGAAGACCCTTCCGGTGGCGGGGATCGCCATGGTGCAACTCGGGCTGGTGACGGCCGTGGCCCTGCTGTGGTTCCAGATCCCGCTGCGGGGCTCGGTCCCCGCGCTCCTGGTCGCGGCCGGCCTGTTCATCCTGGCGGGGCTGTCTCTGGGGCTCTTCATCTCGACCATCTCCAGGACGCAGCAGGAGGCGTTCCTGGCCATGTTCCTCTTCATCCTCCCCGCCATCATCCTGTCGGGGTTCCTCTACCCCGTGGACACGATGCCCGAGTTCTTCAGGGAGCTCACCCTCCTGAACCCGCTGCGGCACTTCCTCGAGGTGGTGCGGGCCATCTTCCTCAAGGGGTCGGGGTTCGCCGAGCTGTGGCGGCAGTTCCTCGTGCTGGGAATCATGGCGAGCGGCGGCGTGGCGCTGGCCACCGACCGCTTCCGGCGCAGCCTGTAGCATCGAGCGGGGGGAAGTCGGTTCCGTTGACGATATTTCAAGATTCAATTATTATCACGGATCCACCCGGACATCCCCTCGACGAGAGGTCATCGTGACGCCCCCGTTTCGCACCCTCGGCTTCCACCACATCACCATGGTGTCCACCGACGCCCCACGCACGCTCGCGTTCTACGGGGGACTGCTCGGGCTCGATCTGGTGAAGAAGACGGTGAATTTCGACGACCCCGGCGCGTACCACCTGTACTTCGGAGACGGGGGCGGGCGGCCCGGGACCATCCTGACCTTCTTCGAGTGGCCGCACAGCCCTCCCGGACAGTGGGGGATCGGGAGCGTGCATCACCTGGCCCTCGGCGTGTCCACCCCGGAAGCGCAACTCAAGTGGAAGCGGCGGCTCACCGACGCGGGCGTGCCGGTGTCGGGCCCCATCGATCGGGGATACTTCACCAGCCTGTACTTCTCGGATCCCGACGGCCAGGTCCTGGAGATCGCCACCGCGGGCCCCGGATACGCCATCGACGAACCCGCCGATGCCCTGGGAAGGGAGCTCCTCGTTCCCCCGACGGAACGTCTCCCGGGTGGACGGAACGAGGCGGCCATCGCGGCCCTCACCCACCCCGAACCCGTCCCCGGGATCACCGACGACATGCGCCTGGAGGGGATCCACCACATCTCGGCCATCACCCGTGACATGGACGTGGCCGAGGAGTTCTACGAGGCCACGCTGGGGCTGAGCCTGGTGAAGAAGACCTACAACCAGGACGACGGCCGGACCAAGCACTACTTCTGGGCCCACTACGAAGATGGACGGGTGGGACCGCACAGCGCCCTCACCCTCTTCGGATGGCCCGACTCACACCACCATGCCCGTCCGGGAGCGGGACTCACGCACCATGTCGCCTTCCGGGCCCGGAACGAAGAGGAGCAGGAAGCCTGGCGTGATCACCTGCTCTCGCTGAGGGTGCCGGTAAGCGAGGTCATGGACCGCACCTACTTCCGGAGCATCTACTTCCGCGCCCCCGACGGGCTGCTCCTGGAGATCGCCACCGACGGGCCCGGGTTCACCATCGACGAACCCAGCGATTCCCTGGGCCGATCGCTCTCCCTGCCTCCCTGGCTGGAAGGGCGGCGCGCCGACATCGAACGGCGGCTCGTTCCCCTGGGTTGAAGAACGGCCTACCGCCCCTCGAGCTGCTGGGGAAGGGTGGTGAGGGCGAGGATGCGGTAGCTGCGTTCACCCATGGGGAGACGGACGGCGACCTCCTCTCCCTCCTTCGCGCCCAGGAGCCCCTGGCCGATGGGAGAGGCGAGCGACACGTGTCCGGCGTCCAGATCGATGAAATCCCCGGCCACGATGGTGAAGTCGAACTCCTCTTCCATGGCCACGTCGTAGATCTTGACCCGTGAGCCGAACCCCACCCTGTCGTAGGGCATCTCGCTGACGTCGATCTGGGAGAGCTCGGACATGCGCGTGCTCAGATGGTTGAGGCGCGCCTGGACGAACTGTTGCCTCTCGAGCGCGGACTTGTACTCGGAGTTCTCCCGGAGATCCCCATGCTCGACAGCGATCTTGATGCGCTGGGGAAGGTCGACGTTGAGCTCCCGAGTGAGATCCGCGATCTCCGACTCGATCTTTTCCCGGATTTCTTCCAGCATGATACGACCTGCGGGCAGCGAGTGGTGGGGGGGAGGGGGATGATACTCGGACGCCGCCCCGGAACGTTTCCCGGGCGGCGCCGTCAGGCCCATACGATAGGTCCAAATCGGCCCCGACGGAAGCTTCGCGTTCGGATCATGGCGCATGGGGATCCGAGGCGCTGGACCCGGGCAGGCGAGACGAAGAAGAAGGGAAGCGCCGCGACGACGAGGAGGACCGACCCGGCGACGCGAGCATGGTCCCTCGCAGGGCGGTGACCGGCTGGCGCCCCAGCGACTAGGACCCGGCTCTCCGCGCGGCCTCCTCCACCAAGGACAAGGCTTCCCGGAGCTCGTCGCGGGTGGGCTCGACCAGGTTCACGTGCCCCACCTTCCTTCCCGGCCTCGGGCTCTTCCCGTACAGGTGGAGGTGCGCACCGGGTACACCCAGGATCTCCGCGTGGGCGGGCACGTCTCCGAGGAGGTTCACCATGGCCGCGTACCCGGAGGCCGCGGTGTCGCCCAGTGGCAGACCACAGACCGCCCGGAGGTGGTTCTCGAACTGGGACGTCACGGCTCCGTCCTGCGTCCAGTGCCCCGAGTTGTGGACACGGGGCGCGAGCTCGTTGGCCACGAGATGGTCTCCCACCTGGAAGAGCTCGATGGCGACGACGCCCACGTACCCGTGTTCCTCCATGACCCGACGCGCGTAGTCCTCGGCCTCGCTCTGGAGCGCTGGCGTGACGTCGGGGGCCGGCGCCACCGACGTCCAGAGGATCCCGCCTCGATGCACGTTCTCCACCAACGGGTAGAAGCGGCAATCCCCGTCCACCCCTCGCACCGCCAGGATGGAGAGCTCGCGGGTGAAGTCGATGAAGCCCTCCAGGATCAGGGGAACCGATCCGAGTTCCGCCCAGGCTCCGTCGGCCTGGTCCGGGGTTCGCAGCAGGGCCTGGCCCTTCCCGTCGTACCCCAACCGGCGGGTCTTGAGGACGGCGGGAAGACCGAGCCGGGCCATCGCCTCCTCCAATCCCTCCCGCGACGACACCTCCACGAAGGGAGCCGTGGGCACGCCGAGTCCCTGGAAGTCCTGCTTCTCCTTGAGGCGGTCCTGAGCCATGGCCAGCGCCGAAGGGGCGGGGTGCACGGGAACCCGCTCGGCCAGATGGAGCGCGGAGTCCACGGGGACGTTCTCGAACTCGTACGTCACCACGTCCAGTCCGTCGGCGAAGGCGTCCAGAGCCGCCATGTCGTCGTACGAGGCGCGCACCACGGCGCCCAGGTGATCCACGGGCGCGGGGGACTTCCCTTCGAGGAACCGGAACTTCATCCCCAGAGGATAGCCGGCCAGAGCGAGCATACGGCCGAGTTGGCCACCGCCGAGCACCCCGACGTTCATGGCTTCGTCCATCCCATGGCCGAAGCTACGGCTCCACCCTGGGGTCGGGATCCGCCAGAACCGCCTCGGTGCGTCCGGCACGGTACGCCCGCAGCGCCTCGCGAAACTCCGGATGGCTCGATCCGAGGATGGATGCCGCCAGGAGCCCCGCGTTGGTGGCTCCCGCCTTCCCGATGGCCAGCGTCCCCACGGGGACACCTCCGGGCATCTGGACGATGGAAAGGAGGGAGTCCAGGCCGTTGAGGGCCCGCGACTGGACCGGAACACCCAACACGGGAAGCACCGTCTTGGCCGCGACCATCCCGGGCAGATGGGCCGCACCCCCGGCTCCGGCAATGATCACCTCCAGCCCCCGGGCCTCCGCCGTGGACGCGTATTCGAACAGGAGGTCGGGCGTACGGTGCGCCGAAACCACCCTGACCTCATGGGGAACGCCCAACGTGTCGAGAATCTCCACGACGTGGGCCATGGTGTCCCAGTCCGACCGGGACCCCATGACGACTCCGACCAGTGGGGTGTCCATCTCTTCCTCTCATGAAGCAGTGTCCACGGCCTGCCCGACGACTTCCGGCGAAGGGAGACGTTGCGCAGACCCCCTCCGGGGGTCAAGGGTGAGCGTCGGGCTCCGGGGTCGGAGGACACCGTCCGGGGCGTTCCCGCCGGTGGCGTGCGGGCCGGTCCGGGCGGCCCTCCCAGGGTCGGCGAAGACCCTCCCGGAAACCCGATTTAAGGAAACACTTGTTTTTTTCCCGGGGATGGGCCCATTTTGAAGGACAGTTCAGTGGATCGTGGGGCCGTCTGCCCCACACCGTGCCGGAGGATGATTCGAATGGTTCGGAAGAGCCTGGTGGTGTTCGCGTTGATGGCCATGGCTGCTCCAGCAGCGGCCCAGGAAGAGTACGTATGGACGTCCAAGCGTCCCGACGCGCCCGCGCCCGCGGGAGTCTCGTGGGACAGAGTGCTCGACAAGGGTGCCTTGGAAGTCTCGTACCGCTTCTCCACGACACACAGCAACGGTGTGTACTTCGGTGGATCGCTCTGGTCTCCGGAGAAGCTCACCGATCAATTCGGGTACCCCGTGATCCCGCTGTCGCTGGTGGACCTGACCCAGACCGCGTACGGGGCCTTCGGCCTCCTCGATGATCTGACCCTCACCGGATCCATAGGGGTCACCCGGCGGACCCGGGAGCAGATCACCACGAGCTATTTCTACACCACCATGACCCAGCAGGTGGGTGATCTGGACGTGGCCGCGCTCTATCGCTTCTTCAACCAGGGACCGATCCAGGCGCACCTCCAGGGCGGAGTACGGGTTCCCGTGGGGCGGATCTACCAGTTGAGCCCGACCCCCTTCGCGGCGCTGGAGTTCGTCCCCTACGACATGCGCATCGGAGGCGGTACCTTCGCCGCGCTCCCGGGGATGACCATCCTGGTCCAGAACGAACATGGATCCGTGGGCGCTCAGATCCGCGGCGAGATCAATTTCGGCACCAACGCGCGGGGCTTCCGGCGCGGGTCCCGGCTCGACCTTTCGGGGTGGGCCGCATACCAGGTGTCGGAGTACTTCTCCGTGTCGGCTCGTCTGAAGTGGGAGAGATGGGGTGGCATCAGCGGACAGGACCCCGCGCTGAACCCGACCCGTGATCCGGGGCACGAAGCGTACTTCTCGAGCGGCACGGTGGTCTACATCCCCATGGGAGTGAACTTCTATCTCCCCGATGACCACAAGTTCGGTGGGCAGCGGCTCACGCTCGAGGCGCTCACGCCCATCAGCCGGGACTACGACTCGCCCTGGCTCGGCGTGGATTGGGGACTGGTGGTCGGCTGGAGCATGAGCGTCTTCTAGACGTTCCGCCGACGGAACGGCACGAGAGAGAGGCGGGCCGCGAAGCGGCCCGCCTCTCTCTTCGTTTCACCCCTCCACCTCCACCAGGTGGTAGTTCTTCTTGCCTTTTCGAAGCACCACGAAACGTCCGTCCACCGCGTCGTCCATCCCCACGGTACGGTCCACCTCGGTGATCCGCTGTCCGTTGACGTAGACGCCACCGCCCTCGATGGCACGGCGCGCGTCGCCCCGGGACGACGCCACCCCGCAGTCGGCGAGGACCTCCACCAGCGACCTGCCGGCCCCCGAAAGAGCGTCACGCCCCACCTTCGACGACGGGACCTCCGAGAAGATGTCGGCGATCTCCATGGCCGACAGTCCGGTGACGTCTCCCCCGAAGAGCGCCTGCGTGGCACGTTCCGCACCGGCGAGACCCGCGTCGCCGTGAACCCGCCGCGTCACGTCCCTGGCCAGCGCTTCCTGGGCGCGCCGCGTGTGCGGCTCGTCCCGGACGGATACCTCGAGCGCCTCGACCTCCTCCCGCGGAAGGAGAGAGAAGAACTTGAGGTAACGCACCACGTCCTGGTCCTCGGTGTTGATCCAGAACTGGTAGAAGCGGTACGGGGAGGTCAGGTCGGGGTCCAGCCAGACGTTCCCGGCCTCCGACTTCCCGAACTTCGTTCCCGCGGAGTTGGTCACGAGGGGAAACACGACCCCGAAAGCCCGCTCTCCTTCCACCCGGCGGATCAGGTCGATCCCCGAGGTGATGTTGCCCCACTGGTCGCTCCCCCCGAGCTGCACCGTGCACCCCTCCTGCCGGAAGAGCTCGAGGAAGTCGTACGACTGGAGGAGGGCGTAGCTGAACTCGGTGAAGGAGATTCCGGTCTCCTCGTCGGCGAGGCGTCTCTTCACGGATTCCTTGGCCATGAGCTGGTTCACCGAGAAGTGCTTCCCGATATCGCGGAGGAAGTCCACCAGGGGCAGCGCTCCGAGCCAGTCCAGATTGTCGCGCATGCGGGCGGAATTGGAGACGGCGCCGAAATCGAGGAAATGCTCGAGTTGCCGTCGGATCCCCTCCGCGTTCTCCGCCGCCTTCTCCCGGGTGAGGAGTTGCCGTTCCTGGGTCTTGCCCGACGGATCCCCGATGAGCCCCGTGCCCCCGCCCACCAGAGCGATGGGCGTGTGGCCGGCCCGCTGGAGGTGAACCAGACCCATGATGGGGAGGAGGGATCCCACGTGCAGGCTGGCCGCCGTGGGATCGAAGCCGATGTACGCCGTGCGGGCGGCCTCCGCGAAATGCTCCGCGGCACCGTCCGTGGAATCCTGGAGCATCCCCCGCCAGGAGAATTCGTCGAGTACCGTACTCATGGGTGTCGTCTCCCGCTGGTCCGCAACGTCCCCGGACACCCCGGGGGAATCGATCCGAAAAGATAGGGTAGCCGTACCGGGATCGAGGTCAAGCCCCGGGCGCGCCTGCACCGAGCGCGCCCTCCAACGCCTCCTTCAGCACCGCGGCGCGCACCGGCTTCTGGACGAAGCCGACCACGTCCAGATCCTCCGGCACCGACTCCTTGCTGTACCCACTGATGATGAGGACCGGCGTATCCAACCCCCGCACCCTCATCTCCTGCACCGTGGAGATCCCTCCGCGCCCCGGCATGGTGAGGTCGAGGAGTACCAGGTCGACGCCGCGCCCGTTGCGCGAAAGCACTTCCAGAGCCTCGTCTCCGTCCCGGGCCTCCACCGACTGGTGCCCGTGCGCCTGAACCAACCGGGACAGCACGGACCGGACGATGGGCTCGTCGTCCACGATGAGTACCGTCCGCGGAGAGCCGCTCTCCTCCGCGGGAGGGGGATGATCCTCGGGGGCTTCGGGAACGTCCACCAGAGGGAAGGCGACCTGGAAGCTCGTCCCCACGCCGACCTCGGTGTCCACCACCAGGGATCCGCCGTGACCACGGATCACACCCATCGTGACGGCCAGACCCAGTCCCCGGCTCGGGCCCTTGGACGAGAAGAAGGGGTCGAACATCCGGCTCAACGTCTCGGGCGCGATTCCGGTGCCCTCGTCGGTGACGGTGAGCACGGCGTAGTCGCCCTCCGGAAGCCCGGACCGCACGAATGCCCTCCCGAACCACGCGGAATCGAGCCTGCGTCGGGTCACCTCGACCGTGACCGTCCCCTTCCCCGGACCGGCCATCACGGCCTCGGATCCGTTGGTGACGAGATTCAGGAGCACCTGC
>JAOUPR010000125.1 GCA_029879725.1 Gemmatimonadota bacterium | reverse complement strand
CATCGACAAGGCCATGGAGCTGGGATACCGCCACCCCATGGGCCCTCTCAGGCTCACCGACCTGGTGGGGCTGGACGTCCGCCTCGGGATCGCCGAATACCTCCACGAGACGCTGGACTCCGAGGCGTTCCGCCCCCCCGAGCTCCTCCGGAGCATGGTGGCCGAGGGGAAGCTGGGGAAGAAGAGCGGACGCGGGTTCTACGAGTGGTGACCCACATCTACTAGCTTTCTAGTTGACAACGAAGCGGACCCGTTCCATCATCTACTAACTCTTTAGTAGGAGATGGCATGGAGATTCAATTCACCGACCGCGAGCTGGACATCATGACGGTCCTCTGGGATCGGGGACCGTCCACCGTCGCGGAAGTGCGGGACGCGCTTTCCGACGACCTCGCGTACACGACCGTCCTCACCCTCCTCCGCGTTCTCGAGGAGAAGGGGCACGTCACGCACACGGAAGAGGGCCGGGCACACCGCTTCCGCCCCCTGGTGGAGAGGGACGAAGCCGGCACCAGCGCGCTGCGCCGATTGAAGGACCGCCTCTTCTCCGGATCGCCGGAGCTTCTCCTCACCCGGCTGGTCGACGACGCGACCCTGTCCGTGGACGATCTGGAGCGCCTCCGTGACCTTCTGGAGCGGCGCCTGGACGAGGAGGCGCCATGACGCTCTCCATCATCCTCTTCCTGACCGCCGTCTCGCTGATCGCCTCCGCGGCGGCGCTCCCCGGTGAGGCGGGGCTGCGCCGCCTCGGACTCCCCACGCGCTGGGTATGGGCCGCGGCCATGGCGGCCGGCCCGGTCCTCCTGGGCACGGCGGCCCTCCCGGCTCTCGCGGCCCGGCTCCCCGGTTCCGGATCACCCCTCCTCCCCGCCGTGATCGTGGACCTGGGCGGGCTGGCGGTGGGAGGAGGAAGCGGGGGCGTACCCCCCTGGTTCCCGCTGCTGGAAGCGGCCGCGCCCTGGCTCTGGGGAGCGGCCAGCCTCAGCGTCGTCGTATTCCTCCTGAGGGGCTCGCGCACCCTGCGCCGGGAAAGAGGGACGTGGCGCCCCCACACCCTGCAAGGCCACCCGGTGCTGGTCTCACCCGACCGCGGGCCGGCGGTGGCCGGCTTCCTGCACGCGTGGATCGTCCTCCCGGAGTGGTCGCTGAGCCTCCCGGCGGAAGAGTTGCGGATGGTCCTCATCCACGAGGAGGAGCACCTCCGCGCGGGAGACTCCCGCCTCCTGGCCGTGGGACTGGCCCTGGCCGGGATGATGCCCTGGAACCCCCTGGCCTGGTGGCAGCTCCGCCGCCTCCGCACCGCCATGGAGGTCGACTGCGACGCCAGGGTGCTGGCCCGGAGCCCCGACCGCCACGCGTATGGAACGGCGCTCCTCTCCGTGGCCGCCCACCTCACCGAACTCCCCCTCGCGCTCCCGGCCTTCTCCGAGAGCGCCCGTGCCCTCCAGACGAGGATACTCGCCATGACCAGGAAGACCACCCCCTGGACCTACCCCTCCGCCGCCCTTCTCCTGGCCCTGGCCGCCCTGGCCGGCGCCCAGGCGTGCGGAGTGGACAATCCCATCGTGGACCCGGAGGCGACGGAAACCTCCGCCCCGACTCCGGACGCCAGCGTGGTCACGGCCAAGGACGTTTCCTCCGGTCCGACGTTCACGCCCTTCACGGTGGCCCCCAGTGTCCTGAACCGCGACGAGGTCGTCGCCGCGCTGAACGCCGAATATCCGCCCCTCCTGCGCGACGCCGGGGTAGGAGGGAGGGTTCGCGTCTACTTCCTCATCGACGAGAACGGAATGGTGCAGGATCGGCGCATCGACACGACGTCGGGGCACCAGGCGCTGGACGACGCCGCCCTCCGGGTCGCCCGGGCCTACCGCTTCAGCCCGGCGAAGGATTCGGAGGGTGTGCCCGTGCCGGTCTGGGTTTCCTTCGCCATCACCTTCCAGGTGAAGTGACGGGGGATCGCCCTATCCCGTCAGCCCGGCCCACACGACGGCGGCCGCCCCCGCGGCCGCCGTCGTCCAGCGGTGGCGATAGGCCCGGCGGATGGCCCGGGCATCCCACTCGCCCCACGTGTTCCCGGGATGGTGGTACACGTACGCGGAGGCCCGATCCTGGGAACTGTACAGGAGCGGCGCGATGCGGTGGATTTCTTCCGGATCGGGCCAGCCCCGCACGCTCCCCGTGAGGAAGAGGGATCCGGTGGCCTGCATGACCTGGAGATAGGGAGGACACCAGGACCGTGCCCATCGCGAAGCCGCCCCCTCCAGGCGATCCAGCAGACGGGCGAAGAACGGGTGCCCCGGTACCGCCATCATGAGGTCGTTGGAGTACCCGAAGGGCGTGGTAACGGGAAGGGCGACGGCATGCCCGGCGAAGGCGTCGAAGGAGCGCAGGCACTCCACGTCCAGATCCGCGTAGAGCCCGCCCATCCGGTGCAGGATCATGTAGCGGGCGGCATCCACCCGCATGATGTGGCGGGGATAGCTCCGGTACAGGCCATAGAGCCGCGGGTACTCTTCCCGGACGAAGGCGTCGAGATCGTCATCGGTCCAGAGGCGGTACTCCCATTCCGGATGCCGCCGCCGCCAGGACTCCGCCGGCCCGTGGAAGCGAGACGGAATCGCGTGCGTCTTCCACGTCTGGTGGATGATCCTGGGGATGCGTGTGGAGCCGGTCATGCCTGGTGGTCCGTGGTGTGTGCGCCGCCGCCCGAACGCGGTCCACGAAAGGTGGCAAGTCGGAGCCCCATCCGGTACCATGAAGGCTCGAATGGTGTGTCCTCCGGGCTCCCACCGCTACCTCCGCACCCCATCCTCCCGGGATCGAATCTGGTATGGCCGACGCTCCTGTGCTCCTGGAAAAGCGCGATGACGCCATCGCCGTCATCACCCTGAACCGGCCGGAGAAGCTCAACGCGCTCAACGCCGAGGTGCGTGGGCTCCTCAAGGAGATCTTCGCCGACCTCTCCCGGGACGACGACGTGAAGGTCGTCGTGATCCACGGCACGGGCGACAAGGCCTTCGTGGCCGGGGCCGACATCTCGGAGTTCGCGGCCCGTACCGCCATGGAGCAGCGGGCGGTCTACGCCGAGCCCCGCATCTACGAAGTGGTGGGGGAGTTCCCCAAGCCGGTCATCGCCGCCATCCATGGCTTCTGCATCGGCGGAGGCTCCGAGCTCGCCCTGGCGTGCGACGTCCGGGTGGCGGACAGGACCGCCCGCTTGAGCCAGGCCGAGATCCGCATCGGACTCATCCCCGGAGGGGGCGGGACGCAGCGCCTGGCCCGCCTCGTGGGACGCGGGCACGCCATGCTCATCTCGTGCACCGGCGACTTCGTCGAGGCCGAGGAGGCCCATCGCATCGGGTGGGTGGAAGTGCTGGTGGACGAAGGGCTCCACCTGGAGAAGGCGCTGGAGATCGCCGGAAAGATGGCGCGGTGGAGCCCGGTGTCGCTGAAGCTGGCCAAGCAGGCCGTGAACGCCGCCTTCGAGATGCCCCTGCGCGCCGGGCTGGAGCACGAGAAGGAACTCTTCCTGGCCGCGTTCGCCAGCGACGACGGGCGCGAGGGCGTGAAGGCCTTCGTGGAGAAGCGGAAGCCCGAGTTCAAGGGACGCTGAACCGGGCCGTCCCTCTCCGCCGCCTTCCTCCCCTACCCTCCCCACGTCTCGGCCAGGACGCGCTCCCAGTTCCCGTGCGCGATGAGGTGGACGTCGCTCCGGGAGAACCCACCGTCCAGGAAGGCGTCCAGGAGGCGCGGAAGACCGGTGACGTCTCCCAGGTCGCCGGGCATGGTGGCGCCGTCGAAGTCCGAGCCCAGCGCCACGTGCTCCACCCCGATACGGTCGGCCACGTAGCGGGCGTGCCGCACGATCCGGGTGACGGAGGTCTCCTCGGGATTCACGTCTCCGGCGGGGTGGAGGAAGCCGACGTGGAAGTTGATCCCCACCACTCCCTCGCTGGCGCCCACCGCGTCCAGCTGCCGGTCGGTGAGATTCCGCGGCGAGGGACAGAGCGCATGGACGGCCGAGTGGGTGGCCACCAGCGGAGCGTCGGACAGACTCGCCACGTCCCAGAACCCCTTCTCGTTCAGGTGGGAGAGGTCCACGAGAATGCCCAGACGGTTGCACTTCTCCACCAACCGGCGTCCGGCGTCCGTGAGCCCCGGACCCGTGTCCGGACTCCGGGGAAAGTCGAAGGGGACGCCGTGGGCGAAGGCGTTGGGACGGCTCCAGACGGGACCCAGGGAGCGCAGCCCCGCCTGGTGGAACACGTCCAGCGCCTCGAGGCGCGTGTCCACGGCCTCGATCCCCTCGATGTGGAGGATCACCGCGAGCCGGCCATCGCGGAGGCACGCCGACAGATCGGCCGCGGAGCGCACCACCACCACCTCCCCTCCCGACTCCTCTTCCAGGCGGAAGAGGTCGGACATCACCGCCAGCGTCCAGCGCAGGGCCACGCGGCGGTCCAGGCGGGGCGGAAGCGGTATGGACCGCCCCCCCGGGATCACGACACCCTCGTCGTCCATCAGCGGGCCCACCACGCGCTCGTAGCCGGGCGAGGCCGTGAAGATGGCGAAGAAGCCCCCGGCCAGCCCCCCCTCCCGGGCTCTGGGGAGGTCGACGTGCCCGTGTTCGCTCCGCTCCAGGAAGGACCGCTCCTTCCCCGGAGGCGCGGTGCGGATCTGCGTGAGCGTGTCGTTGTGCCCGTCCAGGACGGGGATGGGTCGCGTGCGTCTCATGGCTCCACGGAGAGAAGATGTGGTGGGGGGGACCCAAGTCTGCGCAAGCCGGCCCTTCTCCACCAGGGGAACGCGGCCTACTTTGCCGTCCCTGGACGACCATCACCCCCTGGAGCACCATGCGCTACCCACCCATCCGGATGCGGACCGCCCTCGCCGTCGCCCTGGCCGCGGCCACCTTCGCCGCCGTCCCCGCGGATCTGGCGGCACAACGGGCGACGTCCGCCGTGGAGGATCGCATCGTCGCGGAGGTGGACGCCCGGGCCGAGGAAGGGATCTCCCTCCTGCAGCGCCTTGTGAACGTCAACAGCGGCACCATGAACTTCGACGGGGTCCGCGAGGTGGGGCGGGTGCTGCGGGCGGAGTTCGACGCCCTCGGCTTCGAGACGGAATGGGTGGACGGAACCCCCTTCGACCGCGCCGGGCACCTGGTGGCCCGCCGCTCGGGGAGCGGGCCCCGCATCCTCCTCATCGGACACCTGGACACCGTCTTCGAGCCGGGGAGTCCCTTCCAGAGTTTCCAGCGCGACGGCGACCGCGGCGCGGGCCCCGGGGTCGTGGACATGAAGGGGGGCGACGTGGTCATCGTCCAGGCCTTGAAGGCGTTGCAGGCCACGGGCGAGCTGGACCGCATGTCGCTCACCATCGTCATGACCGGAGACGAGGAACGCAGTGGGAGCCCCCTCGCCCTCTCCAAGGCCGCGCTGGTTGCCGCCGCCCAGGAGGCGGACATCGCGGTCGCCTTCGAGAACGGGGACAGCGATCCGCGCACGGCCGTGGTGGCGCGGAGGGGATCCACGGGGTGGCGGGTGGACGTGACGGGCACGCCGGCCCATTCGTCGCAGCTCTTCCAGCCGGAGGTGGGCGCCGGAGCGGTCTACGAAGCCGGCCGCATCCTCCACCGGTTCTACGAGCGCCTGGCGGGCACCCCTCTGCTGACCTTCAATCCCGGCGTCATGGTGGCGGGCACCGACGTGTCGTACGACGGCTTCACCGCCACCGGAACGGCGTTCGGGAAGAGCAACGTGGTGGCGGGGCACGCCGTGATCACCGGCGACCTGCGGGCCATCTCACCGGAGCAGGTGGAGTCCACGCGTGCGCAGATGCGCTTCATCGTGGAGCAGAGCCTCCCCGGGACCTCGGCCACCATCACCTTCGACGAGGGGTATCCGCCCCTCGCCCCCACGGAGGGGAACCACCGCCTGTTGGCCCGATTCGACCAGGTGAGTCGGGACCTCGGCTTCGGCCCCGTGAGCGCGGTGGACCCACGCAACGCCGGGGCCGCCGACGTGTCCTTCACCGCCGGACTGGTGGAGATGGCCATCGACGGGCTCGGCCCCGGGGGCGGGAACGACCACACGGTGGACGAGTGGATCGACCTCCCCACGCTCGCGCAACAGACCAAGCGGGCCGCCGTCCTCCTTCATCGGCTCACCATCCCGGTCATCCCCTGAACACGCAGAGTCGAGGATCTTCACCCATGCGCAGGCCTTCCTCCCCATCGCGCCTCCGTGCCATCGCTCTCCTCGCCCTTCTGGCGGCAGGGTCGACGTCGGAAGCACGAGCCCAGATGTCGCGTGTCGATCCGCGCATCGCCTCCGCCGTCGCCGAGATCTCTCCCGAGCGGCTCGAGGAGTACCTCGGGGCCCTCACGGCCTTGGAGACGCGCCATTCCCTCTCCCACTCGGATCGCACCGACTGGGGAGTGGGCGCGGCCCGGGAATACATCCTGGCCACCATGCGGGGATTCTCCACCGCGCTGGACGTGTCCCTGGACTGCTATGACGTGGAGCCCCAGGGGCGCATCACGGAAGCGACGGAGCTGTGCAACGTGGTGGCCGTGCTCCCCGGCCGGAGCGACCGCCGCGTCTACGTGAGCGGGCACTACGACACCGTGGCCCGCCGCGGGGACGGAACGTTCGACTGGTCGCGGTGGGACAACCCGGCCCCCGGCGCCAACGACGACGG